>JASLMY010000087.1 GCA_030746295.1 Alphaproteobacteria bacterium | reverse complement strand
CGCGCACCAGAAGCCGCTGCCCTCGTCGACCACCGAGACGCCGGCCCGGACCGGCTCGCCCTCCGGCTCGCCGGTGACGCTCATGATGCCGGCGAAGGCCTGCATCAGCGCGTCGTAGCCGGGGCGGCCGGCCAGCGGTCCCTCGCGGCCATAGGCATTCAGGTTGCACCAGATCAGCCGCGGGTTCGCGGCCATCAACTCGGCGGCGGCGAAGCCCAGGCGTTCCAGTACACCGGCCCGCATGTTCTGCAGCACGACGTCGGCCCGCTCCACGATATGGCGCTTCAGCTTCGCGACGGTATCTGCGTCCGTCAGATCGGCGACGACCGAGCGCTTGTTGCGGTTCAGCGAGTGATACATCGACGAGGCCTCGCGCCAGAAGGGCGGTCCCCAGCCGCGGGCGTCGTCGCCCTCGGGCCGCTCGATCTTGACGACCTCGGCGCCGAGCTCGGCCAGGACCCAGCCGCCGAACGGCCCGGCGATGTTGCCGCCGAATTCCACCACGCGTATGCCTGCCAGCGGTAGCGCCTTCACCATTGCCTCCCCGCCCTCCGGTTCGTCTCTACGGTTGCCGTCACGCCAGCCCGATCCGGCCTATCTCGAGGAACTTCTGGCGCCGGTGCGCCCGCAGCCGGTCGCTCTCCCAACCGGCAAAGGCTTGCAACGTCTCGCCGATCCGCTCGCCGAGGGCCCCAATCGCCGTCTCGCGGTCGCGGTGGGCGCCGCCGACCGGCTCGGGCACGATCGAGTCGATGACCTTGAGCCGTTCCAGGTCTTGGGCGGTCAGCTTGAGGGCGTCGGCCGCGTCCTGCGCGCGCTCGGCCGTACGCCAGAGGATCGAGGCACAGCCCTCGGGCATGATCACGGAATAGATCGCGTGCTCCAACATGATGACGGCGTTGCCGCTAGCGAGCGCCACCGCGCCACCCGAGCCGCCCTCGCCGACGATGCAGGCGATCAGCGGCACGCCGATCTCGAGGCAGGTCTCGGTCGAGCGGGCGATCGCCTCGGCCTGGCCGCGCTCTTCGGCGCTGATCCCGGGATAGGCGCCGGGGGTGTCGACGAAGCTGATGACCGGCAGTGAGAAGTGATCGGCGAGGCGCATCAGGCGTGCCGCCTTGCGGTAGCCCTCGGGCCTGGCCATGCCGAAGTTGTGCGCCACGCGGCCCTCGGTGTCGGCCCCTTTCTCTTGACCCAGGATCATGACCGATCGGCCCTGAAAGCGGCCCAAGCCGCCGACCAGCGCCTTGTCGTCGGCGAAGGCCCGGTCGCCGGCGAGCGGCGTGAAGCCCTCGATCAGGGCCGCCGCGTAGTCGGAGAAGTGCGGCCGCCCGGGGTGGCGGGCAACCTGGGTCTTTTGCCAAGGCGTCAGCTTGGCATAGGTCTCGCCCAGCAGCCGGTCCGCCTTCTGCTGCAGGCGGCCGACGTCCTCCTCGATGTCGACCTTGCCCGCACCCTCGCCATCGAGCTGGCGCAGCTCCTGGATCTTGTCCTCGAGCTCCGCGATCGGACGCTCGAAATCGAGATAGGTTCTCATCTGCGACTATTTCGCCAACGGTTCCACGGCGCCGCGGCGGCGGCGGTAAACCGGCGCGGCGGGCGCAACCTGACCCGCGCGCCACGCCTTGTCAATATTCGCCGGCCGGGCCGGTGGTGCGCTCACCGTGACAGCGGGTGATGCCGCTCGACCAGGTCGCGCAAGCGCTCCTCGAGGACGTGGGTATAGATCTGCGTCGTCGAGATGTCGACATGCCCCAGCATCTGCTGCACCGCGCGCAAGTCGGCGCCGTGCGCCAGCAGGTGCGAGGCAAAAGCGTGGCGGAGCGTATGCGGCGATACCTTGGCCGGGTCGATGCCGGCCTCGATGGCGAGCCCGTCGAGAAGCTGCGACAAGCGTTGGCGGGTCAAATGACCGCCCTTGGCCCGTGAGGGAAAGAGCCACTTGGCATCGCCCTCGCGCTTCAGGAATTTCTCCCTGACCGCTTCGTAGTCGGCAAGGGCGCGGATCGCCGGCTCGCTCAAGGGCACCATCCGCTCGCGACCGCCCTTACCGCGAACGACGATATAGGCCCGCTCCGGCGACAGAATGGGGAACGGCAGCGAGACCAGCTCGGAGACGCGAAGACCGGTGGCATAGAGCACCTCCATCAGGGCCGTCAGCCGCTTGCCCTCGGGGCCGGGGGCGGCCCGGGCAGCGGCGAGCAGGGCCTCGACCTCGGCCTCGGAGAGGACCCGCGGCAGGCTTCGGCCGCGCTTCGGTGCATCGATGCCGGCGCTCGGGTCGTCGAGGCGTAGTCCCTCGGCATAGAGAAAGCGGAAGAACTGGCGGATCGCCGACAGCCGTCTGGCCGCCGTCGCGGCCGACCTGCCTTCGCCGGCGAGGCGCGCCAGATAGCGCCGGATGTCTTCCGTCGTCGCCGCCTCGATGTCGCCGTCGAGGCCCGCCTGAAAGTCGCTCAGGTCCCGGCCGTAGGCCTCGAGCGTATTCGCGGCGGCACCACGCTCGGCCGCAAGCATCTCGATAAACGCCTCGATCCGGTACGCGCCCCGGTCCGTCATCGTTGCTTCCCCCGGCGCGCCATGGCGTTAGTGGTCTCTCGGGCGGGAAGCCAGAGGGACGCCATCGTCGCGGGATGGTGCGGTTTGCGACAACGCCTCAAAATTCCCGTGCCAGCATCGCTTCCAGGGCGACCGCGCGGGCCTCCGCCTCGAGGCCCTGACGCCTGAGCGCGGAGATCACCTGGCGCAGGGTCGCCGGGGCGGCGCGGGCCGGTCCGCCGGGGCCGAGCGCCAGCAGTGCCAGCAGGACCGTCTCCCCCTTCCGGGCCGCGGCCGATGCCTTACCCAGGCCTTGGATCAGCACCGCCGAAGGGGTGACCTCGGCGGTGTGGTCGGCCTCGTCGTAGAGAATCTCCCAGGCGCCCGACGGCACCCGCTGGCCGAGGGCTTCCAGCAGGGTCAGCATCAGGCCGCCGCGGCGCGCCAGGTCGGCCTCGGGCGTCTCTTCCTGGGCCGTCCACCAGTCGCGAAAGCGCTTGGCGTCGAAGGGCACGCGACCGCGTGGGTCGGCCACCAGAAGCAGCGGCCAGAGCGCGCTGGACGCCTCTTTGCCGGCTTCCGAGCGGTCCCGGCTCGCCATGATCAGCCAGGTCATCGCCCGCTCCGAATCGCCCGCGGCGAGCAAGGCACGCCCCGCCTCGGAGGCGAACCATAGCAATCCCGGCACCGGCGCGATCGACTTCAGGGCCGCCGCGTTGGCCCGCGCCACGGTGGCGTAGCGGCCCGATTGGCGCGCGCCCTCGAGGGACAGCGCCAACGCCTCGGCGCGCGCGATCGGCTGGTCGGCGGCGCGCGCCATCTGGTAGAGGAGGGCGTTGCTCCTGGCGCCGGGTTGCCGCTCCGCCGGCGCCTTGTACGCCTGTCGTTCCTCGGCCGAAAAATCCACCTGGCGATAGATCTCGCGCAGATCGTCGACCGGCAGGCCACCGGTCGAGACGGCGCGCTCGGCGGCTTCGAGCCGCGTCGCCGGCGGTAAGCTCTGGGAAGCGACGAGGGAGCGGAGCACCAACGGCCCGGCGCCGGCCAGCGCCGCTTCCGGTAGCGGCCAGCCGACCCGGCGCAGCATCGCCACATGCAGCGGTGTCGGCGCGGCAAGGGTCTTGGGCGGTTTCGTCTCGCGGCCCAACAGGGCGCCGATTGCAGCAAAGAAAGTGTCGTCCTCGTGCCGGGCTTCGGCCAGGAGCTGTTCCAGGAGCTCGACGCGATCGGAATCGCCTTCGACGGCGTGGCAAAGGGCGGCCGACTTCTGCCACACGGGATCGTCCGACTGCTCGACCATGTTGCGCGCCAGGCTGCAGGCGCCGGCCTCGTCGCCGTCGAGCCAATTGGCGTTCATCCGCGTCTCGATCAGCGCCGTCTCGGTCGAAATCGACGCCGTCTGCGCCAGCAGGTCGTTGATCTCGTGCAAATGGCCACCGGCCGCCAGCCGGCCGACCCTGAGCGCCAGCAGGCTCGGCTCGGCCGGACCCTCGGGCCGCGTCTTGCCCGGCTCGGGCGGCCTGGCCGTGGACAGCAGCAGGCGCTTGGCCAGCGACTGCATGATCGGCGAGGTCGTTCCCATCGGCAGCCGGGGCAACAGGCGCCGGACCAGCGAGGCTCGGCTGCCGGTCCACATCTCCAGGCCGAAGCCTCCGTCAGCCTCGCTCAAGAGACCGATCGAGGAGGGATCGAAGGCCTCGAGACGCCGGATCTCGACTTTGCCGGAGCGCCGGACCGGCGAATCGGCCTCGGCTCCGGTGGGTGGCCGGGTTCGGCGCAAGATGCGCGTATCGCCGCGAATGCCGTCGGCGGTGCCCGGCGCCGAGGATGGCGGCGGCGGCTTCACTGCCTTGACACCAGGCCGCAGAGGGATCGGCGCGCCAACCTGGCCCTGGCCAGTTTGCGCGACTGAATCCGTGGCCAGAAGTGGCACCGCCAAGAGGAGCGCGAGCGCCGCGGTCCGCGAGCCCTGGCTACCTCGGAAAGCGATCATCCGGAATCACCGTCTCGATGCGCCCGCCGGGAGGCGGAATGTCCCAGTAGAAGAGAAAGGCGCCCAGGCCCACGAGGCCGAGAACGACCAGCAACAGTAGGCCGAGCCAAAGCTTTTTCATCGTCCTGCCACACCCGAGGTCAATCCCTGCCCGAGCTCAGCGGAAGGAAGACAGGCACGAAAGTTGTGATAAACTGTCACCATGATCGAGCTTCGGCAGTCTATCGACGGAGATTCCCGGTGGCAACGACCGTGCGGGCGAGCACTGGCATATGGTGACTTCCGGCGCCGCGTCAATGGCTGAGCCGCCTTTCGAAGACCTTCAACGCAGCATCGTTCTGGTCGGCATCATGGGGGCTGGCAAGAGCGCCATCGGCCGCCGCCTGGCGGCGCGTCTCGGGCTTCCCTTCATCGACGCCGACCAGGAGATCGAAGCCGCCGCGGGCTGCAGCATCGAGGGCATCTTCGCCCGCTTTGGCGAGGCCGAGTTTCGCAAGGGCGAAGAGCGCGTCATCGAGCGTCTCCTGAAGGACGGAGCCAAGGTTCTTGCCACCGGCGGTGGCGCCTTCATGAATCCCCGCATCCGCGAGACGATCCGCGAGCGCGGCATCTCGGTCTGGCTGCGCGCCGATCTCGAGACCCTGGTGCGCCGGGTGCGTCGGCGCGACAACCGGCCGTTGCTGAAGAACGGCGACCAGCGCGAGATCATGGCCCGCCTGATCGAGGCGCGCTATCCGATCTATGCCGAGGCCGATATTGTCGTCGACAGCACCGAGGGGCCGCACGACCTCGTGGTCGGCGCGACGATCGAGAAGCTGGCCGGATATCTGGCCGCAGCGCCGGCGGCGCTGGTGGCGGAGACGACCTGATGGAGGGAGAGCCTAGCGCCCCCCGCCGCCTGCAGGTCGATCTCGGCGAGCGCAGCTATGACATCGTCGTCGGCCAAGGCCTCCTGGCCAAGGCTGGGCGGCTGATCGGCGCCGTCCTCGGGCGCCCGAGGACCGTGATCGTCGCCGATGAGAGCGTCGCCAAGCTCTATCTGGAAGAGCTGGCGGCGGCGCTGGAGACCGCCGGCATTGCGCAGCAGGCGGTCCTGGTGCCGTCGGGGGAGGGCAGTAAGTGCTTCGCCGAACTGGAGCAGCTCCTGGAACGCTTGCTGGAACTCGGAGTCGAGCGCGACGACGTGCTGGTGGCCCTCGGCGGCGGCGTTCTCGGCGATCTGGCCGGCCTGGCGGCGGCCTTGCTCAGGCGCGGCGTCGGCGTTGTGCAGATTCCGACCACGCTGTTGGCCCAGGTCGACAGCTCGGTCGGCGGCAAGACCGCCATCAACAGCCGCCATGGCAAGAATCTGATCGGTGCCTTCCATCAGCCGAGCCTGGTGCTGGTCGACGTCGGCGTCCTGGCCAGCCTGCCGCCTCGCGAGCTCAGGGCCGGCTATGCCGAGATCGTGAAGTACGGCTTGCTGGGGGACCCCGACTTCTTCGACTGGCTGGAGAGCCACCATGCGCAGGTCCTTGGCGGCGAGGCCGTGGCGCAGATCGAGGCCGTCCTGGCCTGCTGTGCGGCCAAGGCTCGATTCGTTGCCGGCGATGAGCGCGAGCGCGGCGAGCGGGCGCTGCTCAATCTGGGCCATACCTTCGGCCACGCCTTGGAGGCGGAAGCGGGCTTTGACGGCACCCTGCTGCACGGCGAGGCGGTCGCCATCGGCATGGTGATGGCGTTTCGCCTCTCCGCCGATCTCGGCTTCTGTCCGGGTCAGGACGTCGAGCGCATGCGCCGTCATCTGGCGCTGGCCGGCCTGGCCACGAGTGCACGCGAGGCCGGCCTCGAAGGGCTTGCGGTCGAAGCGATGCTGCACCACATGGGACAGGACAAGAAAGTGCGCGACGGCCGACTGACTTTCGTCCTGGTTCGCGGCATTGGCCAGGCCTTCCTGACCCGCGAGGTCGACGAGGCGGCGGTTCGCGGGATGCTCGAGCGCGAGCTCGCCGCTTGAGGAGGAGCGGAGGCCCCGATGTTCGCAACATCGCTTGGACCCGGCATGTTCGGGTGACGGAAGTGAAGCGCCGGCAATGGACCTCGAGATACTGATTTCGATCGCAGCGATCGTCGTTCTGCTTCTGCTCTCCGGTTTGTTCTCCGGTTCCGAGACGGCGCTGACCGCGGCCTCGCGGGCCCAGATGCTGAGCCTCGCCAAGCAGGGCAGCCGCCGGGCCGAGTTGGTCAACTTCCTGAGCGACCACAAGGAGCGCCTGATCGGCTCGATCCTGCTCGGCAACAATTTGGTCAACATCCTGGCCTCGGCGCTCGCCACCAGCCTGCTGATCGGTATCTTTGGCGACGCTGGCGTCGCTTATGCCACCGTCGTCATGACCGCGCTGGTGTTGATCTTCGCCGAGGTCTTGCCGAAGACCTACGCGATCCACAACGCCAATCGGTTCGCGCTCGCGATGGCGCCGTTGATCGGCCCCATGGTGCGGTTGCTGGCGCCGCTCGTGCATCTGGTCCAGCTCATCGTCGCGCTCTGCCTCCGGCTCGTCGGGGTCCAGGTCGGCGCGGGCGGGCATTTGGTCAGCTCGGCCGAGGAGCTCAAGGGTACGGCCGAGCTGCATACCCAAGAGGGACGGATGGTGAAGGCGGACCGCGACATGCTGGGCGGCATTCTCGACCTGCCGGACGTCCAGGTCTCGGAAATCATGGTGCACCGGCGCAACATGGTGATGATAGATGTCGGTCAGTCGAGCGAGGAGATCGTCGCCGAGGCCTTGGAAAGCCCCTACACGCGGGTGCCGCTCTGGCGGGACGATCCGGAGAACATCTTCGGCATCCTGCACGCCAAGGATCTGCTGAGAGCACTCGGCGGCCCCGGCGGCGAGGCCGGGTCCATCGACATGGCCGGCTTGGCGCGGACGCCCTGGTTCGTGCCGGAGACGACGACGCTGATGGAGCAGCTCAACGCTTTCCGCGCCAGGCATGAGCATTTCGCGTTGGTCGTCGACGAGTATGGCGCCCTCATGGGGCTGGTAACTCTGGAGGACATTCTGGAAGAGATCGTCGGAGAGATCGCCGACGAGCACGACGTGGTCATGACCGACGCGATCCGTCGCCAGCCCGACGGCAGCTTGATCGTCGACGGCACGGTGACGGTACGCGATCTCAATCGCTTCGGTGACTGGGAACTGCCCGACGAGGAGGCGGCGACCATCGCCGGCTTGGTGATCCACGAAGCCCGCCGCATCCCCGAGGTCGGCGAGCGTTTCTCCTTTTACGGCTTCCGTTTCGAGATTCTGCGCCGTCAGCGCAACCGGATCACCGCGCTAGGCCTCAAGCCGGAGGCCTGAGCCGGTTCAGGTCGCCATCTCTTCATGCACCCGGGGACTCTCGGCAGCGGCATCGAGCCGCGCGTCCAGGGCCCTGGCCCGCCTTCTGGCCTGCCGCTCGGCGCCGCGGAAGTAGCTCAGGATGTATACGTGGACGCGCGAGGTGAAGTTCGAATGCTCGCCGCTGTCGTAGATCTCGGTGCAGACCTTGTGCACCGTCTGGCCGCGCCGCTCACAGATCTCGAATAGCGCGTCCCACATATGCTCTTCGAGCTTGATGCTGGTGCGCCGACCGGCGATGCGGACATTTCGGCAAACCAAATCGCTCACGCTGCTCTCCTGGGTTTCGGACCCGTCTATCGAAAACGGGACGCTTCTGCAGCTCGCTTTCGCGTTCTGGTTACTCGAACCGATCGCAAGCTCCCTCGATTATAGAGTTCAAGGCCGGCCAGGTCATTTAGAATCTCAACTACCATTGATTGTATCAAATTCAATCAATGGTAGATAATTGGAAATTGTACGCTGTATGCCGTTCAGGACTCCGAGGAATCCGGGGCTTCTGCGCTGATCGAGAGCGCGTGCACCGGTCCGGCAAGCTCCTCCGCGAGAATGCGATGCACCAGACGCTGTCGCTCCACCCGGTTCTGGCCGGCGAAGCCCTCGGCGACGATGTGGAGCCGGAAGTGCGTCTCTCCCTCGGGTCGCGCGCCGGCGTGTCCGGCGTGCTGCGCGGATTCGTCGATCAACTCCAGACGGGTCGGCTGCAGAGCCGCCTCGAGCTTGGCGCGTATCCGTTCCCCGACAACCATTGCAGGCGTTGAGATGGTCGGCCGACACCGCGATGTCAAGCGCCGCTGGTTATACCGTCGTTAACCCGTAGCGCCCAGAATCCAAGGCCGGCGCTGGTTGCGCCGGACATATCGAGGCACCATACTCAAGTCGTGAGCAGGCGACGACAGGACATACCATTGGCCGACGTTTCCGTGGCCTTGGAAGCGGAGGTGGCCGCACGCCTCTGCGACCATCCGGCTTGCCGCGAGCAGGGCGAGTTCCGTGCCCCGAAGTCGCCACAGCAGCTCGATGCCTATTTCTGGTTCTGTCTCGAGCACGTGCGCGCCTACAACACCGCTTGGAACTATTTCAGCGGCATGAGCCAGCCCGAGATCGAGCGCTTTCAGCGCGAGGCCATCACCGGCCACCGTCCGACCTGGCGCATGGGGACCGGCAAGCGCTCGGACCCGCTCGACGGGGTCGCCGATCCGCTCGGTATCTTTGGATTTGGAAGCTTTGGCGGCACCGCCGAGGACTTCGAGCCCGAGCGTCGAGTCGATTCCAAGCAACGCCGGGCCCTGGCGGTGCTGAACCTAGAGGTCGACACCACCTTGCAAGAAGTCAAAATGCGGTATAAGCAACTGGTCAAGCGTTATCACCCCGACGCCAACGGGGGTGACAAGGCAGCGGAAGAACGCTTCAAGACGATCAACGAGGCGTACAATTTTCTACTTTCGAGCGGCGCATTCTGAGACTGCCGCCGGCTTTCCCACGAGATTTCAGGAGTTAGGATTACTCGATGACGGTTACCGCAGTTGCCGACGACCAGTCGGGTCACCCCTTGGAAGCGCCTGACCTGGAAGTCAACGTGCAGGAGACATTCGGCCTGGAAAGCAACCTGGTCGTGCCCGGATTCTCGCAGTCGAGCGAGCTGGTGCCGGATCTCGACGAGGACTACCGCTTTGATCGTGATACCACGCTCGCCATCCTGGCCGGCTTTGCCTACAACCGCCGGGTCATGATCCAGGGCTATCACGGCACCGGCAAGTCGACGCATATCGAGCAGGTGGCGGCGCGGCTGAACTGGCCTTGCGTTCGGGTCAATCTGGACAGCCACATCAGCCGCATCGACCTGATCGGCAAGGATGCGATCGTGCTGCGTGATGGCAAGCAGGTGACCGAGTTTCGCGAGGGCATCCTGCCGTGGACCTTCCAGCACCCTTGCGCGTTGGTCTTCGACGAGTACGACGCCGGCCGCGCCGACGTCATGTTCGTGATCCAGCGCATTCTCGAGGTCGAGGGCAAGCTGACGCTCTTGGACCAGAGCCGGGTTATCCGCCCGCACCCCTATTTCCGCTTGTTCTCGACCACCAACACGGTCGGCCTCGGCGACACCACCGGCCTCTATCACGGCACCCAGCAGATCAACCAGGGCCAGATGGACCGTTGGAGCATCGTCACCACGCTCAACTACCTGCCGCACGAGAAAGAAACGAACATCGTGCTGGCCAAGTCGAAAAGCTGGGACACCGAGGAAGGCCGCAAGACCATCGACGCCATGGTGGCGGTGGCCGAGCTGACCCGGACAGGCTTCATCAACGGCGATATCTCGACCGTGATGTCGCCCCGCACGGTAATCACCTGGGCCGAGAACGCCGAGATCTTCGACGACATCGGCCTTGCCTTCCGGCTCACTTTCCTCAACCGCTGCGACGAGGTCGAGCGCGCCGTGGTGGCCGAGTACTACCAGCGTTGCATGGGCACTGATCTGCCGGAATCGGCGGCGCACACCGATCTCGTGTGACGCGCTGAGATGAGCGCACCGGAGAATCCCGCCGAGCCTTTCAAGCGGGCCGTTACCGCCGCCGTCCGGGCGATCGCCGACGACGCTGAGCTCGCCGTCAACTTCGGCACCGAGGGCGCGGGCGGTCGTGGTGGCCGTGGGCGTCTGCCACTGCCTTCGCGCACCTTGCCCGAGGCCGAAGTGGCGCAAGTTCGCGGTGCCGGCGATGCGCTCGGCCTTTGGGTGCGCCATCACAACGATCGCCTGCATACGCGCTTCCAGCCGCAAGGGGCGATCCCGAGGGCCGTCTTCGAGGCGGCGGAGCAGGCCCGGGTCGAGTCGATCGGCGCCAATCGGATGCGCGGCGTCTCGCAGAACCTGGACGCCACTCTGGTCGAGCGCTGCCGCGCCCGCGCCTATGCCAACATCACCGATCCGAGCGACGCCGTCCTGCCCGAGGTCATCGGGCTGATGGTCCGCGAGAAACTGACCGGCAAGGCACCGCCCGAGGAGGCGCGCCAGATGGTCGACGGCCTGCGCGAGTGGGTCGAGGAAAAGGGCGGCGACGAGCTCGAGCAGTTCAGCAATTGCTCGGACGACCAAGCCCGTTTTGCGCGCCTGACCCGCAAGCTGATCGCCGACCTCGACCTGGGCGAGGACGACTACGACGAGTCGGAGGAATTCGAGGACAATCCCGAAGCCGACCCGGACCAGCAGCCCGAAGGTGCGGGCGACGGCGAAGGCGAGGGTGCCGACGGCGCCAGCGACGAGACCGGCGATCCGCAGCAGGCCGAGGGCATGGAAGGCGAGGTCGACGAGAACGCCGACGCCTCTGCCCTCGACTCCGATGAGGCGATGACCAGCATGGGAAGCGAGGACCCGGGCCAAGGCCACCGCCAGTGGCGGCCGGGCGACCTCTACCCCGACCGTCCCAACGAGCCGCCCTACCTCGCCTATACGGCCGAGTTCGACGAAGTGACGGATGCCGCCGAGCTCTGTGACTTGGAAGAGTTAGCCCGGCTGCGCACCTATCTCGACCAGCAGCTCTCGCATTTGCAGGGTGTCGTCGCCCGGCTCGCCAACCGGCTGCAGCGCCGGCTCTTGGCGAAGCAGAACCGCTCCTGGGAGTTCGACCTGGAAGAGGGGCTGTTGGATGCCGGCAAGCTCGCCCGGGTCGTCGTCAACCCGATGAATCCGCTCTCCTACAAGGTCGAGCAGGACACCGATTTTCGTGACACCGTGGTCAGCCTCCTGATCGACAATTCAGGCTCGATGCGGGGTCGCCCTATCACGGTGGCGGCGATGTGCGCCGACATCATGGCGCGGACGCTGGAGCGCTGTGCCGTTAAGGTCGAGATCCTCGGCTTCACGACCCGGGCCTGGAAGGGCGGCCAAAGCCGCGAGAAGTGGTTGCGCGACGGCAAGCCAGCCAATCCGGGCCGCCTAAACGATCTACGCCACATCGTCTACAAGGCGGCGGATTCTCCTTGGCGCCGATCCCGGCGCAGCCTCGGCCTGATGATGCGCGAGGGCCTGCTGAAGGAGAACATCGACGGCGAGGCGCTGATCTGGGCGCACGAGCGATTGCTGGCCCGAACCGAGCAGCGCCGCATCCTGATGGTGATCTCTGACGGCGCCCCGGTCGACGACAGCACCCTCTCGGTCAACGCCGGCAACTACCTCGAAAAACACCTGCGCCGGGTCATCGACTGGATCGAGACCTCGTCGCCGGTGGAGCTGATCGCCATCGGCATCGGCCACGACGTCACCCGCTACTACCGTCGCGCGGTCACCATCGTCGATGCCGAGCAGTTGGGCGGCGTGATGATGGAGAAGCTGGCCGAGCTCTTCGAGGACGAGAGCGAGCGCCGGCCCCAGCGCCGACAGCAACGCGGCAGCCTTGCCCGCCGTCCCGTGGCGCGCTAGGTCGACGCTACCCGGTCAACTGCCGAGGTGCTGCTCGAAGAAGGTCTGGGTTCGCTGCCAGGCGAGCTTGGCGTCGCCCTCGTCGTAGCGGGCGCTGGTGGGATTCGCGAACGCGTGGTCGGCCTCGTACCAATGCACCGTCAGGGCCTTGCCGGCGCTCGTCATCTCCTTCTCGAAGCCGGAGACCATCTTTTGATTGATCCACTTGTCGCGGCTGGCGAAGTGGCCCAGCACCGGTCCCTTCAGGCTCTTCAGTTCGGTCGCGGTGCGGGCGACGTTGCCGTAGTAGACGACAGTGGCGTCGACCGGCGTCTTGATCCCGGTCATCAGCGACCAGCCGCCGCCGAAGCACCAGCCGACGGTGCCGATCTTGCCGGAGGCGTTCTCGTGTTTCTTCAGCCAGGCGGCCCAGGAGACGAGCGTGTCGACTGCCTCGTCGCTCTTGACGCTCTTCATATAGCTGCGGGCCTCGTCGCGGGTGGTGCCGACGTTGCCGTCGTAGAGGTCGACGGCGAGGGCGTGATAGCCGAGGCCCGCGAACTCGGCCGCCACCGCCTTGATCTGGTCGTTGAGGCCCCACCACTCGTGCACCAGAAGCACAGTCGGCGCCGAGGCCTTTCGGGTCTGGGCGAAGGTCGCCGTCACCGAGCGGCCGGCGGCGGTCCGAATCTCGACCTCCGGCAAGCTGGCCGCGACCGAGCGCGCCAGGGCCGGATTGGCCAGCACCGTCGCCAGCGGCCATCCCGCCACGCCTTTCAAAATCTGTCGTCGTGCCAACATCGAATTGCTCCCCCTTCGACGAACCATGAGGTCGTAGAGATGACCCCCGACCGATGTTCCAAGACTAGCGAGCGAGGCTCGTCATGGCCAAACACGGCTGCGTGAGAGCGCTGGCGGCGATCCCTCGATGGCTCGCCGCGGCCATCACCCCGGCCCTCGTCGCGGCCGTCCTCGCCGGCGCGGCCGGTGCCGCGGAGGTCACGGTGAGACTCGAGCCGGTGCCGCTCAACGTCAACGACCCGGCCCAGGAACGCGTCGGTGCGTTGCGCTTCATAGCCGGCTATATCCTGCGCTCGGACGACCTCGCCTTCGGCGGCCTGTCCGGCCTGACGTTGAGCCTGGACGGCCGCCGCTTCGTCGCCGTCAGCGACCTCGGCCGTTGGCTCACTGGGAAATTGCTGCTGGCCGCGGACGGCAGACTAGAAGGCCTTGCCGAAGTCTCGATGTCGCCGTTGCCCGACACCGACGGTCGCCCGGTCAATGCCGATGCCGGGATGCACGACGCCGAAGCGGTGGAGCGCCAGGGCGACGGCGGCTATTTGGTCAGTTTCGAGCGCCGCCATCGTCTCTGGCGCTATCCGCCGCCGGCGGGCCTCGCCGGCGACCGCGCGAAACGCTTCCTCCGCCCCGACGACTTCGACCGTCTGCCCGTGAACGGCGGCATCGAGGCGCTAGCTGTGCTGGCGGACGGCGGCGTTCTCATGCTTTCGGAGGCGTTCTACGTCGGCAATGGCGACCTGCAGGGCTGGCTCTGGCGGCGGGGACGGACGCGGCCGCTTCGCTATGCCACCAGCTGGGCTTTCAAGCCGACCGATATCGCCCGCTTGCCGAATGGCGACCTTCTGGTGCTGGAACGGCGCTACAGCCTCCTCGGTGGCGCCGGCGCCCGTCTGCGCCGTCTCGCCAAGGCCGATATCAAGGCGGGCGCGCGCCTCAAAGGTCAGGAGATCGCGCGCCTCGAATGGCCGCTGACGGTCGACAATTTCGAGGGCCTGGCGGTGGCCCCGGCGCCAGGCGGCGGTACGCTCGTCTATCTGCTCTCGGACAACAACTTCAGCCCGTTGCAGGATACGCTGTTGCTGCAGTTCCGCCTGGCCGAGTAGATCAGGCCGGCGCCTGCGCCGGCGGGCGGGCGCGCAAGAGGGCGACGACGGCGTAGACCACGGGCGTGTCGAGGGCGGCGATCGCCAGCTTCACCAGCCATTGCCCCAGGATCACCGGCCCCAGCGGAAACACCCCGGCGAAGGCGATGGTGACGAAGAGTGCCGAGTCCAAGAGCTGCGAGAGCATGGTCGAGCCGTTGTTGCGCAGCCAGAGGAAGCGCCCACCGGTCAGGCGGCGCAGCCAGGCGAACAAGAAGACGTCCGTGTACTGGCTCGCCAGATAGGCGACCAGGCTGGCGACGACGATCCGGCCGGTGCTGCCGAGAATGTCCTGGAAGGCCTCCGCTTGTTGCCAGAAGGGTGCGGCCGGCCAAGCCAGCGCCAGTTGGATCAGCACCAGGGCCGCGACGAGTGCTACGAAGCCGGCGAGCACCACCTGCCGCGCCCGAGCCCGGCCATAGACCTCGGAGATGATGTCGGTGCAGGCAAAGGTCAGCGAATAGGCGAGCACGCCCGCCGGCACGGTAAACGGACCGACCTGAATGATCTTGGCCGCCAACACCGCCGCGATCACCAGCGAGCCGGTGAAGACGGCGGCCAGCAGGCTGAAGCCGAGACCGACCGTCGCGTCGGGCTCGCCGGCGTCGACGCGGCTCATCGTCCGGTTCTCGGGGTCGAAGGTATGCTCAGCCGGTCGCGGCCTGAGCCTGGGTCCGCGCTATGGTGCGCTTCAGCCGCCTGGCCCTGATCGACAGGTTGCGGTCGCGGGCGTGCATGAGGAACCCGTCGAGGCCGCCGCGGGCCTCGACCGAGCGCAAGGCGTGCATCGAGACCTTGAGCCTGATCGAGCGGCCGAGCGCCTCGGAATGCAGCGACAAGGTCTGCAGGTTGGGCAAGAAACGCCGATTCGTCTTGATATTCGAATGGCTTACGTTGTGGCCCGACATCACGCCCTTGCCGGTCAATTCACATCGTCGCGCCATGGCGTCATCCCAACTGCTGTTTCGGTCGACTTGAACAATACCGCCGCCGAATGAACCCCGGAACGGATCTCGGCGGCGCGCGGGCCTCTTTACGGCATGCGCCCGCTGCCGTCAAGATCAGGACCGCGCTCGACGGTCCGAGGCAAAGAGGACTCCATGACCTTCAGGCAACTGCTCGACCGGTTCACTGCCGCGGTGGAGGCCGGCGCATCTTCTGCGAGGGTGTCGGCTTCTTCTGCTTGGCCGACGGCCTGAACAAGAGCTACGAGGACTATGCCCGCGCCGGCGAGGTTCTGGTGCAATTGGGATTGCCGGACGGCAAGACCATCCGGGTGCTGTAGAAACTGGCCGCAGCCCAGAGCGCGAAGCCCGAGGCGGCGGCGCATTTGACGGCTTGATATCGGCCCTGCTGCCGTCAAGATGAGGGCCGCATTCGACTTATCGCTTAGGAGATGGATCGCATGAGTTTCAAGCAATTGCTCGACCGTTTCGCCGCCGCCGTCGAGGCCGGCGACGGCCAGGCGCTCGCCGACGTCTTTACCGAGGACGGCCAATATCACGACGTCTTCTACGGCACCTTCCGAGGCCGGGCCGCGATCGCCGACATGCTGGAGAACTACTTCTGGCGTGACGGCGAGGCCTTCAAGTGGGAGATGGCGGACCCGGTCGACGACGGCCGCACCGGCTATGCCCGCTGGCGCTTCAGCTATACGGCCAAGACCGAGGAAAGCCGGGGTCGGCGCGTCTTCATGGAGGGCATCGGCTTTTTCCGCCTGGCCGACGGCCTGTTGGAGAGCTACGAGGATTATGCCCGCATCGGCGAGGTCCTGGTCCAGCTCGGGCTGCCGGACAGCAAGACCATCAGGGTGCTGAACAAGATGGCGGCGGCCCAGAACGCCAAACCCGAGGCGGCGGCGCATTTGCAGGCCTGATGGCGGCACCGGTCCGATCAACCGAACGAGAGAGGGCGCGCATGGACTTCAGGCAACTGCTCGACCGCTTTACCGCCGCCGTCGAGGCCGGCGACGGCAAGGCGCTCGGCGAAGTCTTCACCGAGGACGGCCAGTATCACGACACCTTCTACGGCACCTTCCAAGGCCGTGCCGCGATCGCCGACCTGTTGGAGTACTACATCTGGCGCGACGCCGGGGCCTTCAAGTGGGAGATGTTGGACCCGGTCGACGACGGCCATACCGGGTACGCCCGTTGGCGCTTTAGCCAAACCGCCAAGATCGAGGAGGGTCGGGGCCGGCGCGTCTACATTGAGGGCGTCGGCTTCTTCCGCCTGGCTGACGGCTTGATCGAGAGCTACGAGGAATACGCCCGCATTGGCGAGGCCCTGGTACAGCTTGGGCTGCCGGACGGCAAGACCATCAGGGTGCTGGAGAAATTGGCGGCGGCCCAGAGGGCCACGCCCGAGGCGGCGGCGCATATGGAGGCCTGAGATCAGCGCCGCTTTCTGAAGACCTCGAGCAGGCGGCGTGCCGCCTGGGTCGGCCCCAGCCGGCCGGCGGCGACCTCGGCCTCGACATCGGGGAGGGCCGAGGCGATGGCGGCATCCGAGGTGAAAGCTTCGCGGAGGCCGTGCTCGATCTCGCTCCAGAGCCAGCGTCCGACCTGAGCCTGCCGTCGTGCCGCCAGCTCACCGCAAGCCTTCAAGCCGTCGGCATGGCGCGAGACCGCTTCCCAGACCTCGGGCATGCCCTGGCCCTCGAGCGCAGATACGAGGCAGACCTCCGGCCGCCAGAAGTCCGCTTTGGGGCGGATCAGCGTCAGGGCCGAGCGGTAGTCGGCGGCGGCGTGGCGGGCAGGCGTCTCCAGCTCGCCGTCGGCCTTGGTGACGACCACCAAGTCGGCGAGCTCCATGACGCCGCGCTTGATGCCCTGCAGCTCGTCGCCGCCGCCTGGCGCCACCAGAAGCAAGAAGGTATCGACCATGTCCTCGACCGCCAGCTCGGACTGACCGACGCCGACGGTCTCGACGATGACGACCTCGAAGCCCGCTGCCTCGACCAGCAGCATCGCTTCCCGGGTCCGGCGGGCGACGCCGCCGGCGGTGCCGCCAGACGGCGAGGGCCGAATGAAGGCCGAGCCATTGCGGGCCAGTTCCGGCATCCGGGTCTTGTCGCCCAGGATCGAGCCACCGCTTCGGGCCGAGCTGGGGTCGACGGCGAGGACGGCGATGCGGTGGCCGAGGCCGGTCAGGTGGCCGCCGAAGGCCTCGATGAAGGTCGACTTGCCGACGCCCGGCGCGCCGGAGACGCCGATCCGGACGGCCCCCCCGGTCGCGGTCATCAGCCGCTCCAACAGCCGCTCGGCGGCCTCTCGATGGTCCTCGCGGCTCGACTCGACCAGCGTGATGGCCCGTGCCAGGGCGCGTCGGTCGCCGGCCGTGAGAGCCGCCGCCAAAGCTTCGATATCTTTGGGTTTTGCCGTCGTCGCCATCGGCGCTGGACACTAGTGTATTTCCGAACCGACCGAAACCGCCCCGGCCGTCTCGCGGAAGCAGGGCATTGGCTTGGCCGCGTTATCCCTTACATTACGTAGACAGGGACGGGATGCACGAAGGGACCGGCACCATGCTGCTCAAGGGAATCAATCACCTCGCCTTTATCACCGACGACATGGAGAAGACGATCCGCTTCTACCGCGATCTGCTCGGCATGGAGCTGGTCGCCGGCATCGGCCACGACGGCTACCGCCACTACTTCTTCCGCGCCGGCGATACTCAGGTCGCCTTCTTCGAGTACGCCGGCGCCAGCCCGATGCGGCTGAAGTTCCACGGCGCCAAGACCTCCGAGCCCTTGGGCTTCGATCACGTCTCCTTCACGGTCGAGAGCCGCGAGGCCCTCTTCCACCTGAAGGACAAGCTGGAGGCGGCGGGCTTCGAGGTCGCCGGCGCCGTCGACCACGGCACGATCTGGTCGATCTACTGGTTCGATCCCAACAACATCCCCCTGGAGGCGAGCT
>JASLMY010000086.1 GCA_030746295.1 Alphaproteobacteria bacterium | reverse complement strand
CCCGCTCGCAGTCGACAAATTTGACCATGGCACGGTTCTAACCGAAAACACTCCCAAAGTCCGACAGACTGCTAGCGCAAATTGGGGTGCTTGAGCAATTTGATCTCTGCCGCGCCGATTGCCGGGCACGGTGGGACCGGCATCCCGTTCGGCTGGCGTCGGGCGCGAGCATACCCTCGCGGGCAAGAGCTCCGGTCGTTGAAAGCCCAACCGTGTCGCCGCCGTATCGCCCGAACCAGGTCGGCCGCGGCGGCGACTCTAGTCGGCGTCGTCGAGCGCTGCCAACACTCGTGGCGGTGACATCGGCAGGTCCATCATGCGCACGCCAGTGGCGTCCTCGATCGCGTTCGCGATCGCCGCCATCGGCGGACACAGGTTGGCCTCGCCAACGCCCTTGACGCCATAAGGGTGGTTGGGATTGGCCTTCTCCACCAACACCGGCTCGATCATCGGCAGGTCGGAGGCGACCGGGATCCGGTAGTCGAGGAAGTTGGCGTTCTCGAGCCGGCCCTGGTCGTCGTAGATGTATTCCTCGTTCAAGGCCCAGCCGATGCCCTGCACGACACCGCCCTGGATCTGCCCCTCGACGTAGCTCGGGTGGATCGCCCGGCCGACGTCCTGGGCGGCGACGAAGCGCAGGATCGTCACCTTGCCGGTCTCGGGGTCGACCTCCACGTCGCAGAATTGGGTCGAGAAGCCCGGTCCGACGCCGCCGGCGTTGACCGAGGCGCGGCCGCCGATCGGCCCGCCGGTCTGCGCCTTCATGGCGGCGATCGACTTCAATGACAAGGGATCGAACTCGCCGACGTTGCTGCTGGCCGGCTTGGCGTGGCCGTCCTCCCAGATGACGCCTTCCGGATCGACCTCCCAAATCATCGCGGCACGCTCGCGAAGCTGGCCGATCACATCCTCGGCGGCCTTGACGACGGCGAGGCCGGTGGCGAGCGTCACGCGGCTGCCGCCGGTGACGCCAGTGAAGCCCACCGATGCAGTGTCGGCGACGATCGGGCGGACCTGGTCGTAGTCGATGCCCAGCGTCTCCGCGGCCATCAGGGCCATCGAGGCGCGGCTGCCGCCGATGTCCGGGCTGCCGGTGGCGACGACGACGCTGCCGTCCTCGTTGACGTGCAGTGTGGCACTCGATTCGCCGCCGTTGTTGAACCAATAGCCCGAGGCGACGCCGCGGCCCTGGTTCTTGCCCAACGGCTTCTTGTACTCGGGATGGTTCTGTAGCGCTTCGACGGTCTCGAGATAGCCGATCGACGGGAACTTGGGCCCGTAGGCCGTGCGCGTGCCCTCCTTGGCCCCGTTCATGTGCCGGAACTCCAAGGGATCGATGCCGAGCTTCTTGGCCAGGATGTCGAGCACGCTCTCGATCGCGAAGGCGGAGATCGGCGCGCCGGGGGCGCGATAGGCCGCCGCCTTTGGCCGGTTCACGACCACGTCGTAGCCCGTGGTCGCCACGTTCTCGATGTCGTAGGGGGCGAAGCCGCACATGCAGGCGTTCATCACCGGCGAGCCCGGGAAGGCCCCGGCCTGGAACTTGAAGACGCCTTGACCGGCGGTGATCTTGCCGTCCTTGGTGGCGCCGATCTTGACCGTCATGGCGCTGCCCGAGGTCGGGCCAGAGGCCTTGAAGACCTCCTCGCGGGTCATCACGATGCGGACTGCGTGCGCACTCTTGCGCGACAGCATCATCGCCACCGGCTCGACGTAGACGATGGTCTTGCCGCCGAAGCCGCCGCCGATCTCGGCCGGATAGACGCGCAGGTCCGAGGTGCTCATGCCCAACAGCTTGGCGGTCGAGGCCCGGACGATGAAGTGGCCCTGGCTGGAGCTCCAGATCTCGCCCTGCCCGTCCTCGTTGTAGCGGGCGGTGCAGGCGTGCGGCTCGATGTAGCCCTGGTGCACCGGCTTGGTGGTGAAACTCATCTCAACCACCTCGTCGGCGGCGGCGAAGCCGGCCTCGACGTCGCCGAGCACGAACTCGACTTGCTTGGAGATGTTGGAGGGTTTCTCGGGCGCTGGGTCGACGCCTCGGGTGATCATGTCCTCGTGCACCAGCGGCGCATCGGGCTGCATCGCCGCTTCGACGTCGATGACGTGCGGCAGGATCTCGTAGTCGACCTCGATCAGCGATAGCGCTTCCTCGGCGACGGCGGTGCTGGTCGCCGCCACGGCGGCGACGGCATGGCCCTCGTAGAGCGCCTTCTCGCGCGCCAGGATGTTGCGCGTGACGTGATGGAAGTTGACCTGGACCCGCTCGGGCCCGACGTACTCGGAGGGGTGGTCGGGAAAATCGGCCGCGGTCGTTACCGCCTTGACGCCCGGCAGTGCCTCGGCCTTTGAGGTGTCAATTCCGCGGATCCGGGCATGGGCATGGGGGCTGCGCAGGATCTTGCCGACCAGCATACCGGGAAAGGCGTAGTCGGCCCCAAACTTGGCCCGGCCCGTGACCTTGTCGACGCCGTCAGGACGTACCGGCCGGGTCCCGATCCATTTGAACTGCTTGACCTCTTGGTCCATCACTTCACCCCTTCTCGCCTGCGCGATACTAGATCCCTTGATTGTAGGGGATTTTGTCGCAACAGCCTCTTGGACACAAGGCGGGGGCGGGCGCGCGAGGTGCCAAACTCGTTGATTTCGGTCAAAGTGGGCAACGACCGGTGCGCCGGCGGGACCGGGAGCAGAGCAGGGAGCACGAGCATGGCCGACAAATGGATTCCGCTGCCCCGAATCGAGGGCGAGGCCTCGCGTCAGGCACACGCGGATCTGCCCGAGGGCACCTACGAGCGTGAATTCGGCAAGGAGGGCTTTTTCGGCCCGGCGACGCAGATCTACCACCGCAACCCGCCGACCGGGTGGATCGACTGGCAAGGGCCCTTGCGCCCCCGCGCCTTCGACACCACCAAGATCGAGCACGCCGGCGGCGGCCCTTGGCAAGCGCGCCCGCTATTGGAAAACGTGCACTGTAAGGTCCGTGCCTGGCGCCAGGAGACGGCGATGGCGGATCTCGCCCGCAACGCCGACGGCGACGAGCTTATCTTCGTGCACGAGGGTGCGGGCGAGCTCTACTGCGATTTCGGCCACTTGAGCTTTCGCGACGGCGACTACATCGTGTTGCCGAAGACGACGACCTGGCGGATCGAGCCGACCGCACCGGTCTCGGCCTTGCTGGTAGAGGCGACCAACCAGCACTACACGCTGCCCGAGCGGGGCCTCGTCAGCGAGCAGGCGATCTTCGATCCCGCCGTGTTGGAGACGCCGCGCATCGACGCCGCCTACGAGGCCCAACAGGACGACCGGACCTGGCGCATCGAGATCAAGGCGCGGGGCCAGGTCTCGACCGTGACCTACCCCTACAACCCGCTGGATACGGCCGGCTGGCAAGGCAGCGTCGCCCCGGTGAAGCTCAACTGGCGCGACATCCGGCCGCTGATGAGCCATCGCTACCACGTGCCGCCTTCGGCCCACACCACCTTCATGGGCGGCCGCTTCGTCGTCTGCACCTTCGTGCCCCGGCCCTTCGAGAGCGACCCCGGCGCCTTGAAGGTGCCCTTCTTCCACTCCAACAACGACTATGACGAGGTCATCTTCTACCATGCCGGCGAGTTCTTCAGCCGCGACAACATCCACCCGGGCATGATGACCCTGCACCCGGCCGGCTTCCCGCACGGGCCGCATCCGAAGGCGCTTGCGAACGCCTTCGAGCAGAAGCGCGCGGCGACCGACGAGGTCGCGGTGATGATCGACACCCGCGATCCCCTGGAAATCCGGGCCGAGGCCGAGGCGTTGGAATGGACCGACTACGTCGATAGCTGGGGTGCCGCCAACCGCCGTGGGGCCAAGGCAGCGGAATAGGCGAAATTGGGGTCAGAGTTGACCCTGACCCCAATTCCATTCGCGTCCGGATACTTCAGCTAGGCCGCCTTGGCCTGTGCCGCCGGTGCTGTGCTCTCGCCGATCGGGTCGAGGCCGAGGGCGAGGCGGCCGGTGAAGCGGTGCTGGCGCTTCTCCTGCAGGGGGTGGAACTGGCTTGCGTGCAGGTCGCGGACCAGCCGCTCCAGCCCCGAGGCCCGGTAGAAGCCGCCGCCGCCGGTCGCCTCCAACGCCTTCTCGCCGGTCGCCAAGGCCGCCTTTGCGGCGATGGTCTTGCGGACCAGGATCTCGTTCGCGGTCTCGGTCGTGGCTTCGAAGTCCCAGTCATTGGTGATCCGCACCATATCGTCGCGCGCCAGCCTGGCCGTCGTCAGCAGGTTTTCAAGCTCGCCCAGCAGGTAGGGCGTCCCCGGGTCGTCGGCGCGCTTCGTGGCGCCGGCCCGGGCGATCTCGGCCGCCGCCTCGGCGACGCCGAGATAGGCCGACATGACGAGCGGCATGGCCACGGTCAGGATCACGTTCCAGGCCGGATGGTATTCGTCGCGCGGCCGGCGTAGCGCGACCGCCTCGTCGGGCACGAAGACCTCGTCCAGCACCACCGTCTCGGAGCCGGTGGCCCGCATGCCAAGCGTGTTCCAGTCGCCGGCGAGGTTGACGCCTTCGGCGGCGAAGGGTACGGGGAAATGCAGCACTTGCCAGCCTTCCACCGGGTCTTCGTAGGGTGCCGAGGTCACCAGCACGTCGCCCTTGGGCGAGCCGCTGGCGAAGGGTTTCTTGGCGCTGACGAGGAAGCCGCCCGCGGCGCGCTCGACGCTGCCGTTCGAGCCCAGCCAGTCGTTCGCACCGGTGCTGACCAAGATCGCCTCGGCACCGACGACCCGCTCCAGGAGCTTTTGGCCGGGCTTGCCGTTCCGGTAGTTGTAGACGGCGGCCGAGACCAGGTGCGAATGCATCGACAGGGCCAACGCCGTCGCGCCGCAGTGTTGTGCCAGCTCGCGGACGAACTCGCACATCTCGCTATAGGCGACACCGCCGCCGCCGAGCTCGGTCGGCACCAGGGCGGAGAACACCTTGTGCTCGCGCAAGGCGTCATAGTTCTCGGCGACGAAGGTCGCGTCCTCATCGTGGCTCGCAGCCCGCGCGGCGAAGCGCGGCCCGAGCTCTTGGACCAGCTTCGTCAGATCTTTTCTCGTCTCGGTCATCGTCTTGCTCTCCCCTGTGTTCGATCCCCGAGCCTGGAAGATCGTGCTTGACCAAACGCGATACAACTTCAATATCTGCAGTTGACCAGGGGTGGCTCGCAGGGGGGATGCGGTAATGCACAAGCGAGGCTATGGCCAGTTCTGCCCGGTGTCCCGGGCGGCGGAAATTCTGGCGGAACGCTGGACGCCGCTCGTCGTCCGCGAGCTGTTGTGCGGCAGCGCCCGCTTCAACGACATCCAGCGCGGCGTGCCGCAGATGTCGTCGTCGTTGCTCTCCCGCCGTCTCAAGGAGCTGGAATTCGCCGATATCGTCGAGCGACGTCCGGGGCCTGGCGGCCGGGGCGCGGAGTACCATCTGACCCAAGCCGGCGAGGAGCTTCGGCCGATCGTCGAGGGTTTCGGCTTTTGGGCCCAGCGCTGGGTTCGCGACGACCTGACGGCGGAGGAGAATTTGGATCCGGCCCTGCTGATGTGGGACATCCGGCGCAACGTGACGCCCGAGGGGATGCCCGCGGGGCGGCGTTTCGTCGCGCTGTTCGACTTCGCCGGCGTGCCCTCGGCCAAGCGCCGCTTTTGGCTGGTCTTCGACCGCGGCGAGGTCGACCTCTGCATGAAAGACCCCGGGCACGCGGTCGATCTCACTATCGCCAGCCCGGTCAAGACCCTGGTCGAGGTCTGGCTCGGGCACGTCACCATCGACGCCGCCCGGCGCACGGGCGGGCTGAAGCTCGACGGCATCGCGAAGGACGTCCGCGCCTTCCGCGATTGGTTCGCCTTGAGCCTCTTCGCCCGCGAGCGCGAGGCCGCCTCGGCCTGAGAAGGCAAAAGAAATGGGCCGCCCCCGAAGGGAGCGGCCCCATTGTCGTCAGAGTTGTCGGATCAGTTCTTCTTGATATTCCAGAAGAACGGCACCGGCGCCTCGATCACGCCGGTCAGGTTCTTGCGATAGGCGATGGGCGTGTAGAACTGGCCGATCGGGACATAGGCGACAATCTCGTTGGCCCGCATCTGCACCGCTTCGGCGATCTTCTTCTGTTCCGCCGCGTCGGTCGCCTTGGCGAAGTCACCGCGCAGCTTCTCGATCTTCTCATCGCACGGCCAGCCGAACCAAGCCCGCTCGGTGCAGCCGCCCGAGGTGCCGATGTTGACCGCCGGCGTCATCACGTCGGGGCCGATCCAGGAGGTGTGGAAGATGTTCCAGCCACCCTTGGCCAGCGGCTCTTTCATGGCCCGGCGCGAGGTGAGCGTCGACCAGTCCATGGCCTGGACCTCAAGGTTGATGCCAACCTCACGCAGGAGCTGCGCCGTCACCAGGGTGAAGGCGTTGAGGTTGACGAGGTCTGTCGGCTGCATCAGCACGACGCGCTGGTTGGTATAGCCCGATTCCTTCAGGAGCTGCTTGGCCTTGGCCATGTTGTGCTCCATGATCCGGGCCGAGCCGGCATCCGTGGCGAAGGGCGTGTCGCAGACGAACATCGCCGGGCAGAGCTTGTAGAAGTTCTTGTCGACCCCGACGGCGGCCTGCATGTACATCTCCTGGTTCACCATGTACTGCAGCGCCTGGCGCGCCTTCTGATTGTTGAAGGGCGGGTGCAGGTGGTTGATGCGGAGCCAGCCCTGGCTGCCGAGCGGATTGATGACGTGGATCTTGACGTCCTTGCTCTGCTTCAAGGTCGGCACCAGATCCAGCGCCGGGTCCTCGAAATAGTCGATCTCGCCGGCGATCAGCGCGTTCAAGGCGCTGTTCTGGTCCGGCATGTAGAGCCACTCGAGAACGTCGTAGTGGACGACCTTGCCGCCGGCCGCACCGCTGGCGGGCTCGGAGCGCGGCTTGTAGTCCATGTTCTTCTTGTAGACGACCTTGGAGCCGGGAACCCACTTGTCCTTCTGGAAGACGAAGGGGCCGGAGCCGATCGATTCCGGGATCTGCTCGAAGGGGTCAGTCTCGGCCAGGCGCTTGGGCATCATGAAGGGCACGTTGGAGCTGATCTTGCCGAGCGAGGCGAGGACCAGGCCGTAGGGCTCCTTCAGCACCAGCTTGAAGGTCTTGGCGTCGACGGCCTCGAGGCGGTCGACGGCGTCCATCAGCTTCTGGCCCATGCCGTCGCGCTTGCCCCAGCGCTTGATCGAGGCGATGCAGTCCTCCGAGGTCACGGGCGCACCGTCGTGGAACTTCAGGCCGTCGCGAAGCGTGAAGGTGTAGACCAGGTTGTCCGAACTGACCTCCCACTTGTCGACCATCTGAGGCTGCACCTTGAGGTCGGCGTCGGTGGCGAAGAGGGTGTCGAAAATCAGGTAGCCGTGGTTGCGGCTGATATAGGCCGTCGTCCAGATCGGATCGATGTTCTTGAGGTCGGCGTGGACCTTGGCCTTGAGAACGGTCTCGGCCATCGCCGGCTGCAGTCCGGCAACCGCACCCACGGCCGCGATCCCGGCGGCCAACAGCGCGGTCTTGAGGCCTCGTGTAGCCTTAGACATGTCTTCCTCCCAAGTTGCGCGAACTCGCCCTTGCGAGCCCATCCCGCGAAGCGCCGCCGCTCAGTCGGCGACTTGCTTCCGCTTGACCCCATGATGTCGCAACCGTCTGTCGGGCGCAATAATGGCCTTGCCGGCGTCTTGCACCCGTCGGCGGGTCGAGCCAAGCTCCAAGCGTGCTCGCCAGTGCGAGGGAGCCCAGCATGAACCGCAGCACCGCAACCGTCAGCGAGGCCGAGGTCGCCGCTTTTCGGCGCGACGGCGTCGTTTGTTTGCGCCAGGCCTTCGATCGAGAGTGGATCGCGGCCCTGGTGGAAGCGGTGGAAAGGGACAAGGCGGCGCCCGGCCCGATGGTGCGGCACAACACGCCGGATGGGGTCACGGGCGAGTTCTTCGTCGACTTCCAGCTCTGGCGCCGCTGGCCCGAATGCCGGCGCTTTGTCGAGGAAAGCCCGGCGGCGGCGATCGCGGCCCGGCTCCTGGGGGCGTCGGAGGTCGTCTTCTATCACGACCATCTGCTGGTCAAGGAACCGAACACGCCGCTGCCCACGCCGTGGCATCACGACCAGCCCTACTATCCGGTCGACGGCCGCATGGTGGGCTCGATCTGGCTGCCCCTCGATCCGGTGGATCGGGCGACCAGCTTGGAGTTCGTCGCCGGCTCGCATCGCTGGGGGCGGTGGTTCCGGCCGCGCTATTTCAACGCCGACGGCACCGCCCTGGTGCCGGGCGACGACGGCATGGAGGAGGCGCCCGACGTCGAGGCCGGGCGCGACGAATACGAAATCCTCGGCTGGGAGATGGTGCCCGGCGACTGCCTTTTCTTCCATGCCCTGACGCTGCACGGGGCCGCCGGCAACGCCTCGTCGACACGGCGCCGTCGCGCTTATGCCACCCGCTGGTTGGGCGAAGATGCCCGCTATGCCGAGCGTCCGGGCCGCGTCTCGCCACCGATCGAGGGGCATGGCCTGAAGGCCGGCGACCCCATGGCCTGCGAGCTGTTCCCCGTCGTCTGGCCGCGGTCCGTCTCCTAGGCGAGCCAGTCCTGGAGCCGCCGGGCGGCCTCGGCCATGTCCTCGGTCGAACCACAGAAGGAGAAGCGGACCCAGCTGCGGCCGTCGACCGGGTCGAAGTCCATGCCGGGCGTCGCCGCGACGCCGGTGGCCTGCAGCATCTCGGCGCAGAAGGCACCGGAATCGTTGCTGATCCGGCGCACGTCGGCATAGAGGTAGAAGGCGCCGTCGGCCGGCGCCAGCTCGTCGAAGCCGGCCTTGGGCAACTCGCTGAGCAGCAATTCGCGGTTGCGGGCATAGCGGGCGACGTTGGCCTCCAGCTCCTCGGTGCAATCAAAGGCGGCCAGTGCTGCGTGCTGGGCCAGGCTCGGCGGCGAGATGAAGAGGTTCTGCGCCAGCCGCTCGAAGGGCCTGACCAGCGGCTCCGGCAGCACCGTCCAGCCGAGCCGCCAGCCGGTCATCGAGAAGTATTTCGAGAACGAGTTGATGACGATCGTCTGGTCGTCGTGCGCCAATGCCGACTCCGCCGGCCCGCCGTAGGTGATGCCGTGGTAGATCTCGTCGGAGATGAAGCGAATGTCGTGCGCGCGGCAATAGGCGGTGATGGTCGCCATCTCTTGCCGCCGCAGCATCGAGCCCGTGGGATTGGCCGGGCTCGCCACCAGCAGGCCGTCGAGGGCGCCGCCGCCGGCCACGTCCAGAAGCGCTGGCGTCGGCTGAAAGCGGGTCTCGGGCCCGACGGGCACGTCGACCGCCTCGAAGCCGCAGGCACTGAGGATATTGCGGTAGCAGGGATAGCCGGGGCGCAGAATCGCCACCTTGTCGCCGGGGTCGAAGGCGGAGAGGAAGGAGAGCAGAAAGGCGCCCGACGAGCCGGTGGTGACGGCGATCCGCTCCGGGTCGACCTCGAGGCCGTAAAAATCTTGGTAGTGGCGGGCGATGCGCTGGCGCAAATCCGGGATACCGAGCGCCAGCGTATAGCCGAGGACGTCGCCGTCGAGGGCCCGCTTCGCCGCCGCGACGGCCCCGGCGGGCGCCCCGGTCGAGGGCTGGCCGACCTCCATGTGCAGGACGTCGCCGCCGGCGACCTCACGCTCGGCCGCGGCCTTCATCACGTCCATGACGATAAAGGCGGGAATGTCGCTGCCGGAGCCGATCTTCATCGCTAGTGTCCCAAATCAAAAGTTCGCATCGTTTGTGGCAAGCGCCCGACGGACTTCTGATTCGACAAGGACACGAGCATCAGAAGGCCTGGCCGCGGGCGAGGCCGTAGCCGCGCCTGTCGGAGGCGAAGCGGCAGCTCTCGGGATCGTCGAGGCCTTCCCGGCACCAGATCAGCTGCACGTTGCCGAGTGCTTGGACCTGTTGGCCGTCGGCGCCCGTGACGTTCGGCTCGTGGAAAACCAGCCCGCCGGGGCCGAGCCTGATCGCCCTGGGTGCGGCGAGCGCCGCGGCCGTCTCGGCGCCGTCCTCCAGCAAGGCCAGCGCCACCAGTGCCGTCGCCGCGGGTGCGGCCCAGCCGCCCGAGGACGCGATCGCCAGATGGCCCTGGTGCACGTTGTGGTTGGCGACCACCATTGGGGACGCGAAGTCCTTCTCGCGCCCCTCGACCGGCGCCAGCAGAACGCCCGCGGCGCCGGCCATGCGGCCGCTGCCGAAGAGCGGGCCCATGGTGAAGTTGCAGGCGGCGGCCGAGCCGCCGCGATCGCCGACCACGACCGCTGCACCCCCCTGGGGCGCGGCGGCGTCGGTTGGCCCGGTGCCATAGGCTTTGGCGCCGGCGTTCAACAGCGCCTCGACCCGTCGCTCGGACCGTGCCGATTCGAGTGTATCGAGAAGCGCGCCCAACACCTGGCCGCCCTGCGGCGGCGGTGGGGCCACATGACCGGTCTCGCTGCCGAAATCGATCTCTCGGGTTGGCCGCCAGATCGGACGGTAGCCGCGCAGGTCGTCGACCGTGATGGTCGCGCCCGCGGTCTGGGCTGCCTCGACGAAGGTGCGGCCGGCCTGGCCGCCATAGAGATCGCCGGCGCCGCGGGCCCTGATTTGCGACAACATCGTCGCCAGCTCCAACTGGACGAGCTTCTCGCCTTCACCCTTGAGCTTGCCGCCCTGGCGGAAGAAAAGTCGCCGCAAGGCGGGCTCTTGCCAGAGCCGGTCCCTCGACGCCTCGAGCCGCTTGGCCAGCGCCCGGCTGATGGGATGGCCGAAGCGGGCCATCTGCTCGGCCGGTGAGACCAGCTGCGACCATTGCAGACGGCCGTAGCGGGCGTGCAGCGCGGCCAAGCCGCGGACGACGCCTGGCACCGCGTAGGGGCCGCCGGCGGCCGGCCGTCCGGCCAGGAATTCGAGCGCTTCTCCCTTGTTGGTCTCGGCATCATAGACCACGCAGAGTCCGCCGCCGCCGAGCCCGGCCCCGGCCGGGTAGGTCACCGACATGGTGAAGAACGCCGCGATCGCGGCATCGACGGCGGTGCCACCGGCGGAAAGGGCATCGTGCGCCACCACCGAGGCACGCGGCTCGTCCGTGGCGACCCCGCCCTTGAAGCCCGAGACCGCGCCGAGCTGGCCGACCTCAGGGCCCTCGCAAGCGGCGAGCGCGACCGTCAGGCCGACCCAAAGACAGCTCCATTGACCTGCCCTCATGGTGATCCTACTTTCACTCTAAGCCTCTGGAGAATTGGGTTGGCTATAAATATCGCTCGACGCTACCTGCTCGTGCCCGCCTTGGCCCTTTCGCTGCTGGCTGGCCCGGCAAGCGCGCGAGGCGTTGCGCTGATCCGGGATGCGGAGATCGAAACTACCATCCGCACCTACAGCACGCCACTCTTCCAGGCCGCCGGCATCGATCCGCAGGCGGTGGAAGTCCTAATCGTCGATGATCCTTCGCTCAATGCCTTTGTCGCCGGCGGCCAGAAAATCTTCGTCCACACCGGCCTCTTGATCGCAACCGATACGCCGAACCAACTGATCGGCGTGATCGCGCACGAGACCGGCCATATCGCCGGCGGCCATCTGGCCCGCACGCACGAGGCGATGCGGAAGGCGAGCGCGCATTCGATCATCGCCTTCTTGCTGGGCGGCGCCGCCGCGATCGCCGGTCAAGGCGGTGCCGCGGCGGCGATCCTGACCGCCGGTGTCACCGCCAGTCATCGTCAGTATCTGCGCTATAGCCGCTCGCAAGAGGCGGCGGCGGATCAGTCCGCCTTACGGACCCTAGAGGCGACCGGCCAGTCGGCAAGCGGCCTTTTGGTCTTCATCGACAAGCTCGGCGACCAGGAGCTGTTGGTGGCCGAGAGCCAGGATCCCTACGCCCGCACCCACCCGCTCTGGGCCGAGCGCGCAGACGCGCTGCGGTCCCATTATGAGGGCTCGCGGTATCGCGACGCCACCGACTCGCCGCAATACGTCGCCCTTCATGCCCGGATGAAGGCCAAGCTCGTCGGCTATCTGAAGGGTCTGCTGCAGACCTTGCGGCGCTACCCCTTGAGCGACACGAGCCTGCCCGCCCGTTATGCCAGGGCCGTCGCCTACCACCGCGAGCGGCAGTCCGACAAGGCGATCGGAATCGTGGACGGCCTGCTGGCGGAGCACCCGGACGATCCCTACTTCCACGAGCTCAAGGGGCAGATCCTGCTGGAATCGCGCCGCATCGACCAGGCCATTCCCTCCTATCAGCGGTCAGTCGATTTGGATGGCGACAACGCGCTGCTCCGAATGGGGCTCGGCCAGGCCCAGGTCTCGGCCGAGGGCACCGAGCACGTCGCCGCAGCGATCGAGAACTTGAAGATCGCGACCCGGATCGAGCCGCACAGCCCGGGCGTCTGGCGTTGGCTCGCGATGGCCTATGGCCGCGACGAGCAGCTCGCCCTGGCGGCGCTGGCCACGGCCGAGAGATATGTCCTGCTGGGCCGCTACCGCGACGCCAAGCTGCAGGCCACGCGGGCCCTGAAGGGGCTCTCCAAGTCGTCGCCGGCCTATCTGCGGGCGCTCGACCTGGAGGGCGAGGCACAGCACGGGATCGAGCGAAAAAGAAAGCAGCAGTGACCGGCTTCGGCGCTCCCAGAACATTTCGGAGGCGAGGCCGGTGACGGCCGAGCGCGTCATCCTCGCCATCGATCAAGGCACGACGTCTAGTCGCGCTATCCTGTTCGATGCCGAGGGCCGACCACGGGCAACGGCGCAAAGGGAGCTGCCGCAGCACTTCCCCGAGCCCGGCTGGGTCGAGCACGACGCCCGGCGCATCTGGGCCGACACCTTGGAGGTCTCGCGCCAAGCGATGGCCGAGGCCGGGGTCGGCGCCGATGCCATCGCCGCCATCGGCATCACCAACCAGCGCGAGACCACCGTGCTTTGGGAGCGCGATACCGGCGCCCCGGTCGCCAACGCCATCGTCTGGCAGGATCGGCGCACCGCGGCGGCGTGCGAGGCGTTGGCGGCAGCAGGCCATGGCGAGCTCTTTCAGGCCAGGACCGGGCTCCTGCTCGACCCCTATTTCTCCGGTACCAAGTTGGCCTGGCTGCTCGACAACGTCGATGGCGCTAGACGACGGGCAGCGGCCGGCGAGCTCGCCTTCGGCACCGTCGACTCTTGGCTTCTCTGGCAGTTGACGGGTGGGCGCGTGCACGCGACCGACGCCACCAACGCGTCCAGGACCCTGCTCTTCGACATCCATGCCCAGGACTGGGACCGGGAGCTTTTGAGCCTCTTGGACATCCCGCCCGAGGTCCTGCCCGAGGTGCGGGATTCGAGCGGCGAATTCGGCCAGTCCGACGCGGCCCACTTCGGTGCCCCGATCCCGATCACCGGCATCGCGGGTGACCAGCAGGCCGCCGCCTTCGGCCAGGCCTGCGTCGAGCCCGGCATGCTGAAGAGCACCTATGGCACCGGCTGCTTCGCCCTCGTCAACACCGGCGCCGAGGCGGTGCGCTCGGAGAACCGGCTGATCACCACCGTCGCCTACCGCCTCGGCGGCGAGGTCTCCTACGCCCTCGAAGGCTCGATCTTCGTCGCCGGTGCCGCCGTGCAATGGCTGCGCGACGGCCTGCGCCTGGTTGGCCACGCGGGCGAGAGCGAGGCGCTGGCGGCCGAGGTCGAGAGCACCAGCGGCGTCTATCTGGTGCCGGCCTTCGTCGGCTTGGGCGCGCCCTATTGGGACGCCGAGGCACGCGGCGCCATCCTCGGCCTGACCCGCGATGCCGGGATTGCCGAGATCACGCGCGCGGCACTGGAGGCGGTCGGCTATCAGACCCGCGACCTGATGGAGGCGATGGCAGCCGATGCGGGCCAGCCAGCGACGGCGATCCGGGTCGACGGCGGCATGGTCGCCAACGACTGGTTGATGCAGTTCCTGGCCGACATGGTGGCACTGCCGGTGGAGCGGCCCCGCGTGACCGAGACCACCGCGCTGGGTGCGGCCTATCTCGCTGGTCTGGCGGTGGGACTCTACCCCTCGCTGGCGGCGATCGCCGGCCAGTGGCAGCGCGAGGCGCGCTTCGAACCGCGGATGGCGGGCACCAGGCGGGATGCGCTCTACCAGGGTTGGCGAGAGGCGGTCGACCGGGTCCTGACGAAGAAATGATCCGACCGAACCTTGCAACCATCCCCGATCGTCACCATTCTCTGCGCGAATCTTGTCTGGAGGACGCAAGTACATGATCCAACGTATGTTGGGACGCAAGTTGGGCCAGATGATCGTCGCCGTGGGCCTGGGGCTCGCCCTGGCGGTGCCGATGGCCGAGGCGCAGCACAACTTCAGTCCCGAGCAGAAAACGGAAGTCGAGAAGATCATTCGCGACTACCTGCTGGCGAACCCTGAGCTCTTGGTCGAGGTCATGGAGGAGCTGGAGCGTCGGCGCAAGGAGACGGCCAAGCTCGAGAGCCAGAGACAAATCGAGCAATACCGGGCCCAGATCTACGAATCCGAGTACGACGTCGTCGTCAATCAGGAAGGCGAGGTCCCCTTCGTCGAGTTCTTCGATTACCAATGCGGCTTCTGCAAGCGCGCCCTGAAGGCGGTGCAGACGATCCGCAAGGCGCGACCGGACGTCCGCATCATCTACAAGGAATACCCGATCCTCGGCCCGATCTCGGTTTACGCCGCGCGTGCCGCCCTGGCCTCGCACCGTCAGGAGAAGTACGTCGAATATCACGACGCCTTGATGGCGCATCGCGGCAAGTTGGACGAGGGCATGGTGCTGCGCATCGCCGAGGGCGTTGGCCTCGATATCGAGCTGCTGCAGGCGGACATGGGCCGGCCCGAGGTGCAGCAGGCGATAAAATCGAACCTGGCCCTGGCCGAGCGGATGCGAATTCGCGGCACGCCGACCTTCATCATCGGCGAATCGCTGTCCCCGGGTGCCATCGACTATTCGCAGATGATCGCCCAGATCGAAGAAGCGCGCACCAACTGCAAGGTTTGCTGAGCGGGCGCCAATCGGTGCCGACGGCGCGGGCTCAGAAGACGCCGTTGGCTTTCTGCACGGGCGCGGACGTAGCGGACGGTCGTCTCGGGCACGACGACCGGCTGCATCTCGCCTGCCGCATCGGCGGTTCCACCAAGCGGCCAGACGAGGGCCGTGATCGCGAGGGCGACAAGGGCGGCCGTCGCCAGGCACGCGTGCATCGGTTTCCGCATCCTCTTGCTCTCCCTCTCAGCCTCGGTCGGCCCGAGGTCCGGTAGCCATCCTAGCCGTTGCCCGAAAAGCGGCGCAGCGCGTCCAGCCGGCCTTCAGGCACGCCGGCGTGCCGGTTTCGTCCGCACCCATGCGGCGGTTGTAGCCGACCACTTCGGCGGCGAGGATCGCCGCGAGCCTGCGCGTGACGCCCTGTTCCGCCATGGTTTCCACCCTCGGCCTCGGAGATGGCCGTCCGTCGCGATCTTCGCGGCGGCGCGCGGTTGCGTCTAAGCGTCGGCGCCGGCCTCGTGGTCCGGGCGAAAGGCCTCGTCGACCGGGACCTGGTAGGCGGTGGCGAGGCGGTTGGTCTCGTTGGCCATGGCGACGACGGCCATCAGCTCGCCCAGCATGGCCTCGCTCATGCCCTTGGCGCGGGCCGCCGCGGTGTGGGAATAGAGGCAGTATTCGCACGAGTTGGTCGCGCTGACGGCGACGTAGAGCATCTCCTTCAGCAGCGGGTCGAGGGCGCCCGGGGCCATAACCTCTTGCAGGCTCTCCCAAGTCCGCCGCAGCGTCTTCGGTTCGTGGGCGATCACCTTCCAAAAGTTGTTGATCCAGTCAGTGCCGCGCTTCGCCATGATGTCGTCGTAGACGGCGCGCACCTCTTGCGAGGCCTCTTCGTACTCGATCGGCTTGACCAGGCTCATGGCTCCCCTCTCAGATTTGGATTCTATCCACTAGCAGGCGTTGGGCGCCCCAATCGCTGCGACCGATCGCCACCACCTCAGGCCGCCTCGCGAACGAAGCGGAGGCTTTGCTGCACCAGTCGGGCCAGCGCCTGGGTATCCTCTTGCAGCGCTTCAGGCAAGACGACGTACTGCTTCTTGATCGGTGCCTTCGGGAAATAGCGGAGCGGTTCGGCACCCTCGGCCAACAGCAGTTCGCGGGTCGCCTCCGGCAGCTTCAGGGCCAGCCCGACCGGGGTCAGCGTCACGAAGATGCGGCCGTCGATGTAGGCGGCGGCGCCGGAGAAGAAGTGCCGGCAGTCGAGGCCGCTGGTCGCTTCCGGATCGGGCCCGAGCCGTGCCAACAATGCTTCGAGCGCGGCCAGGTAGGGTGCCGCCATCGACGCATTCAGTTGTTGCCGACGATGCCGCCGAGCGAGTCGCCGATCTCGGCGTTGACGACAACGTCGGCAATGTCGTCGAGGTCGGTCGGCTCGCGGTTCAAGATCGCCAGCTTCGAGCCGTTGCGCTTGGCAACGATGGGGAAGCCGGCCGCCGGATAGACGACGAGGGAGGAGCCGATGGCGAGGAAGAGGTCGGCCGCCAGGGTCTCGTGCTGCGCCTGGGCCATCTGCATGTCCGGCATCGACTGGCCGAACGAAATCGTCGCCGTCTTGACGATGCCGCCGCAGGCCTCGCAGATCGGCAAGGTCTCGTCGGCGAGGAAGGCCTGCTTGATGGGCCCCAGTTCGTAGCGCTCGAAGCAGTCGAGACAGCGGGCATAGGTGGTGTTGCCGTGCAGCTCGATCACCTGCGGGTCCGGCACGCCGGAGGCCTGGTGCAGGCCGTCGACGTTCTGGGTAATGACGGCGCTGACCTTGCCGCGCTCGACCAGGGCCGAGACGGCGCGGTGGCCGCGGTTCGGTGCCGCCTGGCTCATGGTGTCGTCCATCGCGAACTTGCGGCGCCAGGCCTCGCGCCGCATCTCCTCTGAGGCCATGAAGTCCTGAAAGTCGATCGGCTTGTACTTGGTCCAGAGACCGCCGGGGCTGCGGAAATCCGGAATGCCGGATTCAGTGGAGATGCCGGCGCCGGTGAAGACCACGGCGCGGTGAGCCGTCTCCAGCATCTGTGCCAGACGCGAGAGCTCCGATCGCTGGTCGTCGGTCACGCGCGCCTCCCCTGTCTGCCACTCCTGAGGGCGTCTCTCGGCCTGCCCTGGGAACGAGGGTGACGAGAATGGCGAGTTTCGTCAATCGCCGCCGGCGTGGAGACGGTAGCGACGGGAGTCTGAATCTTCGCTAGGCCGAATTCTATTCTGAAAAATCATCGATTTTCCGTATTAGAAACTATATTATATCAATATTCTCAAATAAAAGGTTGGATTCGACATGAAACTCGACGATATCGACCGCCGACTGATGGCCCTGGTGCAGGCGGATTCGAGCCTCTCCTACGCGGCCATGGGCGCCGAGGTCGGGCTGTCGGTCTCTGCCGTCAACGAGCGGGTCCGCAAGCTGGAGCGTGGCGGTGCCGTCAAGGGCTACGTCGCGGTGCTCGATCCGGCGCTCGCCGGCGCCGAGGTGCTGGCTTTTCTCGAGGTCCGGCTGCCGCCGGGCCAAGGCGGGATCTTCTCGGCGGCCCTCGGTGGCAATGGGAACGTCCAGGAAGTTCATCGTGTCACGGGCGGGTCACAGTATCTCTTGAAGCTTCGCGCTACCGATCTCGGCCAGTTGGAGGCGGTGGTCGACGAAGTCGAGGCCGCTGTGCCAGGCCTGACGCGGACCCGCCTGACCCTCGTGCTGGCGACGGCGAAGGAGACGGCGGAACTGCCGATCGCGGGGCCGGCCCAGACCCACCCCGAAGCCACCGGCGCATAGCGCTTGGGTCGCAGGGGGGCAACGGCCATGCTCCTGAGGCCCGCTAATAGGACCCGCTGGGGATTGTGGCGGTGTTCTTCTAGCCCAGTCGGCTCTGCCACCAACCGCGGCGCTTGCGCGCCGGCGGGCTTTCCGGTTCCGGCTCCGGCTCCTTCGCCAGCGCCGGCTCGGGCGTCTCCACCAACGCCGGCTCGGCCGCCGGAGGTGCGGTCTCGGCGACTGGGAAGGCGGCGACCGGCTCTACCTCCGCCGGCTCCGACAGGGTCGCTTCCGAGGCCGGCTCGTCCTCCTCGTCGGCGGCCGCCGCCGGCTCGGGCTCCGCATCCACCTCGACGGCCGGCTCGGGTGCCGCTTCGGTCTCTGTGGCAGGTTCAGGCGCCGCTTCTGTCTCTGCGGTGGGCTCGATCTCTGCTTCCGAGGCCGCCATCGCCTCTGCTTGAAGATCGGTCTCGAAGGCCGATACCATCGGTTCCGGCGTCACGGTGGCAAACGCGTCCATGGGCTCGCTCGCCGGCGCCTCGAACGTCTCGGCCGCT
>JASLMY010000085.1 GCA_030746295.1 Alphaproteobacteria bacterium | reverse complement strand
CACGCTCGACTGCTGAAAGGGGAGGGGGAAATGTCAGCCACGACCATGCCGCCGAGCGAGGCGGACGCACGCAAGACCCACAACGCGCCGGTCGTGCGCCGGCCAGACGACATGGCGCCGGAGATGGGCCGCTTCGCCAACACGACCCAGATGATCTTCCATCCCTCGGACGCACACCCGAACGAGCCCAACGCCGGTATCCTGAACTACGAGCCCGGTGCCGGCTTCCCACTGCATAAGCACGACTTCGCCCAGGTCTGGTACGTCATCGAGGGCGAGTGCCGCTTTGGAGAGCGGACGCTGCGGGCCGGCGACATGGTCTACATGGAAGACCCCCATTTCGAGCACGAGATGCACACCGAGGGCGGCTGCCGGATCCTCTTCGTCCAGTACCCGGGACCGACCACCGGCGCTCGGCCGGTCTACGAGGGCCGCTTCAACAAGACCGAGCCACCCCGCCCGGCCGAGGAAGACCTGGAGCACTGAGGTACTGGTGAAGAGCTAGGTGCTCCCGTTCCGACGCCGATTAGAGGTGCTTTCGCGGTCATTGCGAGCGAGCGCAGCGAGCGCGGCAATCCAGATTGGATCGCCGCGGCGCCACGCGCCTCGTAATGACGGGCCGTGGCAGCCTGGCAGCAGACCCTATTCAACGCGCTTGAAGTAAGTGTCCTTCTTGGCGATCAGGCCGTCACGGAAGGTGAAGATGTCGAGGCCGAGCCAATCCTGTCTTTCGCCCGACGGCAGGGTGCACTGGCGGCGCCATTCCGAATAGCCCTTGTCGCCGGCGACCCGGTTGTCGATGGCGTGCCACTGGATGTCGGGATGCACCGCCATCAGCTCGCCAAAGAAGGCACGCAGGGTCTCCCGGCCGACGTAGCGGGCGCCGTGGATGTCGGGGCCCATAGCGTTGTCGAAGACGCCGTCCTCGGCGAAGAAGCCGACGATGGCGTCGACGTCGTGGCGGTTGAAGGCATCGCCGATCGCCTCCAGCAGCTCGACCGTGACCTCGCCGGTTCCTGTCTCGGTACTTTCTGCAACAGCCATGATGCGCCCTCCGAGTGCTTTGAAGATTCAGCCAGCCGCGACGGCGCGCTCGTGCGCCCGCGCCAGCAGCGTGTAGCGGCTTCGAATTCGGCCGGCCAGATGCGCCGGCCAAACGCCCGCTTCGACGAGATCGAGGAAATTGTCGAGGACCATCGGAAACTGCGCCTCGTGCCCGATGCGAAGCGTGTCCGGGATCAGCAATTGGAAGCCGATATCGGACGTGGCAAGGTCGAGGCTCGGGAAATCCTGCCGCCAAGCGTCGAGCGCGGCGCGAATGCGGTCTTCGAGACCGCCGCTGCCCGGGTCTTCGAGGTGGAGTTCGGAGCGATAGCCGGTCTCGGGACCCTGCACGACCCGGACCGTCGCCCCGCTGCCCCGCAACCGGGCGCCGACGACGTCGCCGCCACCCTCGGGCTCCCGGGCGCCCCACTCGGCCTTTTGCCGGACGCGCAAGCCGCGGAGCCGGTAGTCGATCTCGCCGTTGCAGGCGAGGTCCAGGACCCCGTCCTCGACCGCGCCGGCCAAGTACTCGGGAAACGCCGCCTCGCCGGTGCTGTCGCTAAAGAGCGCCAGCGGCACCGGCGTCGACCAGCGTCGTGCCCGGTCGAGGGCGAAATCGGCCGCGTAGTCGTAGGCGTGCTCAGGACCCAGTAGCCGCTGCGCCTGGTCGACCATGTGCGAGTGGATATCGACGAGGCCATCGCCCTGGACGCGGACGTCGTAGAACCAGGGCGGTCGCCGCAGCGGCTCTCCGTTGACGATCTTGTAGAGGTGATGCAGCGAATAGGTCTCGATTGCCGGGGCCTCGCCGCCCTCGACGAAGCGGCCGAAGACGCTCTCCGTGCCCGCGATCAGGCGCGTCAGCCGGGGCAGGGTGTCGTGCGGGCTCAACATGATGTCGATCGCCAGCGGCGGCCCCGCCGTCACCGCCTCCAGGTCGGCCAAGGCCGCCGGCGAGGTGATCCAAGGCTTGTCGGCGAGGGTGTGGAAGCCGGCGTCGTGCAGGCGGCGGATGGTGGCGAGCTTGCCGTCGTTGCGGCCGGCCAGGACCACAACCTCGCCGCGGCGCTCGTCGATCAGTCGGTCGAGCGAGCCCTCGCCTTCATGGACCTGAAGGTCCCAGTCCGTCGGCGCCGCCTCGCGGGCGTTGAAGCTCTCGATCAGGGCCCGGAAGGCGTCGAGCTCCGGCCCCGCCGGGGCATAGACGTGCACCGTCCGCGCCACCCGGGGGCTGGCCGCGCGCAGCGTCAGGGCGGCGTGGAAATGGCCCGGATCGTGGAAGAGCAGCGTCTGCATGCCGGTCGCGGCTCCCTCAGCCGCGCCCGACGAAAGGCATCTTGGTCGCCATCACGGTCAGGAACTGGATGTTGGCGTCCGCCGGCAGGCTCGCCATGTGGACGACGGCATCGGCGACATTCTTGACGTCCATCAGTGGTTCGATGGCGACCTCGCCGTTGGCTTGTGGCACCCCGTCGGCCATCCGCGCCGCCATCTCGGTCAGGGCGTTGCCGATGTCGATCTGGCCGCAGGCGATGTCGTATTTGCGGCCGTCGAGCGAAGTGGTCTTTGTGAGCCCGGTGATGGCGTGCTTGGTGGCCGTGTAGGGGGCCGAGTTCGGCCGCGGCGCATGCGCCGAGATCGAGCCGTTGTTGATGATCCGCCCGCCCATCGGCGTCTGGTCCTTCATGATCTTGAAGGCCTGCTGGGTGCAGAGGAAGCTGCCGGTCAGGTTGGCGTCGACCACGGCCTGCCACTGCGCATAGCTCAAGTCCTCGAGCGGGATGCCCGGCGCGTTTGTGCCGGCGTTGTTGAACAGCAAATCGAGGCGGCCATAGGTCTCCTTGACCTTGGCGAAGAGCGCCTCGACCGAAGCCGGATCGCCGACGTCGGTGGAGACCGCGATCGCGCCCTCGCCCGCGGCACCCGCCTCGGCGATGGCCGCCTGCAAGGGCTCCGGACGGCGCCCGGCCATCGCCACGCTATAGCCCGCCGCCATCAGGGCGAGCGCACTGGCCTTGCCGACGCCCGACCCGGCACCGGTGACGATGGCAATTCTGGCGGCTGCACTCATGGCGGAACCCTCCCTTTCCCGGACGAGATCGTGTTTTCCGCATGATAGCCGTCATCGTGCGTGGACGATACGGTACCGGCTTCGACGCACCGCCGTCGGGCCGTGGGTCCTCGGCTATCGCCTCAGCTCATATCGACCGATCCGGTGACGTCGATGTCGAGCCGACCGACCTCCCTCACCTCGGCGTGGTCCGCGGACGAAGCAAGATCCCGTCCTCCGAGATGCGGCCTAGGCTAAGGAAAGCAAGCAATCGTCGGGGAGCGCCTCCAGGGGCGTGAAGTCGCGGGCGGCATGGTATTCGGGGCGGGCAAAGGTCTCGCCGCGATTGTCGATCGTCGAGACGTTGATGTAGAGCAGCAGGCGGCGCAGGGGCGTGATGTTGACGCTGGAGCCGTGCACCACCGTCATATTCATGAACAGGAGCGAGCCCGCCGTCGCCTCGATCGCCTCCAGCCCATGGGTTTCGACCAGTCGGCGCATGCTCTCGGGCGTAATGTCGTAGCGGTGGCGGGCGGCGGCCTCATGGTCCGGCACGCTTTCGTCGATCACCGCCTCCGATGCCAGGCCCTCCCGGTGCGAGCCCGGCACGGCCAGCACCGGCGCGTTCACCGCCGTCACGTCGTCGAGAAAGACCGCGATCATCGTGCCATGGGGACGGGGAATGCCGTCGATCCGATGGTACGTGCCGTAGTCCTGGTGCCATTCGACGATGGAGCCGCCGGTTTGCTTGATGTTGATCCGGCTCTGATGGACGAAGACCTTGTTGCCGAGGAACTGTTCGGCGGGACCGATGATCGCCGGGTGACGGGCGAGCGTGCCGAGCCGCTCGTCGAAGAGAGGCATGCCCCAACAGACGTGCGGCTTGCCGTCCGCCTCGCGCGCGACCTCAGGGCCCGGACGCTCCAGCACCGCGAAGGCCGCCGTCTCCAATACCCGGCATTCTTCCGGTCGCAGGGCGTCGGGAACCACGGTCCAGCCCTTGGTTTCGTATTCCCGAACCTGTTCGTCGGCGAGCCGCATGCTCTCACTCCTCGCCCTTGATGCCGGCGATGCCGCGGGCCAGTGCCGTCTGGTAGATGCCGATGTCGTAGAAATAGGAGAGCATGCGGAAGCCCCGCTCGCGCCACTCACGGCCTTGGCCGGGCGAGCCGACGAGGCCCGCCGCCGTCTTACCGTGCTTCTTGGCAGCGGCGGCGATGGCATCGATGCCGGCCTGAAGATCCGCGTGGTCGAACTGGCCCGGAATGCCGAGCAAGAGCGAGAGGTCGGCGTGGCCCAGGTGCGCCACGTCGACGCCGGGAACGGCCAATATCTCATCGACATTCGCCAGGCCTGCGGCGGTCTCGATCAGCACGCAGACCATGGTGCGCTCGTGCGCCGCGGCCTTCGTCTCCTCCATGGTGGCGCTGCCGTAGTCGTCGTGGGCACCGCCGAACATGGCACCGCGCTGACCTTCGAGCGGATAGCGCGTCCAGGAGACGAGCTCCGCCGCCTCCTCCGCACTCTCCACCATTTGGTACAGGAGGCCCATGGCCCCCAGGTCCAAGAGCCGCGCCGTGTACTGATAGGACTTCCCCGGCGGACGGACCAGCGGCACCAAGCCGAGACCGCGGCAGAGTGCCAGTTGTGTCTTCATCTCCGACATGGTGAAGCCCGAATGCTCCATGTCGTAGAAGACGAAGTCGCAGCCGGCGTTGACCAGGATTTGCGGTAGGCCGGGGCTCAGGAACTCGAACACCATGGTGCCGTGAGCAACACCGCCCTCGGCCAGGGTTTTCTTCACTGGATTGGCGCGCAAGTGACATCCCTCCCTCGAAACACGGGGCGGATCTTGACCTTTCCGCGTTACGGCGGCAAGGGGCGTTGCGACCGGGCAGGGGCTGAAGCGTAGCGACGGCCGCGCGTATCGAGGTGGACGAGCACCATGGCGAACCGGGAGCCGAGCGGGCAACCTGCGGCGGACGGCCAATCGCGCCTGGCGGAAAAGCCGGCCTCGGCCGGGGACAATAGGGCGCCGGCTTCGACACACCGCCGGCGGCTACGAAGTCATGAATACTCGCTATTTTCGGATCAGCTCATATTAGCGGATTTGACAACCTCGATGTCGAGCCATCCGATGTCCGTGACCACCGCGTGATCGCCGGCACGAAGCAAGATCACCGTCGTCGACGATTCAACGATGGCGGGGCCGACGACCACCTGCGCGGGCGCTAGCCCGTCCATGCCATAGACCGGTACGTCGACCCATTCGCCGAGATAGACGTGACGCGTGCCCTTCGGCGCGGCCGCCTTGGCGGCGGCGATGGGCGGTTCTTCGGGTATCGACTTCATGACGCCGATGACGGAGAGGCGGACATTGATGAGCACGACCTCCTGGTCCGGAGAACTGTAGGTGTAGAGCGCTTCGTGCCGCTTGTGGAACGCTTCGACGACCTCTTCGACGAGATCGGCGGCACCCAGGTCGACGCTCTTGAGCGGCACGTTGATCTCGAAGATCTGCTCGCCGTAGCGCATATCGACGGACCGCACGACGTCGATCCGATCGACCAGCGAACCAACGTCGTCGAGGCGCCGTTGCCCTTCTTCCTCCATCTCGCGGAACATGGCCCGCAACCTGTCGGCACCGACATCGTGCACATTGCCGACCGTGGTGCGGACGTAATCGTAGCGCAGGTCCGTCGCCAGCATGCCCCAAGCCGACAGAACCGCCGCCGGCCGCGGAATGATGGCGCGGTCGATGTCGAGGATGCGCGCGATATCGGTGACATGCAGACCCGCCGCCCCACCGAAGGACAGCAAGGCATAGTTCCTCGGGTCTTTGCCGGCGCGGACGGCGACGACACGAATGCCTTCGGCCATCTGTGTGTTGATCACTCGCTGAATGCCTTCGGCCGCTTCGACCGTCGCCACGCCCAGCTCGTCCGCGATCTCGTCGACGGCGCGTCTGGCGCCTTCCCCGTCGAAGGTGATCCTGCCGCCGAGGAAAGCCTCCGGATCATAGAAGCCGAGGATGACATTGGCGTCCGTGGTCGTCGCTCGGGTTCCTCCGCGCGAATAGCAGGCCGGCCCCGGATCAGAGCCGGCGCTTTCTGGGCCGACGCGAAGAATGCCGCCGATCTCGACATCAGCGATGGAGCCGCCGCCCGCGCCGATGGTGTGAATGTCGATCGAAGGTAAGGCGACGCGCGTTCCCTCGACGGAGCGGTCGCTGGAATAATTGGGCTCGCCGCCATCCAGCAGGGCGATATCGGAACTCGTGCCGCCCATGTCGAAGGTGATCAGGTCGCGCACGCCCGTGACGTCCGCCGCATAGCGCGCGCCGGCGATGCCGCCGGCCGGGCCCGACAAGACGCAGCCTGCACCGAGACCGATGGAATCGTCGATAGTGCCCAAACCGCCGTGCGATTGCATGAGCAAGACCTCGCCACCATAGCCGGCCTCGGCGAGCCGACCCCGCAGCCGGTTCAGGTAGTTCGACAGAATGGGGCCGACGAAGGCGTTGACGACGGTGGTGGAGAAGCGCTCGAACTCCTTGATCTGCGGCAGGACGTCGCAGGACAAGCTGACGTAGGCGTCCGGCATCGCCTGGCGAAGGATCTCGCCGATCCGTCGTTCGTTGGAATTGTCGGCGTAAGCGTGCAGACAGCATACGGCAACGGCGTCGACCGCGTTCTCCGCCAGAACCTCTACGGCGTCGTGCACCGACCGCTCGTCCAGCTCGATCTCGCTGCTGCCGTCAAAGCGAATGCGCTCCCTCAGCGGCAGCCGCAACGACCTTGGCACCAGCACCGGCTCAGGCGGCAATCGCAGGTTGTAGCGGTCCGGCTTCAAACCCTCGCGCTGCTCGATGACGTCTCGGAATCCTTCGGTCGTCAACATGCCAACCTTGGCGCCCTTGCGTTCGATCAGCGCATTGGTGGCGACCGTGGTGCCGTGAATGACGAGCGATGTCTTCGCCAGCAACGCGTCGCGAGAAACGCCCAGTTCCGCCGCCAGGACGGCCAGGCCGTCGATCAAGCCGATGGACTGGTCCGCCGGTGTGCTCGGATATTTCGCGATGGTGACCCGGCCATCGTCGTCCACGGCGACGAGGTCGGTGAAGGTTCCGCCGATATCGATCCCGATGCGGTACATGGGCCTTGTCTTCCGGTTTCAACCCTGCCGAGTCCGTGCCCGCTGACCGATGGTCCTAGTCCTCCAGACCGTCGGCCAAATCACGGGCACGCGATTCGAGGTTTCGCGCCTCGGGATCCCCGTAGCCGCCGCCGCCTGCCGATTCCACCAGCAGCGTGTCGCCGGGGCCGATCATGATCCCGACCTCCTTGGTCTCGAGGATGCGTTCGCCGCCCCCGTCGGCCGCGATCAGCCGGTAGTCGTGCGGCAGTCCGCTCTCGCCGCCGAAGAGGCCGTAGGACGCGTGGACCTTGCCTTCCCCCGCCGAGACGCCGAAAACCGGTTCCTCGGTCTCGACCGCCATTTCCAAGGAGCTGCCGTAGCCGCCGCGGTACTTGCCGTCACCGGCCGAGCCCTTGCGGAACTCGTGGCGGCGAAACAGCAGCGGGAAACGGGCTTCCATGACCTCGACGGGGCCGAACTTCAGGCCGCCGCCGCTGGACAGCTCCCCGATGTTCGACCAGCCGTCGCCGTAGGCCGAGGCGCCGGCACCCGGCCGGGCGTGGAACAGATGCCAGATGAACTGCTTGCCGCTACGCGGATTGGTCCCCGTCAGGGCAATTCGAAAGCGCTTGCCCCAACCGGCGATCACCCGGTCGGGACAGGCGTCTGCCAGCGCCCTGATTACCGCTTCGGCGATCTCCTGCGAGGGATGATTGGTCGACAGCGTCACCGGTGCCGGGGCTCGGGGGTGAACGACCGTGCCTTCCTTGGTCTGCGTCGAGATCGGCCTGAACGAGCCTTCATTCTTGGGGATCGTCGGCTCGATCAAAAAGGCCACCGCCATATGCACCGAGGAGATCGTGTTCGCGAAGGAGGAGTTGACGATACCGGTGACTTGCGGGTCGCTGTCCGACAGATCGACCGTGATGCTGTCCCCCTCGACGGTCACCGTCGCCCGGACATGGATGTTTTCGATGCCGTGGCCGTCGTCGTCCATCACGGCCTCGCCGGTATAGACGCCGTCCTTCCAATCTCGAATACAGGCCCGAGCCTGCTGCTCGGAACTGTCGAGTATATGCTCGATCGCCGCCATGACGACGTCCAGACCGTATTCGCCTGCCAATTGCTCGAGCCGCCGTGCGCCGCCGCGGGCGGACCCGATCATGGCCGAGAGATCGCCCTTGAACTCCTCGGTGTGCCGCACGTTGGTCGCGATCATATGCAAGACGTCGTCACGCAAGACGCCCTTGTCGTAGAGCTTCAGCGGCGTGACGCGGATGCCTTCCTGCCAGATCTCGGTCGCCGCCGGATTGTAGGAGCCGGGCGCCGAGCCGCCGATATCGCTCTGATGGGCACGATTCAGCGTCCAGAACGCCGGCTCGTCCTTGCCGGCAACGAAGACGGGCACGAAGCAGGTCAGGTCCGGCAGGTGATTGCCGCCGTGGTAGGGGTCGTTGAGGAGAATGACGTCACCCGGGTCGATCCGCCCCTGGAAGAACTCCAGGACCGATTTCATGGCGAACGGGAGCCCGCCGACATGCAGAGGGATATGCTCGGCTTGTGAGATCAAGCGGCATGCGCCGTCGAAGATACCGACGGAAAAGTCGCGGCTGGCATTGAGGATCTGCGAATAGGCCGTGCGCAGCATCGACTCGCCCATTTCCTCGTTGATGAAGAAAAGACGGCGCTGAATGACCGAGGCGGTAATCTTGTCGACCGAACGCATCGAGGGAGTCCGGATCTCCTGGCGACCTGGCGCTCCCACCACCATATCGGTTGCCAACGAGGCGGGACAGGCCTGGCTCCGCTCCCGTGCGGCGCACCCGCGCCGAAACGTGGCGGTACCGGGTCGGGGTCGCTAACCTGACGCGCGCTCGCCGAGGGCCAAGTCGAGACGCGTGACGACAGGCGGCTATCGACGCGAGGAGAAGCATTGCCGATGTCATATACGGGGATACCCACCCGCCACGATGGCCACGTATGGTTGGATCGAGCCATCGCACCGCCACGAGTACTGTCATGACCTACCGTACCTTCCGGGGCCGCGAGTGGCCGGACGAAGACCTTGTCCTGCCACACGGCCAGCACACCGCCGGTCATGCCTTGGGCATTCTGCTGCTGGACGACTTCTACTGGCCCTTCCTGCCGGGCGACGTCGCCAACGCGACGACCTTCGGGTTTCCGGTGCTGCACAGAATTGTCGAGGGCTCGAACCTCGCCAAGACGAAAAGCAACGCCGCGGAAACAGCGCGCCTCCTGATCGAGGCGGCCCGGGAGCTACAGTCCCAAGGCGTCCGGGCGATCGTCGGCGGCTGCGGTTTCTTCGGCAATTTCCAGGGCCAGCTCGCCGCGGCCTTGGAGATCCCGGTCTTCCTGTCGAGCCTGATGCAGATCCCGATGATGCTTCAGGCGATCCGCCCCGAGGCCAAGATCGCTGTCTTCAGCGACGTCGGCTCGCTCACCGACGCGCTCTTTGCCGCCTGCGGCGTCGACCAGCTCGACCGCATCACCAAGGTGCACTCGACCGGCCTGCCGGAAACACAGAAACAGTTCGCGACCGGCCGACTCAACCCTTCGGTCTATGTCGAAGAGCTCGTCGCACTGGCCCGCGAGCACGTGGCCGAGAACCCGGAGGTGGCCGCGATCGTCGCCGAATACACCGAATTCCCGACCTTCGCCCACGCCGTGCAAGACGCGGTCGGCCTGCCTGTGTTCGACACCACGACCCTGGCTCACTGGGTCTACGACAGTGTCGTCCGCAAGCCGTTTCCAAGACGGTTCTGAACGATCGGACGCCCGCTTCTCGGGCCGCCCACAGCATATGTGCCTGTGGCGGCATGGCGCCCAAGCCGCTAACCTGACCGCCGTCCGAGCAGAGCCAAGTTGGGGAGCGTGATGAACGGAGCCGAGAGTCTGGTCCGAACCCTGGTCGCCGGGGGCGTGGAGGTCTGCTTCACCAACCCCGGCACATCCGAGATGCATTTCGTCGCGGCGCTGGATTCGGTGCCCGGCATGCGTTGCGTCCTGGGCCTCTTCGAGGGCGTGGTGACGGGGGCGGCGGACGGCTACTACCGCATGACGGAGAAGCCGGCCTCGACCTTGCTGCATCTGGGACCAGGCCTCGCCAACGGGCTTGCCAACCTGCACAACGCCCGCAAGGCCGGCTCGGGCATCGTCAACATCGTCGGCGAGCACGCCACCTACCACATCGCCCACGACGCGCCGTTGACCTCGGACATCGAAGGGGTCGCCGGGCCGATGTCGGACTGGGTCAAGACCTCGCCCTCGGCGACCACGGTGGCGGCCGACGGGGCACTCGCGATCCAGGCGGCGCGGACCCCGCCGGGCCAGATCGCGACCCTGATCCTGCCGGCCGACACGGCCTGGAACCAGGCCGAGGGCGTCGCCGAGACCCCGGCGGCAACGCCGCGAGCAGCGGTCTCGGCCGAGGCCGTCAAGGCGGCGGCAGAGGCGCTGACCGGTGGCGACGAGGCGATGCTGCTGCTGGGTGGCGCCGCCGTGGCCGAGAAGGCTTTGGAGCTCGCCGGCCGGATCGCTGCCAAGACCGGTTGCGGCCTCATCACCGAGGGCTCCAACGCGCGCCTCGCGCGCGGCGCCGGCCGGGTCGAGGTCAATCGGATTCCTTACGTGGTCGAGCGCGCCCTCGGTGTCCTGCAGGACGTCCGCCGTCTGGTCCTGGTCGGTGCCCGGGCGCCGGTGGCCTTCTTCGCCTATCCCGAAAAGCCGAGCGTCCTGACGCCCGAGGCATGCGAGATCACGAAGCTGGCCGGCGTCGAGGACGACATCGAGCAGGCGTTGGAGGCACTGGCGGCGGAGCTCGACGCCTTGAATGCGGCCCCCGCCGGTGTCGCCCAGAGCCACCGCCCGGCGTTGCCCGGCGCCGGCCCCATCACGCCCGAGGCGATCGCCGCCGTCCTGGGTGCCTTGCTGCCGGAAGGCGCCATCGTGGTCGACGAATCGGTCACCACGGGGCGCGAGTTCTTCCCCCAGACGGCCGGCGCGCCGCCGCACGACTGGCTCAACAACAAGGGCGGCTCGATCGGTTACGGCACGCCGGTGGCGACCGGGGCGGCGATCGCCTGCCCCGAGCGCAAGGTGATCGCGCTAGAGGGCGACGGCAGCGCCATGTACACGCTGCAGTCGCTCTGGACCATGGCCCGCGAGGGCCTCGACGTGACGGTGCTGATCTTCGCCAACCGCACCTACAACATCCTGCGCGGCGAACTCACCAACGTCGGCGTCCAGAACCCCGGGCCGCGCGCGGTGGACATGCTGTCGATCGACCGGCCCGACCTCGACTGGGTGCAGATGGCCCGCGGCATGGGCGTCGAGGCCCAACGCGTCGACGACGCCACCGGCCTCGCCCGCGCCTTCGAGGCCGGCCTCGCCAGCGAAGGCCCCTATCTCGTCGAGCTGGTGATGTAGCGCGAGCCTCGGCCGCTCCCGCCGCCTCAATCCATCCAGGTCTCGCGACCGGGCCAGGCGTCGACCAACTGGCGCAGCACCGGCCAGACCTCGTTGCCCTCGGCGATGTCGCGCGCCAGGTGGCCGGGCTCGGCGTCGAACTCGAGCTTGGAGATGTCCGCCATCCGCATCGGATAGAGGACGCCGTCCAGGTGGTCGCATTCGTGCTGCAGCACCACCGCCAGCGGCCCCTCGGCTTCATGCGTCACCGTCTCGCCGTCGAGGGTCTGATAGCTGCAGCGAATCTTCTGATGCCGCGGCACCTTACCGTGCATCCCGGGAATCGACAGGCAGCGCTCCCAGCCGAACCCGGTCTCCTCGGTGAGCATCGTCAGCTCCGGGTTGACCATCACCACCCACTGCTCGCCTTCGCCGCCCGACGCACCCTCGACTGGGCGATAGCCGGCGCGGTTCACGAGCTCGCGGCTGTTGCAGACCACCAGGCGCCGGCTCTCGAAGACCTGGGGAGCGGCAATGCCGGAGCCGCCGATATCGGCCAGCGTGTCCTGCATGTCACGGGCCAAGCGCGCGACCTCGGGGTCGCACGGATCGGCGATCGGTTCCGCCACCCGGTAGAGGATCGGGTTGCCCATGCGGGCGATTTTGCGAATGGCCATGGCTCTTTCCTCCCTATCCGCGCCGCCGCGTCGCGGCTTTCACTCCGCTGCGGCCGATGTCGCCGCCGCCCCTGAAGTGTCGAGCGCCGACCAGTCATCCAGGCGGCCATAGGCATAAGGCAGGAAGTCGGCCGCCGGAATTGTAGCGATGGCGCGGGCGCGGGCGTCCAGGTCGCCTTCGATGTAGCCGCCGCCGAGCACCTCGACGATCGGGATCTCGTCCAGCGGATCGTGCACCGTGCCGGCCAGCTTGACCCGGCCCTCGGCGCGCCGGTTGACGGTAAGATCGTTGTCGAACTCGGCCAGGGTCAGCACCGCATCGCCCTCGAGGCCATGGCCGTCGGCTGCCGGCAAGGCCTTGATGTTGAAGGTGGCGGCGCGGTTCTGTGTCGGGCCCGAATCCGGCCCCAGCGTCAGCTCGAGCTCGATCAGCCGGACGCCCAGCCGCTCGACATGGCCGCGCACCCGTTCACCTTCGAGGCTCAGGCCGATCCCGGCCTGCTTCTTGGGCTCACCGAAGAGCTCGCGGCCGAAGACGATGGCGTGGTCCGTGGTCATGTACATCGACAAGACGTAGGCGGCCTCGATCTCGCCGTGGCGGGCGGCGATGGCGACCGAGCCGCCGGCGAAGTCGCCGACGCAATTCGAGCCGTAGTCGCCGACGGAGACGGCGACGAGCGGCTTCTCGGCCGGGGCGAGCCCCGGCGGCAAGACCTCGGCGACGAAGGCCTCCGTGGTCAGGAACAACAAGTGCGCGCGCTTCGCCCCGGTGAACCGAGGCCGCCGCAGCACCGCTTCGATCCGGGCGATCTCTTCCGCCGTCTTGACGAAGCCCATCTTCACCTCCCGCGCTATCCGGTGATGGTCGGCCGCGGCCACGCCGCCGTCAAGCCCGCCGCCGCCGCCGAGCCGCCGCCTTCGATTGTCACGCCCCGGCAGCCGCAGTACCTTGGATGCCCACATGGAAGCGGTCGTGCAAAGCTTTCTTTCCGGCTCGCCAGTGCTGTTGCTGCATTTCGCGGTGACGGTGGCGATGCTGGCCGTCGGCATGGTGGTCTACGCCTGGATGACGCCGCACGACGAGCTGCGGCTGATCCGCGACGGCAACCTGGCGGCGGCGATCTCGCTGGCGGGTGCGATTCTCGGCATCGGCTTGCCGCTGGCCTTCTGCATGGCGGCCAGCTTCTCGATCTGGGACATACTGATCTGGGGTACGTTGACGGTGGTCGTACAGCTCGTCGTCTTCAAGGTGGCAGACCTTCTGCTGAAGGACTTGCCGACCCGGATCGAGGCGGGCGAGGTCGGCCCGGCCCTGGTTTTGGCGGCGATCAAGCTGGCCGTCGCCGGAATTTACGCCGCCGCCGTCTCAGGCTAGACGGTGGGCGCGATGGCGCGGCTCGTCTTCTTCGTCCTTTTTCTGGCACTGCTGGGGTATTTCTTCGGCGAGGAGGACGGCGGCGATCCGGCCCCTCGGCGCCCGGCACCCCGGGCGGATGTCGAGACGGTACTGCCGGCCGCGTCGGCCGGCGACCCGATCTACCTCATCAAGCCCGGAGAGCCTTGCGCGCGATATTGCCGGGGCAGCGCCTTCGCGATCGACCGGCACGGTCATTGGCTGACCGCACGGCACGTGGTGCAGGGCTGCCGCCGGGTCGACGTCGTGACCGAGGACGGCCGGCGCATCCCGGTCGAGCGGATCAAGTCCAACCTTGGCGCCGATGTCAGCTTGCTTGTTACCCGGTCGGCGGTGCCCGCGGTGCCGTTGAATTTCGGGCAGCTGCGCCGTCGCCAGGACGGCTTCCATTTCGGCTTTCCCAAGGGCAAGCCGGGCGCCGTGCACAGCCAGCTGCTGGGCCGCGCCAACGCGCGCCGTGGCGGCCCCAACGGCCCGGGAGAGCCGATCATCGCTTGGGCCGAAGTCAGCCGCAGCCCGGCCCGCGAGGGCTCTCTCGGCGGGCTCAGCGGTGGCGTCGTGCTGGATTCGAGCGGTGCCGCGGTCAGCCTGACGACGGCGGAATCACCGCGCCGGGGACGAGTTCTTTCGGCGGCGCCGAGCTCGCTTCGCGAATTGCTCCGGTGGGCGCGCCTGCGAGGGCTCGCCGACGCCAACGGCGAGGGCGGCAGCACCGTCACGCCGGGCAACTACTCCCAGGTCGGCTCCAGGCTCCGACGGCGCCGGAGTGTCGCCCTGGTGCTGTGCCAGGCATAGTCGATCCGCCGGCGGCGTCTCGCGCCGCCGGTGAGGCCCGACGATCCGAAGCGTTCGCCCTCAGCTAGGGCGAGAAGATGTGCCGGGCCGCTTCGAGCATTCGCGGGACCTCCTCGCTGACGAGAGAATAGAAGAGAAACCGCTCTTCCCGCCGCGACGTGATCAAATTGTCCCGTTGCAGCCTGACCATATGTTGCGGCAGTTGCGTGCGGCTAACGCCGATCAACTCGGCCAGCTGGTCGATCGATTTCTCTCCCTCCATCAAATAGTGGAGGATTTGCAAGCGATATTCATTGCTCAGGGATCGGAACAGGACGCTTGCCGGTCCTGCCCACGCAATTTCGGTCGTCATGGATTGGCACCCCATACGCGACGATGTACGCCGCGACCTTATCACAGCTCTAGCTAAAGGAACCCCCCTCGCAACAATTTCCGAACGCCTGCGGCACCCAAGCGCCTCCTTGTGCGTGCGATTCCGATGCTCCTCGTTCTCTGTGAGCATATTTCGAAAAAATTCGATTTGACTTCGAGTCTTTTCGATATTATTCGATGTCTATGGTCGTGAGCTTTCACTCGATGCCGGAGAAGCCCGCTGTCGTGGTAGCAACGAGCCTGCGCTTCGAGCTCTTCTACGGAATGCACCACTTTTTGAGGTCCGAGCGCGAATTCGGCGCGAACGCCGTCCAGAAAGCGACTCTGCCTCGCGCCCTCTTGGACGCGCACGACGCCCTGGGCGGTGCGGCAATCTTCTGGATCATCGCCAACGACGCTTTGGAGGCGTTGGCGCCAACTGCCGGTTTCGAAGCCATACGACAGGCCCTCCAGGGATTGGACGCCGAGGCGTTCGCGCAACGGGTCATCGGCGGCATTCTGCACAGCGAGCCGCTGGCCGGCGAGATCCTGGCCAGGCGGCTCACGCTGGCCGAGGCGGTCGCGGCCATGCCGGAGGTCAAGCGGGAGTGGCTTTCTCACGTCGGCCTCTACCCGTTTCGGCCCGACGCGGCTATTGCTCGCGCTATCGTCATCCTTGGCGGCGCCCCGGAAGAGGCGAAGGCACAGACGCAGATCGCAATCGACGCCTTTTGGGACGCTTGCTTCGGCGAGTTGTGGACAACGATGGCGCCGGCCTATGCCGCCGCGACGTCACGCCTTCAAGCGCAGCTCGATCGGCACGATCTCTTCCATTGCTTCGACGCACTGACCTTGCCGGCCGAATACGACGCGCGGAAAGGTGAAATCCGTGCCCGCCGGGGCGGCTATCGCCTGGCACTGGCCGAGACGGCAGAGATCTATCTGATGCCGTCGGCCTTCAACACCTGGCGGTTCTGGACCGTCGACGGCGCCGGCGCCACAGCCCTTTTTCCGGTCCTAGATGGCGAATTGCATAAGCGTGTCGAAAAAGGCACCGGAGCCACGGCCACGACGGAGCCTAAGCTCGATCTCGTCTTCCGAGCGCTCGGCAAGGACACCCGCCTGGCGATCGCGGATCTCCTGGCGGAACGCCCCCACACTGCCGGCGAGCTTGCCGAAAGCTTGGGCCTCGCCCGCTCGACGCTCTCGCATCATCTCTTTCTGCTCCGCGAGGCCGACCTGCTCGAGACTGAGAGCGGCCGGGGCGGTAGCAAGCTGTCGCTGCGCAGGGAGCCGTTCGAGCAAATCACACGCGCGGCACTGACCCGCTTCTTTCCGCCGAAGCGCGCTTCCGACAGCTAGGCGGCATCGTCGTGGGCCGTTATCTCGCGCTGTTCCGAAACCGACCCTTCTTCTTCTTCTGGCTCGGCTTCTCGCTTTCCGTGACCGGCGATTCGATGACCCAGGTGGCCTTGGTCTGGCACGTCTACAGCCGGACCGGCTCGCCCGAGGCCGTCGGCCTTCTCAATTTCCTCTTCATCGCGCCGGTGGTGGTCGGCGGCATTCTCGCCGGCTGGCTGCTCGATCGCTTCGAGCGGAAGTCGGTGCTCGTCATCGACAGCCTCGCCAAGGCCATGATCGTCAGTCTCATACCCTTGCTCGACGCACTCGGGCTGTCGGAACTCTGGCACGCCTACGGCGTCGCCGCGACCTTCGGATTGCTGATGATGGTGCCGCTCGCCGGGGTCCCCGCCATCATTCCCTCTCTGGTCGAGAACGAGCAGCTGCAGACCGCAAACGCGCTCGAAATCGTCAGCTACACGTTGAGCGGCGTCATCGGCGCCCCGATTGCAGGGGTTCTGATCGGAATGATCGGCTCGGCCAACGTCCTCCTCGTGGACGGAGCGAGCTATCTCTTGTTCGCGCTGGCGCTCACTCAGGTCGAGATGCGCGAGCCCAGGGCGCCGCCCTCGACGCGCCATGCCAGAAGCCAGGGCTTCGGCGATGCCCTCCGCCTATGCCTCTCCAACCCCGTTCTGAAGACCACGACCTTGATGTTCATGGCGGCAAATCTCGGTTTCGGCGCCCTCTTGGTCTGGCTGCCGGTCTTCGCTGCCGCCGTGCCGGGTGGCGGGCCCGAGCTCTATGGCTATCTGAGCGGCGCCATGGCGGCCGGTGCCGCGCTCAGCTCGGCCCTTGTCGGCATAGTGGTCCTGCCGCTGGCTCTCGGGCTACTGATCTGTCTGACGCAGGCCCTCTCGGGGCTCAGCCTGCTGCCGCTCCTTCTGACGAACAGCCTCTGGATCGCCTTTCTGGTCCTTTTCCTGGTAGGTGTCTTTCGGGCGCCGATGACCATCTGGGCGCAGACGCTTCGCATGCAGATTATCCCAGCCGAGCAGCGCGGCCGGGTCTTCGCCTTGCTGCGCATGATGATGCAGAGCGGGACACCGCTCGGGGGTCTCGGTGCCGGCTTGGCGTTGCCGATCGTCGGCGGCACGGTCCTCATCGGCACCGTCGTCCTCGCCACCGCCACGAGCGGTCTCCTCGGCGTCTTCTGCCGCCCCCTGCGCCTCGCCGGGTCACCGCAGCTCGGCGCCGGGACGGCGCTCCGGTGAGGCGGCTGCGGCCTACAGAGGCTCGACGAGCTTGCGAAGGCCTTCGCCGAGGCGGCTGAGCCCGGCTTGGTAGATGAAGCGGTCCCAGCCAATGCAGAAATGGCGGACGCCGAGGTCGATGTAGCGCTTCGCCGCCTCGACCTCGCCGATTTCGATCCGTGGTGCGACGCCGTATTCGATCGATTTCCGGATCACCAACTCTTCGAAGGGCCGGATCTCTTCGCTGTGCATCAGTCCCGGCTGGCCCTTGGAAAAGCCGAAGTCGGCCGGTCCCCATTGCGTCATGTCGACGCCCTTGTCCTTGGCCGCCGCCAGCACCTCGTCGATTGCATCGACCGCGAGCGCCTTCTCGATCATGATCAGCAGCACGATCGATTCGAGGTCCTCGAGGTAGGTTTCCGGGGCATAGCCGCTTAAGGCCGGACGGCGGAGCTTGACCCCCATCAGGCCGCCGGCCGCGGGCGTGTCGGGGCGGACCAGGCGGTGGCAGGTCACCACGTCTTCGGCCGAGCGGATGTCGGTGAAGAGGACCGACTTGAAGCCGGCGCCGAGTGCGGCCTGCGCCCAGAAGCCTTGGCCCTCCTGGTCCAGCTTGATCATCAGTGGCAGGCCGGCGCATTGGCCGGCGCGCGCCATGTGGTAGAGACGGTCCATGTCGAAGGCGGAATATTCGGCGCAGTATTCGCCATAGTCGAAAAGGCCGGTGTCACCGATGATTTCAGGCATGTCCGGATCGGCGGAGAGGAAATGCGTGCCGATCGTCGGCTTTCCCGCCGCCAGCTTGTCCTTGAACGTGTTGGCCATGATCATGTGATTACTTCTACCCCATGTTTGT
>JASLMY010000084.1 GCA_030746295.1 Alphaproteobacteria bacterium | reverse complement strand
CGCTTCGTCGACGTCTGGGACGCGGTCGAGGTGCTGGCCGAGATCATGGCCAGCAGCAGTTGGGATCAGGCCCGTTTTCACCGCCGACGGACAGTGACCTGAGCTCAGGCGCGACGGCGCCGGTAGAGGATCACGAGCAAGAGCGCGGTCAAGCCTTCCGCCGCCATGACCGCTAGCGCCGAGGGCGCCCCTAGCCAATCCGCCAGCAACCCGACATGCAGCATACCGAGGGGCCCGAAGCCGATGGCGACCGTGAGCGTGCCCATGGCCCGGCTCCGCATCTCGGTCGAGGCTCGGGCGAGGATTAGCGTCGACTGCATCGAGCCGAAGCCGGCGGCACCGAATCCGCCCAGGAACAGCACCAGATTAGAGAGCGAGAAATCGCCGGACCAAGCGAAGACCTCGACGCTGACAACGAAGAAGAGAGAACCCAGAAGGTAGAGCCTGTTGTAATGCCGTGGCCGCACCAGTGCCGCGATCAATAGCGAGCCGAATAGCGCCCCCAGGGCCTGAGAGGCCATCAGTACACCGATTGGGAAGGCGCTGATTTGCAGCACTTCGCGGCCGATCACCGCGACCATGGAGAGGTAGGGAAAGCCGAAAAGGTTGACGATGGCGGTGACCAACAGCACCGAGAGGATGGCGCGCTCGGAGCGGACATAGCTCAGCCCTTCGAGGAGGGTGGCGAGGACGTTCTCCGACCGCGGTCGGCGCTCGCCCCGGGGCAGCATGATTCCGAGCGCGAGGATCAGGCCAAATGTCGACAACCCGGCGCTCAGCAGGTAGGCGCCGTCGAGGCCGATAGCCTCGAACAGCAAGCCGCCGGCCAGTGGTCCGACGACCCGGGTCGCGTTGGAGGTGGCGGAATCCAGGCCCATGGCGGAGCCCAGGCGCTCGATGCCGGCGATTTCGCCGAGCATGGGGCGTCGGACCGTATGCTCGGTCGACCAGACGACGCCGTGCAGGAAGGTGCCGACGCCGATCTGCCATAGCGTGATTTCGCCGCTCCAGGCGAGGCCGGCAAGGCCGGCCGAGATCAGGGCGGCTACGGCAAGGCTGCCGGCGAAGAGGCGTTTGCGGTCTAGGCGCGCCGCCAGCGTGCCCATGACCGTGCCGAAGAGCAGGATCGGCAGCGCCCGCAGCATTGTCATGAGCGCGACCAGGAAGGCCGAGCCCGTGCTCTCGAACACGAAGACGCCGACCGCCAGGATCTCCAGCCAGCGGACGGTGTTGCCGCAGGCGCCGGCGCCCCAGAGGCGGCGAAAGTCGCGCTCCGCCAGAAGCGAGATCGGACCGGTCGACATGAATCGAGGCGTCTTTAGGGCGCGATTAAGACAGATCAACGAGATGGACGGTTCAGAATAATGCGGGACAGACCGACGATGCCAGAGCCTTCTCGCGCGCTAGGTCTCTCGTGCAGGCGCTGGCGTGCGGTCCTATCCGCCCTTAAGACGCCGCCCGGCGTCAGCCGAGGATGTCGGCCAGCACGCGGATTCGGACGATCCGGTCGGGCCGTTTCGGCGGGTTTCCCGGTTGTAACCGATCGAGATATCGCATGCCGTGCACGACCCGGCCCCAGTAGGTATATCGGCCTTTGAGATGCGGTGCCGGCTGGTAAAGGATGAAGAATCGGCTGATGGCGCTGTCCGGATCGTTCCGATCGCGCATCATGCCGACGCTGCCGCGATCGAATTCGGTGGTCGTGAACTCCGCCGGTATTCTCTCATCGCTGCCGGCTCGGTCGGGCCCCTTCGCTTCGCCGGTCTCGGCGACGAAGTCATGCACGACGTTGTGGAAGGCGAGGCCGTCGTAGAAGCCTCGACGTACCAGTTCGCGCAGCCTCGCAACGTGCCGCGGGGCGAGGTCGGGGCGCATTTCGATCAGTACCGGCCCTTGGCTGAGTTCGAGCAGAAGCAGGTTTTCCGGATCCAGATGCCGTATTGCGGCCGGCCATCGGCGCTGATGCGGAGCACCTCGCCGGCCCGGACGAGCCGCGAGCCCGAGCCGCTTTCCACCTCCACCGCGCCCTGATGCACGGCGACCTCGGTCTCGCGGGTGTTGGCCAATACGTCGAAGACGGTCCCGCGCACGCCGATCGTCGCGATCTTCGTCTTCAGGCGAATGTCGACGCGACCCTTGCTGGAGGCGAAGCGAAGCAAGCCTTTGACGACGTTCAAGGTCCCTTTGGCGGCGCTCCGTTGGCGGCTATAGACGAACTCGTCGAGCCGAACCTCCGAGGCCGGTCCGATCGAGAGGCGTGTGTCATCGAGGAAGACGAGACCGGCGGCGCTTTGCTCGCCGGTGCGAACGCGCTGGTTTGCGACCAGGCTTGTGCCCGCCTGCATGCGCTGGAGCAGGTTGTCGCCATAGACATTTCGGACGACCTTCTCGGCGATCCCGATGTTCGTTTCGGCTTGGGCCGGGGCCAAGCCGATCTGAAGAGCTGCGAGGACACCGGCGGCGAGCCGGAGCGCGCCGGGAATCAGGCCCGCAATGGGGCCGCGGTCGTTACCCAAGGTCGTCATGGCGTCCCGGAAATTAGGGTTCGTTCCCCGGCGAGAATAAGAAGCCGGCATTAACGCTTGGTAACGACGGCCCGCATCGCCACGGATTTCAGCTCGAACCGAACCAGATTGCGCCCTGGGTCTGTCTGCCGGAACCCATTCCCTGATAGCAGAAGAACGAGAATTAACCCGTTCTTAATGACGAGAAACGATTGTAGGGCGATGATCAGAGCACTGCCGATGGCCGTCTCGACAGCCGGGCCATAGGGGTTGCGAATGAGCAAGACCCTGAAACAAGGACACGAGTCCGAATTCCTGGATCGCTATGTCTTCGCGCCCGGTGAAACGATCCTCCGCGAGGGCAGTGACGGATACTGCGCCTATGTCATTGCAGCCGGCTCCGTCGAGGTCGTGAAGAAGGTGGGCGAGGGTGAAACAGTGCTCGGCACACTCGGCAAAGGAGCCATTTTCGGCGAGATGGCGTTGATCGACGATGCGCCCCATATGGCCACCGTGAGGGCCGTGGACTGGACGGTGGCGATCACGATCAGGGGCGACACATTCCGAAAGAAGATCGCCGAGGCCGACCCTTTCATCGCCAAGCTCTTGCGAATCCTCGTCGGTCACGCGCGGTCCGCCACGGCACAGCTCGTCGAAGACGACATCTCCTGACGGGCGACGCGGGCTGCCGCAGTCTGACCGGTCTTCACGCCCGAGCGGATACGCCCGAGTTTGTCCTCCATGACCTGCCCAATGACGATCCTCCCCCGGATCGGCGCAGTACCCTGGTCGCCAACGTTCCAGGACGCGGCGGCTCAATCCCCGGTGAAGCTCGGCTTGCGCTTGTTGGAGAAGGCGGTCACCGCTTCCTGGTGATCGGCGGTGAGGTTGGACTGGGTCTCGACGCTGAGGCTCAAATCCATCATCGAATGGGCTAGTTGGCGTAACGGGATGTTGATCACCTGCTTGGTCCAGCGGATTGACTTCGAGGCCCCCGCCGCGAGGCGACGGGCGAGGCCGTAGACCTTGTCGTCCAGCTCGTCGGCGGCGACGACATGGTTGATCAGGCCGATGCGCTCGGCCTCGGTGGCGCTCATCAGATCGCCGGTCATGAGGTACTCCTTGGCCCGGGCGAAGCCGACCAACTGTGGCCAAATGACGGCCCCGCCGTCGCCGGCGACCAGTCCGGCGTTGACGTGCGGATCGCCAATCTTGGCGTGCTCGGCGGCGATGATGACGTCGCAGAACAAGGCCACGGTGGCGCCGAGGCCGACGGCATGGCCATTGAGGCGGGCGATGATCGGCTTGTCGCATTCCAGCATGCGAAAGACGATGCGCTTGGCCTCCGGCACGATCTCGTCGAAGAGCGCCGGGTCGTCGATCTTCTCTTGCATGGCGACGACGTTGCCGCCGGCCGAGAAGGCCCGCCCGGCACCGGTTAGGACGATGACGTCGACTTCAGGGTCGTCGTGAACGTCGTCCCAGATCCGCGACATGGCGAGATGCATGCCTGGCGTGAAGGCGTTCAGGTTGTCCGGCGAATTGAGGGTGATCGTCATGACACCGTTGTCGTTCTCGATCAACAGGTCCTCGTAAGAGCTATAGTCGATCATGCCCTTTCCTTTTTCGAGTTTCGTTGTCCGATGCCGTTCAGGCTAGGCCTCGGGCTCGTCCAGACGCAACCGAATGCGGACCCTTGCCGGCAGGCGGCACCGACGTGGCGGTGCCGGATTCGACAATTCTAGGGAGGGGGAGGCCCGCCTCGGCCGTCCCGGAGCTACCAGCTATTGCGAAGCTCGCGCAGCTTCAGGAACACGGTCTTCGGCTCGGGCGCCTCGCCGATCTCGGGGAAGGCCTCGCGCAGGCGGGCGATGACGCTGGGGTTCTGCAGCCGGAAAAAGGTGTTGATCTCGCGCTCCAGCGCCAGGGTCGTCACCATCGCGTCGTCCGGATCCTGATCCGCGAGCTCGGCCAGCAGCGACTTTGCCCGGTCGTTATCGGGCTCGCGGTCGAGCGTGAACTCGAGGTTGTTCTGGATGTAGTCGTGGCCCGGATAGATCAGCGTGTCCTCCGGCAGCTGGTCAAGCTGGGCGACGAAGGTGTTATAGAGCTCGTTGGGGTGGCCGCCGTTGTGACAGTTGCCGGCGCCGGCGTTGAAGAGGGTATCGCCGCAGACGAGCGCCGGCTGATCGGTGCGCGAGAGCAGGCAGACATGGCTCATGGTATGGCCGGGGGTGTCCAGCGCCTCCAACTCTACCGTGCGGCCGACCTTGACGACGTCGCCGGCGCTCAGCCCCCGGTCCATGTCCGGGATCGCATCGCGCGCGTTGGCATGGGCGATGATGCTGGCACCCGTCGCGGCCACCATCGGGCCGTTGCCGCCGGTGTGGTCGCCGTGCTCATGCGTGTTCAGCACCTGGGTGATCTCCCAGCCCTTGTCCTTGGCTCGGGCCAGGCACTTCTCGTGGTCGAGCGGATCGATCGCCATGGCCTCGCCGGTCTCGGGACAGACGATCAGGTAGTTGAAGTTCCGATAGGCGTTTCCGGTCCAGATTTGCTCGACGATCACCGCTGCCTCCATCCACTGGTGTTGCCGCGCCATATTCTAGCGGTCCGCTCGCCATCGTGATAGCCCGCGCCCTCGCGGCCGATCGCAGGCCCCGACCCCGGACCTCAATGCTGGCTGGGCGACTTCATGAACTCGTAGCGGTTGCCGGAATGGATCACCGTCTCCAGCAGTCGCTCCTCGCGCTGCACCGTCAGCTGCACGTCGACCCCGGCATCGCCGAGCGACCAGACCCGGCGCAGCATCTCCGCCAGCGTGGCAACGGGCCTGCCGGCGACGCGGACGACGAGGTCGCCGACGCTGATGCCGACCCGCTGCGCCGGTCCGTTTGAGGCTAGGCCCGCGACCACGAGATGGCCTTCCATCTCGGTGGTGAACATGCCGAGCCAGGGCCGGGCCGGGCGGTTGACCCGGCCCATCAGCAACAGGTCCGACATGATCGGCTTCAAGAGATCGATCGGCACGAACATGTTGCCGCGGATCGCGTTCTCGCCGGGCAGCGCATCCTGCACGTAGAGCGAGCCGATGCCGCAGAGGCGGCCGTCCTTGCCGATGAGCGCGGTGCCGCCCCAGTTGGGGTGCGGTGGTGCGGTGAAGATCGCCTCGTCCAGGAGATATTCCCAGTAGCCGGCGAACTCGCGGCGCGAGACCACCTGCGCCACCATGGATTGGCGCTGGCCGCCGTGGCCGCCGACGACGATCTGCTCGCCGACGCCAAGCGACTCCGAATCGCCGACCTGGATCGGCGCCACGCCCAGGGCCTCGGTGGCCCGCACCAAGCCGAAGCCGGTGTCGTAGTCATAGCCGACCAAGTTGGCATAGGAGACCTTGCCCTTGTTGTCGGCGAGCGTGACCATATCCGCTTCCGCGATCAGGTAGCCGATGGTCAGGACCAGGCCGTCGTCGCCGATCAGCACGCCGTGGCCCTCGCGCTCGGTACCGAGGATGGAAGCGGTGTAGGCGTCCTCGGGGATCTCCGAGCGCAAGGAGAGGACCGCGTCGAGGGCCTGATCGAGATCGAACTCGTAGCTCTCCGGCCGGGGGCGCGAATCGCGCGAGATCTCGGGCGCCAGCAGCTGCATCGCGGAGTGCAGCCGATAGCCGTTGGCTTGCTTGATCTCGTCCACCGTCACTCGGGCTCGAGCCTCGGATCCCATTCGCGCCGATCGCGAACCCTAGGCTAGCCCGTCCCCCGCCGCCGGGCAATCGGCCCGGGCTTCATCGAAGCCGCATCCCGAGTACCGTCTCCAATTCGGTGAGCGCCCCTTCGGCCGTCGCCACCTTGATCGTCGTCATGCCCATGGCGCGGGCCGGCTTCAGGTTGACGCCCAGGTCGTCGAGGTAGACCGCTTCCTCGGGCCTGATCGCGAGCATCTCGCAGGCCATCTCGTAGAAGCGCGGCTCCGGTTTGCGGACGCCGACTTTGCTCGATTCGACCACCACATCGAAGCGGCCCATGATCCGGTCGATCTCGGCCGCGACCTCGGGCTCGCGCGCCATGCCGGGGCCGGCGCCGGTGCGCGCGTTGTTGGTCAGGCACGCGGTCTTGAAGCGAGGCCGAATCCGCTCCAGCGCCACCACCACTTCCGGCCGGACCCGGCCGGCGAGGCAAGCCAGCACCCGACGCGCGTCCAATCGATGACCGGCGGCCTCTGCTTCGGCCTCGAACAGCCGGCAGAAGCTCTCGAGATCGATCTCGCTTCGTTCCAGCTTGGCCCAGGTGTTGTCGTCGGGGTTGGTGGCGTTGAGGCGGCGAATGAAGTCGCGCGGCAGGCCGACCTCGGCCTCGTAACGGTTGAAGGCCTCGAAGGGGCTGGTGGTGAAAACGCCGCCGAAATCCCAGAGGACGGCCGTCGGAGGGCTCGCCCCGCTCATTTCCCGGGCTTGAAGCCGAGTGCGGCCGAGTTCAGGCAGTAGCGCTGGCCGGTCGGGGCCGGGCCGTCGGGAAAGACGTGGCCGAGATGGGCATCGCAGCGGTCGCACAGAACCTCGGTGCGCTGCATGCCGAGCGAGTCGTCGTCCTCCTCGCGCACCGGCGCATTTTCGATCGGAGCCCAGAAGCTCGGCCAGCCGCTGCCGGATTCGAACTTGGTCTCGGTGTCGAACAGCTCGGTGCCGCAGCAGACGCAGACGAAGACGCCCGGTTCCTTGACGTTCAAGAGCGGGCCCGTGAAGGGACGCTCGGTCCCCTTCATGCGGGTCACGTAGTACTGCTCGTCGCTCAGTTGGGCGCGCCACTCGGCCTCGCTCTTGACCACCTTCTCGCTCATCCGGGCTGTCTCCTGCGCTCGTTCGCGGTTCAGCGCTGGCGCTGCTTGCGCAGGGTCTTGCGTACCCGCTTCATCTGCTGGGTCACCGAAATCGGCAGGACCGAGGTCGAATCGAGGTCGCGGTCCTCGTAGACGTCCTTGTCCGGGTGCGCCTCGGCCCAGGCCTTGATCGCCTCGTCCCGCTGTCTGATCAGCAGCTCGATCTGGGGACGGAAGAGCCGCACCATCGCCGATACCCAGCGGTTGGCCGGCCAGGATGGATAGGCGTGGTCGATCTCGAAACGCGCCACCATCGGTATCATGTCCTCGGCGGCATAGAAGGTCTCACCCGTGACCCAGCGGTTGGTGGTGAAGAGATGGGTCGGATAGCCGTGCTTGTCCATGGCGATGGCGACGAGATGGCAGAGCGCGTCCTCGCCGCTCGGCCATTCCTCCTCGCCGTCGTAGGGTGCCGGCTCGACCCCGGGCGGAAAGCCGCCGGCGCGCAGGAAGGTGTGGAAATGGCCATGCTCGCCGGTCTCGCCGCGGTGGGCGTGATAGTAGTACTGGGAATAGGTCTCGTCGTCGAAGATGTCGCCGTCGGGATAGTGATCCCACTCGTAGAAGGTCCCCTGGCCCTTGAGGATCTCGCCGACGACGTTGGCGTCGACCCTGCGGAGGACCCGGTAGCATTCGTCGATCTCGGCTCCGGCCTCGAGCATTTCCGTCAGGTCTTCCTGCGATAAGTCATCGAAAAGGGACAAGGTTGCGCCTCCACTTTCCTCAACGGCCGTCATCATCCCCATGGCCGCATTCTCTACCATCATTCCCGCACCAATCGAAAGCCGATCAGGATGTGCTTCAGGGCCTCGGGACGAGAATGCCGAGCGGCGGGCCGGCAGATGCCGCAACCCTTGTCGTCCCAGGAGCCGCCCTTGACGATATAGCGGGCGTCGCCGCTCTTGGTCCGGGTCCATTCGAAGACCTGGCCGGCGGCGTCCTGCAGGCCATAGGGGCTGGCGCCGTCGGCGAAGCTGGGGACGGCGGTGGTGTCAAAGGGGCCGAGGTCATGGCTGTTGAGGCGCGCCGGATCGTACACATCGCCCCAGGGGAAGCGCCGTCCGTCGGGACCGCGCGCCGCCTTCTCCCACTCCGCCTCGCTCGGCAGGCGCCAGCTCTCTCCGGTACGCTCCGACAGCCAAGCGGCGTAGGCGCGGGCATCGCCGTGGCTGACCAGGACCACGGGATGCTGCTCGCGCGCCTTGGGCGGCTGGGCGTCGCGCCAGGCGTGTCGGCGGGTGCGGGAATAGGGATGAATTAGGCCATAGCTCTTCCAGACCGCCGCCGTCACCTCGGGCGCGCGGTGCCCGGTAGCGGCGACGAAAGTGGCGTATTGGGCGTTGGTGATCAGTGTCCGGGTAATCCGATAGGTGGGCAACGTCAGCTGGCCGCGCGCCGGTTCGTCTTCGTACCAGCGGTTCTTGCGCGTGACGCTGTGGCCGTAAGCGGCCTCGTCCAGGCGGTAGGCGGCCTCGCGCTCGTCCCGATCGGAGCCGCGGACGAAGGCGCCGGCCGGGATCTCGATGGTGTCCGGGATCGGCACCTTCGCATCGGCTGCGGCTGCTTGCGCGACCGTCTGCGCTGCGATCACGACGACTGCGATGTTAGCCTTGATCCCTCTCATGTCCGTCTCCCGGCATGTCGCCGTCACGATGGTGAACTCTATATGGGAAGCCCCGCCATATTGCGCCGCAACATCACAGACTCTTTACATCCGGCCACTATCCACGTGAACGAAAAACCGTCACCTATAACCGCACCGGCGATCATGTCGGCGGTGATAAGGGGCACGAGAACGTGCCGTTCATACAGGAGGTCGGGCTGTGAGTTCCCACAAAATCAAAATGCTTTCGAGCACCTTCATGCCGGCGGTTTTGAGTGTATCGGTCGCTACCGCCGCCGCGCTGGCGGCGACGCAGGCGACGGCCAGCCAAGGCAATGGCCTGGAGAACCCGGCGGCGAAGGCGAATCCCGCCGCGATCCGCGTTGCCGCGTGTAGCGCCAAGAAGGCGTGCGGCGCCTGCAATCCTTGCAAGGCTGCGAAGGGCTGCAATCCTTGCGCCGCCAAGAAGGGCTGCAACCCGTGCGCGGCCAAGGGCTGCAATCCTTGCGGGGCGAAGAAGAAGGGCTGCAACCCCTGCGCGGCGAAGAAGTAACAGGTCTGAGAGCGCCTTAGAGGCGGCTCGTATCGGCGCCGGCATCGCCCCTTCGGACAGCCTATCTCCGGAGATGGCGATGCCGGCGTTTCGCCGCTTTGGGCAGAAGGTCTTCGACGGTCGGTCGCATGTGGTCCGAGGCGCGGCTGCGATCGCGGTTTCCGGGCCGAGAGTGTGCGGTGCAACATCACATAGTGTTTATGAGCGCTCGCCGCGGCCCCCGAATAGGATCACGGCGTTGAAGGCCAAAATTGACCAGTAACGAAAAGCGAGGAGGCTAAGGCCTTGAAATCCCATAAGACGAAATTGCTGTCGGGCGGCGTGATCCAGATGGTCGTCGGCGCCGGTCTGGCGACGGGCGGCGCGCTGATGGTCGCCGAGTCCAGCATCGCCGGTGCCGGCGCGCGCGGCGACTTGGTCAATCCGACCGCTGTCGCCAAGCCGCGGGACGGCTTGGTTCGCATCGCCGCCTGCAGTGCCAAGAAGGGCTGCAACCCGTGCGCGGCCAAAGGCTGCAACCCGTGCGCGGCGAAGAAGGGCTGCAATCCCTGCGCTGCCAAGGGCTGCAACCCCTGTGCGGCGAAGAAGGGCTGTAACCCGTGTGCGGCCAAGGGCTGCAATCCCTGCGCGGCGAAGGGCTGCAACCCGTGCAACCCCTGCGGCGGCGGCGCGCAGGCGGTGTCCACCAAATGTGAGGTGCCGCGTCTGGTGACGGCGGCGCTGAAGAACCCTTGCGCAGCGAACAAAGGTTGTAACCCGTGCGCGGCCAAGGGTTGCAATCCTTGTGCGGCGAAGGGCTGTAATCCCTGTGCTGCAAAGAAAGGCTGCAATCCCTGTGCGGCGAAAAAGGGCTGCAACCCGTGTGCGGCGAAGGGGTGCAACCCCTGCGCGGCGAAGAAGGGCTGCAACCCGTGTGCGGCCAAAGGCTGCAATCCCTGCGCCGCCAAGAAGGCCTGCAACCCCTGTGCGGCGAAGAAGGGCTGCAACCCCTGCGCCGCCAAGGCCTGCAACCCCTGCGGACCCTGCGGGCCATGTGGTGCCGCGGCGGCGCCCGAGCTCACCACGGCGGAAGCTCGTAGCGCCTACGACTGCCTGCGAAAGGAATTGGTTGCCGGCTATGCCAAGTCCGGCCTCAAGGTCGCGTCCTTCTACAAGGACTGGGATGCCTACAGCAGCCAGCCCTACGTTTCCGACACCCATGGCGGCCGTTTCGTCAACAACTACGCCAACGCCACCGGGCGGAGCTACGGCAAGTTCGAGAACGCGGGCCGGATGCCGGTCGGCGCGATCCTGGCCAAGGACAGCTTCGTCGTCCATGCCAACGGCAAGATGTCCGCGGGACCGCTCTTCCTGATGCGGAAGATGCCGGCCGGCTTCTCCAAGGCCAGTGGCAACTGGCGCTACACCATGGTGATGCCCGACGGCGCGATCTTCGGCACAACCAACGGCGCCGGCAGTGCCAAGGTCAAGTTCTGCATCGAATGCCATGCTGCAGTCGCCGAGGACCAGGACAGCATGATGCTCCTGCCCGAGGAGTACCGGGTCAAGAGCAACTGAACCAGGGTGAGGGCTGATCGAGGGGGCGGCGCCCAGGCGCCGCCCCCGTCGTCGTCTGGTCCAGGCCTCAGGCTTGGTCGAGGACGGCCGTCACCTCGACCTCGATCATGAATTCGGGCCGCATTAGGCGCGTAACCTCGACCCAGGTCGCCGCCGGCGGTGCCGCCTCGCCGTAGATCGCGCGCCGGGCCGGCAGGGCGGCGCGGAAGGCGTCGATGTCGGTGACGTAGATCACCTCCTTGACGACGTTGCCGAAGTCGGCGTCGTGGGCCTCAAGGGCCCGCTCGATGTTGCGGTAGGTGGCCTCGAGCTGGCCCCGCATATCGCCCGGCGAAAGGATGTTGTTCTCGAGATCGAGGCAGCAGGTGCCCGCGACGTAAAGGGTATCGCCGGTCCGCACCGCCTGGGCGAAGCCGAGCTCCTTCTCGGCCTCGCGCAGATGGAAGACCTGATCAGGACGCGCCATCATAACTCTCCTTGTCCTTGTCTCGATGCCGGCTAGCCCAAGACCTCGACGCCGACGCCGCCGGGGCCGACCAGGAAGCGGGTGGCGCCATAGTTCGCGGCTTCGGGGATGGCGAGGACGCGGCCCCGCTCGTGGCGCGAGACCCGTGGCTGGACGGTGACAACCTCGGCCGCTCGGGCCCGCGCCAAGGCCTCGGCGACGCTTGAGGCGCGGGCCAGCTTGATCAGGTTCATCCGCGTCGGGAAGACCACGGTGCGGGTTCCGGCGGCGGCCTCGGCCTCGGCTTCTCCGGGCGCGATCCAGACCGAGTCCTCGCCTTCGTGGCCATCGGGCGGGGCGACGTGGTCGGCCGGCGCGGCCGCCAGGAAGAAATGGGTATCGTAAATCCTGGGGACGATCGGCGGTGTAATCCAATGCGCGAACGGCACCAGGGCGTCGACCGCCAGCTCCAAGCGCTCGGCGCGGCAGAGCTCCAACATGCCCGCCTCGTCGGTGGCGATCCGCCGCTGCCAATTGGCGGTGATCTCGTCGAGCCGTTCTTGGCCGATGACGACGCCGTCCCCTTGGCTTCGTGCCAGCAGGACGCCGCATTCCTCGAAGGCCTCGCGGATCGCGGCGACGCGTAGCGCGAGCGTGTCCGTATCCAAGCTCTCCGCGCCCGGCGCCAAGGCCCGCAGCTCGGGCGCGTGATCGCCGACGTCGACCTTGCCGCCTGGAAAGACCAGGGCACCGGAGAAGGTGCTGACCTCCTGGCGGCGGGCGATCATGAATACTTCCAGCCCGGCGCCGCCGTCGCGCAGCAAGAGGACGGTGGCCGCCGGTTCCGTCCTCGTCTCCTCACTGTCTTGCTCATGCTCGCCTGTCATCGCGGCAAGATGACACAGGCGTTGGCGGCGGGACAATGGTGGCTATAGTGCTGATGCGGACGCGCGATCTTGTGTAGGCTCGAGCCTGCGCTCGGCGCATCGGGGTAGGAACCAGAGCTCGGCCGGTCGAGGTTTGTAGGAACGAGGAGACCGCAATGACGACGAAACGACCCAAGCTCATCGGCTGGGGCTTCGAAGGCGACGATATGACCGAGGCGGAGCGCGAGATGGTGATGCAGCGCTGCGTCGACCGCTTCGGCGGCGACTACGAGATCCGCGACATACCGACGGAAGACGAGATCGAGCTCGATCGCCCGCGCCTGGAGGTGCCGAGCCGCCTGGCCGAGTTCGCGACCAACGACGATGCTGAGCGCATGCGCCACACCTACGGCATGTCCTTCACCGAATACGTCAAGATCTTCGATCGCGACTTCGCCAACGCCCCCGATATCGTCGCCTACGCCCGCTCCGAGGCCGACATCGAGGCCGTCTTCGAATGGGCCGGGGGCGCCAATGTCGCGGTCGTGCCCTGGGGCGGCGGCACCTCCGCCGTCAGGGGGCTGGAGCCCGAGGTCGGCAACGCCTTTGCCGGCACGCTCGTCCTCGATCTCACCAAGCTCGACAAGGTTCTGGAGATCGACAAGACCAGCCGCGCCGCCCGGGTCCAAGGTGGTATCCGCACGCCGGCGATGGAGGCCGAGCTGAAGCCGCACGGCCTGACGCTGCGCCACTTCCCGCAGAGCTACGAGATGACCAGCATCGGCGGCATGATCGCGACCCGCTCCGGCGGCCACTTCGCGACGCTCTACACCCATATTGACGACTTCGTCGAAAGCCTGCGCACGGTGACGCCCACCGGCACGATGGAGAGCCGCCGCCTGCCGGGCTCCGGTGCCGGGCCCAGCCCCGACCGGATGATGATCGGCTCGGAAGGGGCCCTTGGCATCATCACCGAGTCTTGGCTCAGGCTGCAGGACCGGCCGACCCAACGGGCCGGGACGGCGGTGCTGTTCGACGATTTCGCCAACGCCGTCGACGCGGTCAGGATCATCTGCCAGGCGGGCCTCTACCCCGCCAACGTCCGTCTCTTGGATCCGGCTGAGGCACAGAACAACGGCTTTGGCGACGGTAAGCAAACCGTGGTCGTGCTCGCCTTCGAGAGCGCCGACCACCCGGTCGACGCCTGGATGAACCGGGCCCTCGAGATCGCCCGGGACCTCGGCGGCCACTGGGACGAGGGGGCGGCGAAAAGCGGCGAGGGCCATCGCGGCGGGGCCGCCGGCGCTTGGCGCACCGCCTTTATCCGGATGCCGCATTTCAAGACCATGACCATGAGCATGGGCATCGTCGGCGATACCTTCGAGACCTCGATCACCTGGGAGCGCTTCCCCGCCTTCTACGAGAACATGAAGGCGGCGGCCGAAGCGGCGATCGAAGAGGCGACCGGGCGGCCCGGCACCGTCTCCTGCCGTTTCACGCACTGCTATCCAGACGGACCGGCGCCCTATTTCACTTTCCAGGGACGCGGCCGGCACGGCGCCTTGACCGAGCAGTGGCGCCACATCAAGGCCAAGGCGCTGGATGCCGTGATCGAGCACGGCGGCACGGTGACGCATCACCACGCCATCGGACGCGAGCATATGCCTTGGTACAGCCGACAGATGCCCGAGACCTTCTTCGAGGCGCTGGCCGGCGCCAAGGACCGGCTCGACCCCAGCGGTATCCTCAATCCCGGCGTCCTGCTGCCGGCCAAGGGCGCCTGAAAGAGAGGACGGCGATGAAGGCGATCTTCCACTACGACGTCAGCCCCGGCATCGAGGCCCAACTGAAGGCGGCGGAGAGCGACTGGCTCTCCGTCGACTCCTGCCCCGAGGCGGACGAAGAGCGGCTCTACAGTCTCTTGGAAGAGGCTGACGTGCTTTGGCACGTGCTGAAGCCGGCGACCGCCGAGGTCATTGCCAAGGCGCCGAAGCTCAGGCTCATCCAGAAGGTCGGCATCGGCGTCAACACCATCGACCTGGAAGCGGCAAAGGCCCGGGACATCGCCGTCTGCAACATGCCGGGCACCAACTCCCAGGCCGTTGCCGAGGTGACCGTGATGCTGATGCTGGCCGCGCTCAGGCGCGCCGTTGCCTTCGATGCCCAGACCCGGGCCGGCCGTGGTTGGGCGCTGGAGCCGGCGGATTTCGACCGGGTCGGCGAGATTGCCGGGCGCACCGTCGGCCTGGTCGGCTATGGTGCCGTCGGCCGCCGCATCGCCCCGGTAGTGAAGGCGATCGGGGCCAAGGTGCTCTACACCGATATCGCCCCGGTGCCCGATGCCGAGGCGGAATGGCGCGACCTGCCAGCACTCCTGGCCGAGGCCGACATCGTCTCGCTGCACGTGCCGCTGACCGACGAGACCGATCGGATGATCAACGCCCAGGCGCTCGGCTCGATGAAGCGGGGCGCGGTCCTGATCAACGCGGCGCGCGGCGGCCTCGTCGACGAGGCGGCCCTGGTCGACGCCTTGCGGAGCGGGCCGTTGTTGGCGGCCGGCCTCGACACCTTCGCCGCCGAGCCGGTGGCGGCAGACAATCCGCTGTTGCAGCTCGACAACGTCGTGCTGATGCCCCATGTCGCTTGGCTGACGCCCGAGACGATCGGACGCAGCATCGGCATCGCCGTGGAGAACAGCCGCCGCCTGAAGGACAGCGAGGACTTCCTCCACCGCGTCGTTTGACGGTTTCGTCCGCCCCTGTCACCGTTTCGAGTTCCTGTCATCGGTCGAGGAAAACGCGATGAGCGACACCACCTGCATCCGCAACGCCGATTGGGTCGTCGCCTGGGACGAAGGTGCGGCCCGACACGGCTTCTTGCGCGGTGCCGACGTCGCCTTCCTTGGCGAGGAGATCGTCCATGTCGGGCCGGCCTACGAGGGCGAAGTCGACAACGAGATCGATGGCCGCGACCTCGTCGTCATGCCCGGCCTCGTCAACGTCCACTCGCACCCAATGTCGGAGCCCATGAACAAGGGCGTCACCGACGAGATGGGGAGCCGCCGTCTGGGCATGAGCGGGCTCTACGAATATATGCCGGCCTTCCGCCCCGATGCCGAGGGCACCGCCGCCTGCGCCGAACTCGCCTATGCGGAGCTGTTGAAGAGTGGCGTCACGACCCTGGTTGATCTCTCCGTACCCTGGGACGGCTGGATCGAGCTGATGGCGAGGAGCGGCCTCAGGGGCGTCTTGGCGCCGATGTACCGTTCGGCCCGCTGGTTCACCGCCAATGGCTATACGGTCGAATACGAATGGGACGAGAAGGCGGGTCGCGAGGCCTTCGATGCCGCGCTGTCGCTGATCGAGCGGGCCCGCCAGGATCCGTCTGGGCGGCTCGACGGCATGCTGACGCCGAGCCAGATCGATACCTGCACCGAAGAGCTGTTGCGGGATTCCGCCGCCGTCGCCAAGGAACGCAATCTGTCGTTGCAGATCCACGCCTCGCAGAGCGTCGTCGAGTTCAACGAGATGACGCGGCGCCACGGCATCACCCCCATCCAGTGGCTGGAGAAGATCGGTTTCTTGGGCCCTGGCGCCACCGTCGCCCACTGCATCTTCGTCGACCACCACTCCTGGGTCCGCTGGCCGACGCGGCGCGACCGCGACATCCTGGTCGAGACCGGCACCTCGGTGGCGCATTGCCCGACCGTCTTCGTCCGCCGCGGCATTCTGCTGCAGAACTTCGGTGACTACGCCAAGGCCGGCATCAACGTCGGCCTCGGCACCGATACCTTCCCGCATAATTTCCTGGAGGAGCTTCGGACGGCGGCGACGCTGTCGCGGGTGGCGGCCGAGGATGTCGCCGTGCTCGGCACCGGCGATGCCCTCCACGCCGCCACCATCGGCGGCGCCAACATCCTCCAACGCGACGACATTGGCCGCCTGGCGCCGGGGGCCAAGGCCGATATCGTGCTGATCGACGCCCGCCACCCGGCGATGCAGCCGCTCCGCGACCCGCTTCGAAGCCTGGTCTACGCCGCCGCCGAGCGGGCCGTCAGCGACGTCTATGTCGGCGGCGAGCAGGTCGTCGCCGGCGGCGAGGTGTTGACGCTCGACCATGCCGGCGCGGCGGCGAAGGTGACGGAGGCGCAGCGCCGGGCCGAAGCGCGGGTGCCGGAGATCGACTACGCCGGCCGCGACCACGACGAGCTGGTGCCGCTCAGCCTGCCGACACTCTGAGGACCAAGGGGAGAGAAACATGACCGCAATCGCCGTCGACCTTTACAGCGACACGCTCAGTCTGCCGACGCCGGGGATGCGCAAGGCCATCGCCGAGGCCGAGGTCGGCAACGAGCAGGCCTTCGAGGACCCCTCGGTCAACCGGCTCTGCGAGATGACGGCAGAGATGATGGGCCATGAGGCCGCGGTCTTCATGCCATCGGGCACGATGTGCAACCAGGTCGCCTTTCGGGTCCATTGCAAGCCGGGCGACGAGATCATCCTCGATCGGACGGCACATCCCCTGAACTCGGAATCGGGCGGCCCGGCGGCGCTGTCGTCTTGTTGTACGCGGCCCTTGGACGGCGTTCGCGGCATCTTCACGGCGGACCAGGTGCGCGCCGCGATCGCGCCCAAGGGGCGCCGGCACGCTCCGCGCAGCCGTGTCCTCGAGGTGGAGAACACGGCGAATTCCGGCGGCGGTGCCGTCTGGCCGATCGAGAAAGTCCGTGCGGTTACAGACGTCGCGCACGAGCACGGCCTTGTGACGCATCTGGACGGCGCGCGCCTCCTCAATGCCGTCGTCGCTTCGGGCACGCCGGCCAAGGACTACGGCGCCTGCTTCGACAGCGCTTGGATCGACCTCTCCAAGGGCCTCGGCTGCCCGGTCGGTGGCGTCCTCGTCGGCAGCAAGGCTTTCGTCGAGGACGCCTGGTTCTATAAGCAGCAGTTGGGCGGCGCCATGCGCCAAGCCGGCATCGTCGCCGCCGCCGGCGTCTACGCGCTCGAGAACCACGTCGAGCGTCTGGCCGAGGACCATGAGAACGCCCGGCATCTCGCCAACCAGGTGGCCGAGATCGACGGGCTGGAGCTGGTCTACGACGAGACCGACACCAACATGGTCTACATCGACGTCTCCGGCACGAACATGACGGCAGCCCAGGTCCACGAACGGCTTTTGGGGCACGGTGTGCGGATCGGCGCCACCGGCCCGACGACGATGCGCGCCGTCACCCATATCGACATCAGCCGCGAGGACGTCGAGACGGCGGCGAAGGCGCTCCGCGCCGTCGCGCTGGGAGAATAGCGGGCGACCTGTTACCCATGTCATCGGGCTGATCCGTCACCCATGTGTTCGGTCTGGACCTTCGAAGACTCCTCTCCCGTCGTCGATCGGCGGGGAGAGGCCGGGTGAGGAGGGTATCTGGGGATCGGGTCGTCGACCAGTTTTCCGACCATCCCCTCACCCCGACCCTCCCCTCTTAGAGGCGGAGGGGGCAGAGTTGTCTCGCTGCCAGTCTGCATCGGCGATCGTGTCCCGGTGCGATTACATCAATGCGATATGTCGTCGCATCCCCTGGGTCGAGCTATTCGATCCGAACATATCCCATCATGCCGGCTGACGCGTGCTCCAGGACGTGGCAGTGGAGTGCCCAATCGCCCGGGTTGTCCGCGACGAACGCCACCTCGACGGATTGCCGGGGCGGGATCAAAACCGTGTCCATGATCAGCGGTTCATCGAGCGCACGGCCATTCCGCGCCAGAAGGTGGAACGAATGTCCATGCAGGTGCATAGGGTGGTCGAAAACGGTTTCGTTGACCCAGGACAACAGCTGTGTCCGACCGAGCTTCATACGCAGCATCGGTTCGCCCGGGTCGCCGGCGCGGATGGGCGGGATGATGCGTCCGTCGACCGCCCAGACCAGCCCCATGCCGGCCAGCTCTCGGAGCCCCAGCACCCGATCTTCGTAACGCGCCTCGCGCAGACCA
>JASLMY010000083.1 GCA_030746295.1 Alphaproteobacteria bacterium | reverse complement strand
ACTGGCGATTACGATCTCGGTCATGGCGGAAAATCCTCTTCGACGGCGCGGCACGGTGAAATTGTGCACTGCAACACAATATGGTCGTGGGGCGTCACTTGGCAAGCGATTGCAGCCACGCCAACAGGGGCTGCCAGAGGCCGGTCTGGGCGCCGCCGCCGACCATCATGCCGATGTGGCCCGCGGTCGGCGTCAGCACCTGGGCATGGGCCATGACCGTTTGAAGCGCGGCGGCGGAAGGCGGCGGCACGATCCGGTCCCGACCGGGTATCGCCAACAGGGTCGGCAGCTCGAGGCTTTCCGGCCGCACCGGACGGCCGCCCAGCTGCCAGCCGCCCTGCATCGGCCGGTTCCGGCCATACCAGTCGACGAGGCAAGCCCGGGCCACCTGGGGTGCCAAGGGGACGCCGTCGTTGAGCCAGTCTTCGAGGGCGACGAAGAGCCGGGCCGCGCGGCTGTCCGGTACGAGCCGCTGGAAGCGGCGAAACTTACGCGCCGCGAGGTTGGGGTCGAGCCAGGCGAAGAGGGCCTGGAGGACGTCCACCGGCAGCTCGCCGAAGCCTTGCAACAGGCCCTCCAGGCCCGCTTCCATCAGGCCCAGGAGCTGGGCCTGGGCGCCGAGGCCGGCGTGGAAGTTCCAGGGAGTCGCCAGAAGCGCGAGGGCGGCGAGGTCGGCCTGGCGCAAGCTCGCCAGGCCGAGGGCCAGATTGCCGCCGAGGCAGTAGCCGACCAACACCGGCCGCGTGCCGGTCCGCTCCAGCACCGCGTCCAGCAGGCGCCCCAGCCGCCCGGCGATATAGGCGTCGAGGTCGAAGCCCCGCTCCGCCACGCCGGGCGCATCCCAGTCGACCACCAGCGCCCGGACGCCGCGCTCGGCGAGCCACCGCAAGAGGCTCCGCTCCGCCGTCAGGTCGAGGACGTAGTAGCGGTTGATCAGCGACGGGACAAAGAGGGCCGGGGGTCCGTCGCCACCGTAGTCGAGGAGCTTCGTCGTGCCCTCGCACCAGAGCACCGCCGGCGCCGGCAGGTCGCGGCGATAGGGGTGGCTCTGATAGGTGCGAATGCCGGCCAGCATCTCTTCCAGGCGCCGTCCCTGAGCCGCCGCGGTGGCGGTGAAAAGGGCGTCCGGGTTGGCCTGGGCCAGGTCTTGCGCCAGCGCTGCCGCCTCGTCGGCGGCGGCCGCTGGCCAGGGCATGGTGCCGGCCCGCATTGCCGGCAGTGCCGCCAAGGCGCCGAGGCCGCTCGCCATCGCTTGGGCCAGATGCAGCGCCAGCGGCCGGGGCCCGAGCCGTGCCGGCGCCTCAGGTCCGGGTTTCGTCGGGGTCATCGGATGAGGCCCCCGGGGCGTGCCCGCCGACGGCGCCTAGCCGGGCCGCGCTGACCATCGCCGCCCGAGCATCGAAGCGCCAGCTTTCGGCCGCGGTCTCGGTGGCCGCCTGCACCCACCGCTCCCAGAAATCCAGATAGCGCTCGGCTAACGCCGCCGTGTCCGCGTCGCCATCCCTCATGCAGGCGACTATAGGCCGAGCCCCGGCGGGCCGCTAGGCGGAGCGGTCGATCGTCCTCCTTGCGCACTGCAACATTTGGCTTGCGCAGCGCGGAAAAACGGGGCGATAGTAGCGCCGCGACGAGGCCGCCCACCGCCCCGCGAGGGCAGATTTCAGATGGGGGTGACGACTTGGCGAAGGCAGCCACGCCCGATGACACGCCGGTTAGAATCAAGAAGTACGCCAACCGCCGGCTCTACAATACCGCCACCAGCAGCTATGTGACGCTCGATCACCTGGCCGAGATGGTCAAGGACGGCATCGAGTTCGTCGTCACCGACGCCAAGACCGGCGAGGACATCACCCGCTCGGTGCTGACCCAGATCATCTTCGATCAGGAGAGCAAGGGCCAACACCTGTTGCCCTTGAGCTTCCTGCGCCAGCTGATCGGCTTCTACGGCGACAGTCTGCAGTCGATGCTGCCGGGCTACCTGGAGATGAGCATGGAGGCCTTCGCCCGCAACCAGGAGCAGATGCGCCGCTACATGACGGAGAGCTTCGGCGGCATGTTCCCGTTTCGCCAGATCGAGGATATGGGCCGGCAAAACATGGCCATGTTCGAGCAGGCGATGACGATGTTCCAGCCGCCGGCGGGCGCGGCCAAGAAACCAGGCGCCGAAGCGGCCGCCGAGCCGAAGCCAAAGCCCAAATCGAAGCCGGCGGCCGGCAAGTCGGAGAGCGAGGCGGAGGGCGCGGCCGAATTGGCCGAGCTGCGTCGACAGCTGGAGGAAATGCGCCACCATCTCGATCGCCTGGCCGGCGAGGAGTGATTCCGTCGTCGGAGGGCCGCGCCCGAAGACGGCGTTGGCTGGCGGTGGGCCCGCCTCAGGCCACCTTTTCGGCAGTGGCGAGAGGGGCGGCGGCGGGGCGCTTGCGCCAGGGCGGCTCCAGCGTCGGCTTGCCGTAGAGATAGCCTTGCAGATAGTCGACCCGTCGCCGGCGCAATGCCTCGGCATCGGGCTCGATCTCGACGCATTCCGCCACCGTCTTCAGGCCGAAGCCGTGCGCCAATTCCAACAGCGTCCTGACGAAAAGCTGGTTGTCGGGGTCGGTCGCTACGTTGCGGACGAACTGACCGTCGATCTTCACCATGTCGACGGCGAGGTTCTGCAGATGGCGGAACGAGGTATAGCCGGCGCCGAAGTCGTCGAGCGCGACGCCGCAGCCGAGCTCGCGGAAATTAAAGATGAACCAGGCCGACTCCCGGATGTCCTGCATCGCCACGGTCTCGGTGATTTCGAGGGTCAGCCGCTCGGCGACGCCGGCATTGGCCTTGAGAAGAGCGTAGAGGTTGGCCAGCGAGTTGCTGTCCGTCGCCGTCATGCCGGAGATGTTCACGGTCAGATTGAGATCGGGACAGGCGTTCAGCTCCTTGATCGCCAGCTCCATGCAGCGCCGGTCCACCAGCCGCACCAGCCCCAGGTGCTCCACCACCGACATGAACTGGCCGGCCGGCAAGACTTCGCCGCCATCGCCGATCATGCGGACCAGACATTCGTGCATCACGGTCTCGCCGGTCGCGGCCGCGACGATCGGTTGGAAGGCCAGTTTCAAGCGGCGGTCCTTCAGGGCGGCGACCACCTTGTCGCCGGTCGCCATGGTGCGGCGGCGCTGGGCCATTCGGTCGCTGGAAATGTTGTGCTCGACGAAGCAATCGCGGCCCGCTTGCTTGGCCTGGCTCAAGGCCTCTTCCGCATGGCCGAAGACGTTGGCCACGGTCTTCGCCCAGTCGGGGATCGTGACGCCGCCGAGCGAGACGGTTATGGCGATGGGACCGGCCGTGGTCTGGAAGATCGAGGCCCTGACCGCGCTCAGGATACTCTCGGCGACGCCGGCCATGGCGCCGGGGCCGCTCTCGGGCAACACGACGCCGAACTGGTTGCCGCCGATCCGCGCGATCAGGTCGCCCTCACGCAACTGACGCTCGATGCAACGCGACAGACCCTTGATCACCTCGTCTGCGACCGTGAAGCCATGCGCCTCGTTGACGAGCCCCAGGTTGTCGATGTTGACGATCAGGAAACCGCACTGGACGTCGTGGGCGATGCTGTCCTCGATCGATTCCCGCAAGACCTCGCTGACCCGCGTGCGGTTCAGGTGGCCGGTCAAGGGATCGAAATAGGCGAGTTGCTCCAGATGTTGCTGCCGCGATCTTTCCGCCGTCACGATGTGTAGCTGGCCCAGGAAGCGGACGGGCCGGTCGTCGTCGTCGCGGACCGCAAGGCCGGTCTCATGCAGCCATTCGCTGCCGCCGTCGGGGCGGCGGAACTTGTAGGTGCAGCTATAGGGCTCGTTGTCGTTCAGGTGTGCCTCTAGGGCGAGCTTGCGCACCGGCAGATCGTCGGGGGCGACATGGGAGAGAAAGGCCGCAGCCGTCGCCAGCGCGCCGGCATCCTCGATGCCGAGCACCGGCGGGATGCCGGTCGGCCAAGCGATACGATCTGTGGCGAGGTCGAGGTCGTAGACGAACGCGCCCGTCGCCGCGATGAGGCGGCCGAGACACTGGGCGTCCAACGCGCCCAGCTCTGTGAAGCTTTGTTCCGATTGCCCGATCATCGCGTTTTGCAGGATCGTCGACTCTAACAGCGTGTTCAATACAGCGGGGCACCGAGTTTCTGCGCGCCCGATCGACCAACGTTACGGCGCCAACTCTTAACATATGGAAAATATCCACGCGGATTAGCCGAAATATCAGAGGACGCTAGCTCAAAGATGGATGGCTTTGCGGCAAGCCCTATGGCGGCAGGATTTTCGTTTTCGACGCGAAGTCACCGCACCTCTCGGCTAGCCACGTAGAGAGGCGTTCGGGTCGGGTCTCGAATTAAGGAAATATGAACGGTATCTGTCGTACCACGCGTCGGAACTCCGAGGATCGAGCACCGAATTGAGCGCGACGGCGTCCATCGTTGGCTTGGCATCGGCGCCGCTGGGCATCGCCCGGGCGCCGCGCCGTCTCGATATCGATCGCGCACCCGCGCCGGAGCTCGCGCCGTCGCCGCGCCGGTCCAAGGCCGCCCTCGACCCGAGCGGACGGCTGCGGCGAATCCAAGCCGAGACCACGCGCCGGTTGCGAAATCCGGAGCCGGAGCCCCAATCCCGTCCCGGGCCTCGCGCCGAGCCGTCGCGGCCGAGGCAAGGCGACGCCGTCGCCTCCGCCGGCAGGCCGACGTTGGCGACGGCCTCCAGCGCCTTCCTGGCGCAACACCTGGCCCAAGAAGTGATGCCCGAATCGCCGCGCGACGGCACGGTAGCCCACCAACGGGGCCTCGACCGCTACCATGATGCCCTGGCTCAGGGCGTCGCCGTCATCGGCCCAGCCGACTTCCGGGGCCTCGTCATCTGAGCCTCTCTCCGCCGTCGGGCCGCGTCCGGCAGGCGGTCGTTTTTTCGCTATCTGAATCGTGCTATGTGGCGTGGGACGGCAGCGAGGCAGCGAGGCGAGGGTGATGGGTTTCGACTGGCGTAGCGTCGACGACGAGACCATGGAAGCGCATTTCAACCCGCGCGTGGCGGTGCCGGACGCCATGGATCGGCGGGCCGAATATCAGAAGCGGGCGAAGGCGGCGCGGCGCCGGATCAAGGGTTGGTACGACCTGCGCTACGGGCCGGGCGAGCTCGAAACCTACGACGTCCACGCGCCCGCGATCGACCAGCTGGGCCATCCGGCACCCATGGTGGTCTTCATTCACGGTGGCTACTGGCGGCTTCTCGACAAGTCGGATCACAGCTGGGCGGTGCCGGCGTTCTGGTGGTCAACCTGAACTATGACCTCTGTCCGGCGGTGACGCTCGACGAGATCGTTCTCGAGGCGCGCCGCGCCATCGCCCACCTCTATGGCGCGGCGGCGCAGTTCAGTGCCGATCCCGACAGGATCTTCGTCGCCGGCCATTCGGCGGGTGCCCACATGGCGGCGATGCTGATGAACCACGATTGGGAAGCGGACGGCCTACCGGCCGACCTGATCAAGGGTGCGGCCTGCATCTCGGGCATCTACGAGCCGGCCGCCGTGATGCGGATCTCGGTCAACGAGGACGTCCGTCTGGACGCCGAGACGGCGGCCCGCAACGACTGCGTGAGCCAGCCGCCGCGCCGGCCGGTGCCGGTCCTGGTCGCGGTCGGCGGCGACGAGCCCGAGGGCTGGCGGCAGCAGAGCATCGACTACGCCGAAGCTTGCCGCGGCGCCGGCTGCGAGACCGAGCTGATGGTGGTCGATGGCACCAACCATTTCACCGTCGCCGAAGCGATCGCCGAGCCCGACAGCGCCCTCTTCCTGGCGCTGCTGGCGCAGGTCAAATCGGTCTGAGGCCACCGGCCGGATCTGTCGCCATCTGGGGCGTCAGTAGCCCAGCGCGCAGCCGTCCTTGCGCGGCTCCGAGCCGCCGGCAAGCGTGCCGTTCTCCCAATCGACGGCGATGATCTGGCCGCCGCCCCACGGCATCTCGGGCCGTCCGACCTCGTGCCCCAGGGCGGCCAGGCCGTCCATGACGTCCTCGCCCAGGCCGCGCTCGACGTCGACCCGGCCCTCGATGTGGAAGACCCGGGGACAATCCAGCGCCTCCTGCGGGTCCATGCCGAAGTCGATCATGTTGGTCAGAACGTGGGTATGCCCGGTGGGCTGGAAGCCGCCACCCATGACGCCGTAGGAACAGGCGACGCGGCCATCCTTCATGCACATGCCGGGAATGATCGTGTGCATCGGCCGCTTGCGGGGCGCTATGCAGTTGGCGTGCCCCGGCTCGACCCGAAAGCCTGAGCCGCGGTTCTGCAGCATGATACCGGACTCGGGCCCGACGATGCCCGAGCCGAAGCCGAAAAAGAGTGAGTTGATGAAGGAGCAGGTGTTGCGGTCCTTGTCGACCACCGTGAGGTAGACCGTGTCGCGATAGACGGGACCGGTATAGCCCTCCTCCACCGCCATGGCCCGGTCCGGAGAGATCTTGGCGCGTAGCTCGTCGGCGAACTCGGCCGACAGCATTTGGCCGACCGGAACTTGGGCATAACGCTGGTCGGCGACATGGACGTCGCGGGCCTGATAGGCGAGGCGCGCCGCCTCGACCTCCAGGTGCAGGCGCTCGACACCGACCGGGTCGAGGCGGGCGAGGTCGTAGCCGGAAAGGATGTTCAACATCATCAGCGCGGTGATGCCTTGCCCGTTGGGCGGGATCTGGAAGATGTCGTGGTCGCCGTAGCGGGTCGAGATCGGCTCGACGTACTCGCATCGCTGCTCGGCGAAGTCGTCGAGGGCATGGCGCCCGCCTTTGGCCTGCAGGCAGGCGACCAGGTCCTCGGCGACCCAGCCCTCGTAAAAGCCCTGGCGACCCTCCTCGGCGATGGTGCGAAGCGCCTTGGCGAGCTTGGGCAGGTGGAAGCGCTCGCCGACCCGGGGGGCGCGGCCGTCGACGAGGTACTGCTCGCGGGCCGCCTCGTCGAGGTGAAGCTTTTCCTCGCCCCGCTGCCAATCGACGGCGACCCGCGGCGTCACCGCCCAGCCGTCCTCGGCGTAACGGATCGCCGGCTGCAAGACCTTGTCGAGGCCCCAGGTGCCGTGGTCGGCCAGCGTCGTCTCCCAGGCGTCGATGGCGCCCGGCACCGTCACCGCGTGCGGTGTCGTCGCCTCGATGCTGTCGATGCCCTGCTCCAACAGCCAGTCGGCATTCAGTCCCTTGGGCGCCCAGCCGGAGCCGTTCAGGCCCTTGACCTCGCCTTCGCCGCCCTTGACGTAGAGGACGAAGCAGTCGCCGCCGATCCCGGTCGACATCGGCTCGACGACGCATTGCACGGCACAGGCCGTGACCGCGGCATCGACCGCGTTGCCACCCTCGCGCAGGACGTCGATCGCGGCCAGCGTCGACAGCGGATGCGAGGTCGCGGCCATGCCGTTGACGCCGTGCATGGTGGAACGGCCGGGAAGTTGCAGATCACGCATCGCTTGCCTCGTTCGTCGGGAGTGATGGCGCCTGGAGAAGCCAAGGCGGGAAGGCTTTGTATGCCCGAGCCGAAGCCGTTTTTCTAGTCAAAGATCGGCGAGCGCGGGCCCTGGGCGGGGCGGAAGGTGTTACAGTCCGCCCCGAATACCGATCGCTCGGCCGACAGGGGCGCCATGCTCAGATACGCGACCTTCGCCTTGACGCTCGCCTTGACGTTGGGGTCGCTGATCCTCGGCGCCGTGGTGAGCCGGCATTTCCTCTGGCCGCTCCTGCCGTTGGCGCCGCTGGCTGCTATCGGCGTTTGGGACCTGGTGCAGCGGCCGCACAGCTTGTTGCGCAATTATCCGATCCTGGCCCACATGCGTTGGCTCTTCGAGGGCATCCGGCCGGAGATCCGCCAATACCTGATCGAGAGCGACCAGGACGCGGCGCCGTTTGACCGCGAGCAGCGCAGCCTCGTCTACCAGCGGGCCAAAGGCACGGTCGACCGCACCCCCTTCGGCACCCTCGACGACCTCTATGCCGACGGCGCGCACTGGCTCAACCACTCGATCCGGCCCGCACCGGTGGCCGAGATGCCGTTTCGGGTCGAGATCGGCGGCCCGGACAGCAGCAAGCCCTATTCGTCGTCGCTCCTCAACGTCTCGGCGATGAGCTACGGCTCGCTCAGCGCCAACGCCGTCCGCGCTCTCAACCTCGGCGCCCGCCAAGGCGGCTTCGCCCACGATACAGGCGAGGGCGGTATCAGTGCCTATCACCGCGAGTTCGGCGGCGACCTGATCTGGGAGATCGGCACCGGCTACTTCGGCTGCCGCCGCGACGACGGCGGCTTCGACCCCGAGATGTTCGCCGAAGAAGCCGCGCGCGAGCAGGTTCGGATGGTCGAGATCAAGCTCTCCCAGGGCGCCAAGCCGGGGCACGGCGGCGTTCTGCCGGGTGCCAAGGTGACGCCCGAGATCGCCGCCGCCCGGCGGCTGCCGATGGGCCGCGACTGCATCTCGCCGGCCGCGCACGGCGCCTTCGCAACGCCGATCGAGATGATGCGCTTCATCGCCACGCTGCGCGACGCGGCCGGGGGCAAGCCGGTCGGCTTCAAGCTCTGTATCGGCCATCGCTTCGAGTTCCTGGCCCTCTGCAAGGCGATGCTGGAGACCGGCATCCGGCCCGACTTCATCGTCGTCGACGGCGCCGAGGGCGGCACCGGGGCAGCACCCTTGGAATTCTCCGACCACATCGGCACGCCGCTCGCCGACGGCTTGCGCTTCGTCCGGGATGCGCTGGTCGGCACCGGCCTTCGCGACGAGATCCGGATCGGGGCCAGCGGCAAGATCATCAGCGCTGCCGACATCGCCCGCACGATCAGTCTCGGCGCCGACTGGTGCAATGCGGCGCGCGGCTTCATGTTCGCGCTCGGCTGCATCCAGTCCCGAAGCTGCCACACCAACCGCTGTCCGGTGGGCGTGGCGACCCAAGACCGCTGGCGCCAGCGCGCCCTGGTGGTGGCCGACAAGGCGGACCGGGTCCGAAACTTCCATCACAACACGCTGGAGACGCTCGCCGAAGTGGTGGCCGCGGCCGGCTTGGCGAGCCCGAGCGACTTCCGGCCCTGGCATTTCCAGGAGCGCCGGGCCGCGTCCCTGCCCGAGCCCCTGTCGCCGGGCGAGCTGCTCGATGGCACCGACCGGCCGGATTTCGCCCAGGCCTGGTGTTTGGCGCGACCCGACAGCTTCGCGCCGGACGCCTGACGCCGGAAGAGCCGGGTTCGAGGGTGCGCCAACATGCGCTGGATGGGCGGTCGCGGCAGAGATTAAGATCGGGTTACGGAGAACGCGTTCCGGCCCCGCGTATTTCGCAAGGCTGCTCTGAGGAATGAACGCTGGTCGTTCCGCCGGAACGCCGCCATATCTCGGGGCGTCTTCTTTTCTCCAGGAGTAGCCTCCAATGTCCGTCGTCGCCGTTCCGGCGCGGCCCGCCGATTCGGGCGCGGCCATCGCCAACATCGCCTTGTCCGTCGTGCTCTTCGCCTGCATGGACGCGACGGTGAAGTGGCTGAGTGCCGACTACTCGATCGTGCAGCTGTTGTTCTTCCGCAGCGTCTTCGCCCTGATACCGCTCGCCTATCTGATGCACCGCAGCGGCGGCTGGTCCCAACTCAAGACCCGCCGGCCGGGCTTGCAGCTCGCCCGCTCGGCCGTCGGCCTGGTCTCGATGGGCGCCCTCTTTCTCGCCTTCGCCAACCTGCCGCTGGCCGACGCGGTGGCGATCGCCTTCGCCGGGCCGCTCTTCCTGACGCTGTTGTCGATCCCGTTCCTGGGCGAGCGGGTTGGGCCCCGGCGCTGGGCCGCGGTCGGTGTCGGCTTTCTGGGGATCCTCTTGATCGCCCGCCCGGGCGCCGGCGTCTTCGGCCTGGCGGCACTGCTGCCGCTCATCGGCGCCCTCGGCTCGGCCGTCGCGATGATCCTCGTGCGCCACTTGAGCCGGACGGACACGAACGCGGCAATCATCTTCTATCACGCGGTGGTCTGCATCCTGGCGACGGGCGCGGCACTGCCTTTCTTCTGGACGATGCCGGCGCCCGGCGACTGGCTGCCGCTGATCGCCCTCGGCGTCGTCGGCGGCACGGCACAGATCTTCATGACCCAGGCCTTCCGGCTGGGCGAGGTGGGGGCAATCGCGCCCTTCAAGTACACCTCGATCGTCTTCGCCATCCTGTTCGGCTACCTCGTTTTCGGCGACGTTCCCGACGCCTGGACGCTGGCGGGTGCCGTGGTGGTGATCGCCAGTGGCCTCTACATCCTGCACCGCGAGACGATCAGGAGGCGGCAGGCGCTCGGCGCAGCAGGATGAGACCGGCGAGCGCCGTCAGCAGGGCGAGGGCCCAGTAGGCGGCGTCGTAGCCGTCGGTCGCCGCGACTACGGCGCTGAAGGTGGAGGGCGCGACGACGATGCCGAAATAGGTAAAGACGACGGTGCCGGCGGTGGCCATGCCGACATGGTCGGGGGCCACTCGGGCGACCTCGGCCAGCGCGATACCGTTCCAGCCCGAGACCGTGACCCCCAGCAGGACGGCGACCAGAAGCACGCCCCCATAGGGCCATTCCGGCGTCATGGCCGAGGTCGCCAGCACGAAGACGGTGCTGCCGAAGCCGATCAGGCCGAGCGCCACGCGGGCCGCCATCAGGCGGTCGACCAGCCAGCCCCAGATCACGCGAGCGACGACACCGGCGATCTGCATGGTGGCGTAGGCCGCACCCGCGGCGACGTGGTCGAGGCCGACCTCGGTCACCAGATAGGCGACCAAAACCGCGAAGAGGCAGAGCTGGGCGCCGGCGAAGGCGAAGCAGGCGAAGGCGATGCGCCTGAGTGCCGTCTGTCGGGCCACGAGTGCCACCGAGCTCCAGATCGCATCGCTGGCGATGGGCAGGCCGGGCTGACGGTCGTCGTCGAGGCGGGCGCGGGCGGACTGCAGCGCCACGGCGGCAAAGAGGGCCAGGGAGGCGATCACCAGGACCGCCGCCTGCCAGCCGGCCCAGACGCTGATCAGCGGCGCCGCCAGGCCGACGACGGCGCCGCCGAGGGGGACGCCGCTCTGCTTGATGGAGAAGACGATGCCGCGGATCTCGGCCGGCGTTACCCGGGCCAGCACGTGGCTGCCCGCCGGCGTCGCCGGCCCGTAGCCGATGCCGAGCAAGACCGCCGAGACCAGGATGAGTGGCAGGCTGCCGAGCGTCGTCGCCGCCAGCGAGACGGCCGCCAGCGAGAGGCCGACCTGACACATGCGGACCGCACCGTAGCGGCCGATCAGGGGCCCGCTGACGAGACTGATCAGCGTCGCACCGGCGAAGACAAGGGCGGAGTAGATGCCGATCCGGCTGGCCGCGACACCGATGTCCTGGGCCAGCGCCGGTGCCAGCACCGGAACGGTCAGGAAGGTCATGGTGGCGAGAAGTTGGATCGTCGCCATGACGGCGAGGGGCCAGAGAACGTGGCGCATGATGGCCGGCATTTGAGACATGGGCTCGGCCCCGGTCAAGCCGGCCGGCCTTTCGGTGCCAGTGGCCCCAGGCCATAATCGGCGGATCGGCGAAACGACGGCAGGACGGAGACCCGGACATGAGCGGCAACGGCGACATTGCGGGCTTTCGCGTCCAACCCTCGGACCTCGGCTTCGCCGGCCAAGGCCTGACGCGCCCTGAATGCGTTCTCTGCACGGCCAGCGGCGACTTCTACGTCTCGAACTGGTCGGGCGGCGTCACCCGCGTCGCCGCCGACGGCAGCCAGCAGGACATCGTCGCCGAGGGCCAAGATATCGCCACCAACGGCTTCGCCATCAGCGCGGAAGGCGATTTTCTGCTCGCCAACCTGCACGGAGAAGGCAGTGGCGCCTGGCGGCTTCGCCGCGACGGCAGCGCCGAGCCGTTCCTGACCGAGATCGATGGCCGCCGCTTGCCGCCGGCCAACTTTGTCGGTGTCGACCGTCGGGGCTGGGTCTGGGTCACGGTCAGCACCTGGTCCGAGCCGCGCCAGCTCGCCTATCGCCGGGACGTGGCCGACGGCATCGTCGTGCTGGTGAACGACCGTGGTGCGCGCATCGTCGCCGACGGCCTCGGCTACACCAACGAGGCGATCGTCGACGCTTCGGGCGACTGGCTCTACGTCAACGAGACCTTCGGCCGGCGCACCTCGCGCTTTGCCATAGGCGCCGACGGCGCGCTCGGCCCCCGCGAGACCGTCACCGAATACGGTGCCGGCGTCTATCCGGATGGCCTCGCCTTCGACGAGGCCGGCGGCGTCTGGATGACCTCGGTGGTCTCGAACCGTCTGATCCGGGTCGCCCCCGACGGCCGCCAGACCGTGATCCTGGAGGAGAACGACCCCACCAAGCTGGACGAGATCGAGGCCGTCTTTCAGGCGGGCTCGCTCGGCCGCGAGCACTTGGACGCGATCGAGACCGAAGTCATGAAGAGTATCTCGTCGATCGCCTTCGGCGGCCCCGACCTGAAGACCATCTATCTCGGCAACCTCTTGGATGACAAGGTCTACACCTTCCAAAGCCCGGTCGCCGGCGTCGCCCCCTCGCATTGGCGTTTCACCTGGTGACGAACGTAGCGGGTTTCGCGTTAGAATTGCGTACCGACGCGAGCCCATCGGGTGACATCGGAGGCCGAGGAGGCTGAACCATGCACTTGTTCGAGCAACATGCGCCGGAGGATCCGGCCGCGGCGATCGCCCAGATCCCGATCATCGATCTCGGCCCCTGCTTCGCCGGCGAGGCGGGCGCGCTGGCGGCGGTGGCGGCCGAGGTCCGCGAGGCCTGCGAGCGGGTCGGCTTCCTCTACATCCGGAACCACGCTGTGCCCGAGGCGTTGATCGAGGCCGCCTTCGCGCAGTCGCGACGTTTCCACGCCCTGCCGCTGGACGAGAAGCTGGCGCTCAGCCTTGACCAGTACAACATCGGCTATCTGGCGATGAATACCAGTACGCAGGCGCATTCCACGGTCCACAAGGCGACCAAGCCGAACCAGAACGAATCCTTCTTCCTCACCCACGATCGCGGCCCCGATCACGCGGACGTCGTCGCCGGCGTGCCGCTCAGGGGCCGGAACCAGTGGCCGGACGGCCTGCCCGGCTTTCGCGAGGGCGTGATGGCCTATTTCGAGGCGGTGCACGCGCTGGGCCAGCGCTTGCTGCCGGTCTTCGCAGTTGCGCTGGGCCTGCCGGCGGATGGACTGGACGAGATGTTTGCGGACGAGAACCACGCCACGCTGCGGTTGCTGCACTATCCGCCGACCAAGTTGGTGGACAACGATTTCGGCACCGGGCCGCATACCGACAACAGCTTCATGACCATTCTCGCCCGCTCCGAGGTACCGGGGCTGGCGGTGCGGCTGCCGTCGGGCGAGTGGGTGGCACCGCCGCTGGTGCCCGGCACCTTCCTCGTCAATATCGGCAATTTGATCCGGCGGATGTCGAACGATCGCTTTCTGTCGACGCCGCACGGCGTCATCGTCGAGGGCGAGGCCGACCGCTATTCGATGGCCTATTTCCACAGTCCCAACGCCTACCGGACGATCGAGGTGCTGCCGACCTGTATCGACGACGCGCACCCGGCGAGATACGAGCCGGCCCTCTATGCCGACCTGATAGCTGAGTTCTACGCCGCCAACTACTTCCACCAGAAGGACCACGGCAAGACCGAGATGCCGAACCGCTATGTCTAATGGGGTTCCAAGCTCGTCGACGTCATGAGCCCACTACTCCGGACCCTCCGATCGGCATCGCGAGAAGGCGAAGCCGACGAAGCCATCCAGTGTTCGGCGTTCACTCTGGATTGCTTCGCTGCGCAGCTAAATGGGGTCAGACCCCATTTCTTTTGTTTTATTCCAATAGGTTAAGGGCCGTTTTAATGGGGTCTGACCCCATTTTTTATTCAACCCTCCATCATGCCGGCGATGGTGTAGCCGCCGTCGGCGGCGTAGACGTGGCCGGTGATGAAACTCGCCTCCTCGGAGGCCAAGAAAGCGGCGACGTGGGCGATCTCTTCCGGGCGGCCGAAGCGGGCCATCGGCATCCGCGCGAGCACGCTCGGGCCCGGCTCATCGCCCTGTTCGGGCCGGGTCTTGGTCGGGCCGGGCGCCACGGCATTGACCCGGATGTCGTGCCGGGCAAGCTCGATCGCCATGCTCTGGGTCAGGTTGATGATGCCGGCTTTGCTGGCGCCGTAGGCGGCCCGCCCGCGGCCGCCGAAGATGCCCGAGTTCGAGGCCACGTTGACGATCCGGCCGCCGCCGCCCTGGGCCACCATCTGCCGGGCCGCGGCCTGACCGGTGACGAAGACGCCGTAGAGGTTGAGGCCCAAGACCCGGTTCCAGAAGTCGTCCGTCATCTCCAGGAACGGCGCCCGGTCCATGATACCGGCATTGGCGACGGCGATGTCGAGCCGGCCCCAGCGCCGGACTACCTCGGCGACCGCGGCCTCGACCGATTGGCGTTCCCTGACGTCGGTCGACTGCGCGACCGCGGTGCCGCCGGCGGCGGCTATGTCGGCGACCGTCCCCTCGGCGGCGTCGGCATCGATGTCGGCGACGAGGATACGTGCGCCGTCGGCGGCCAGGCGTGCCGCGACGGCACGGCCAATGCCCTTGCCGGCGCCGGTGACGACGGCGGTTTGGTCTAGCAGTCGGCTCAACGCGTCCTCCCTTCCGTATCGATACGCGCTCGTCAGATCTCCCGGGCGGCGCGGTGGCCGTCGACCACCGCCAGCTCGATGTCGCGGGGTTGGTAGCAGTCGCCGATGGCGCGGAGGTGGGTGATCTTGCCGTCGAGCGCCCGGTAGAGGGCGTCGTCGGCCTGGCCGCCCGAGGCCAGGACCACGGTGTCGACGCCCTCGATCGTGCGCGGCTCCCAGCTGACGACGTTGTAGGCCTCGACCGCGCCGGCCGTTACCTCCCAGACGCCGGTGAAGGGGGTCAGCTTGACGCCCTGCTTCAGCAAGTTCTCGGTGTGGAAGTGCCAGGCTACCGTCGGCATGTCGCGGCCGACGAATTCGAGGCCGGTGACGATCTCGACCGCCTTGCCCCGTTCGGCCAAATACTCGGCGATGGTGGGGGCCTCAGCCCGGCCGATCGTGTCGACCACCAAGACAGAAGCGCCGATCTCGGCGTTGCCCTGCAGCACCTCGCGAGCGGTCAGGACATGGGGCTCGTCCGCGCCGATGATGTCGGGCCGGAAGGGCGTCGAGCCGGTGGCGATCAGCACCGCGTCGGGCGCCTCGGCCAAAATGTCCTCGGGCCCCGCCTCCCGGCCGAGCCGCAGCTCGACGCCGAGCTTGGCCAGCTGGCGCTCGAAGAAGAGGATGATCTCCTCGAAGCTCTCCCGCCCCGGGGTCTGCATCACCAACTTGACCTGGCCGCCGAGGCGCCGGTCCTTCTCGAACAGGACCACCTCGTGGCCGCGGCTGGCGGCGGTGCGGGCCGCCTCCATGCCCGCCGGGCCGCCGCCGATGACCACGACTTTCCTGGCCGTCTCGGCCGGCGGCAGCTCGGCCCATTCCCGCTCGCGCCCGGTGACCGGGTTGTAGATGCAGCCCACACCCATGCCGGCGTAGATGTGGCCGACGCAGCTCTGGGTGCAGGCGATGCAGGTGCGGATGTCCTCGGTCTGTCCATCGCGCGCCTTGTTGGGCCAGTGCGGGTCGGCGATGAGGGCGCGGGCCATGCCGATGATGTCGGCCTTGCCGTCCGCCACCAGCCGCTCGGCGAGCGCCGGGCTGTCGATCCGTCCGGTACCGACGACGGGCAGCGAGGCCGCTTGCTTGAGGCCGGCCGGCAGGTGGGCGAAGGCGCCCGGCTCGCGGTGGTGCGAGGGCCAGTGGTCGCGGCCGCTCCTGAGGCTCGGCACGATGCCCTGCCACATGTTGAAGTAGTCGACCTGGCCCGCTGCCTCCAGCAGCCTTGCCACCTGCTTGTAGTCCTCCAGCCCGAGACTGTAGTCGACCAGGTCGTCATAGAAGCGGATGCCGACGAGGCGATCGGGTCCCAATTCGCCGCGCACCGCATCGACGACTTCCTCTAGGAAGGTCATCCGTTCTTCCAGGCTGGCGCCGCCGTATTTGTCGTCCCGGAAGTTGGCCTTTTCGTTCAGGAAGTTGGCGAAGAGGTAGTCCATGCCCACGGAAAGCTCGACGCCGTCCATCTCGCCCTCAGCCACGCGTGCCGCGGCCGCGGCGAATTCGGCGACCACGCCCTCCACCTCGCCCGTGGTCATCGCGTGCGGCACAAGCTGTGGGTTCGCGAAATCGGGCGCCGGCACGGCCGAGGGCGCCAGGCTCGGCCGTTGCAGGAAGGCGCCGGCATCGGCGACCCGGCGGCCGCGGTGGCCGAGCTGGGCCAGCATCGGTACGTCGTGGGCATGCGTCGCCGCGGCGAAGCGCTTGTAGACCTCGGTAATGCGGTCGTCGAAGTTGGCGAGCGATAGCGAGGCGTCGCCGTCGTAGTGGGGCACGGTGTGGCCGGTGACGATAATGCCGGCACCGCCACGGGCCCGCTCGGCGACGTAATCGACATAGCGCTCGGTCGGCAGGCCGTCGCCGGTCTGGAAGTGGGCGGCGTGACCGGTGTTCATGATACGGTTCTTCAGCGTGTAGCTGCCGACCTTCAGCGGGCTGAAGAGGTTTGGGAAGGCGGATGCCATGCGTGACCTCTCTCGTTGTCGCCTTCAGCATACCCGGGAAGCGACGGTCCTCCCAGACGTCGCCGCCCGTCGCGCGACGAGTGCCAGCATCACCAGCAGCAGCAGCGGCCAGAGCTGCAGCTTCAGCCAGATGGCGAGCGCCAAGAGCAGCACCGGGGTGAGCCAAAGCAAACCCAACACGGTCCGCTCGCCCGACCGCCAGCCGTCCTCGCGCGCCGCCAATGCCAGCCACAGCAGGGCCAGCGCCAACATCGCCAAGTCATAGAACTGAAAGTAGGGCGCGCTGAGCGGCAGCGCCAAGAGAAGGCCCGCCGCCTTGACCTCGAGGCGGGCCGGCCGGCGCCAGAGCCAGAGGACGAAGACGGCGGCGGCGATCGTACCGGCCGCCTGCAGCCCATAGGCAAGCGCCAACGGCCCCTTCACCAGATAGACCAGCGCGAAGAGCGTCGGCATGTTCTCCAGTGTCGCCGCCCGCGTCTCGATCATCTCGGCGACAAAGCCCAGATTGTCGAAGAAGCCCTGCCACGGCGCCCAGCCGAAGACGGCGAGGCTGAGGCCGGCGAAGGCGAGCGTCGATATGGCGGCGCCCGCGAAGGCCCGCCAATGGCCGCCGGCGATCAGGGCCAAGGGGATCAGCAGGCCGAGATTGGGCTTGTAGCTCAAGAGCCCGATCAGCAGGCCGGCGAGCCAAGGCCGGCGCTCGACCAGCATCAGGCCGGCGCCGATCAACGCCGCGGAGAGACAACCGTTTTGGCCGCTGAAGAGCGAGTTACCGACCGCGGGATAGAGCAGCACCAGGGCCGGCGTCGCCGGGTGCGGTGCCATCCGATAGCCGACCCAGAGCAGGAGCGCCAAGCTCGCCCCGAGCCAGAGGCCGAGCGCCACCAGATAGGGCAGCTTGGCCAGGGGCAGCACCACGAGCAGGAAGGTCGGCGGATAAGACCAGGGCCACTTGCCGGCCTCGCCGTCGACCACCTGCCTTTCCGCCTGGAAGAGCGTCTCGCGGTCGTAGACGCCGGCGGCATTGCCGTCCAGCGCCAGGCCCGACGCGGCGTAATACTGGATGAAGTCGACGCCGATCGCATTGCCGGAGCGGTTGATGCCGTCCGTGCCGGTCAGCGTGAACCAGAGCCCGAGCAGCAGATAGGCGAGGGCGAGCTGCAGCAGCAGGATCGCCCAGAAGGGCCGGATGCCGACGACCGGCGGCCGCCGCTTCGCTCTCGTCTCGTCTGCGCCGCTGTCGCCGCCGCCGCTCACGCGCCGGCCATGTCAGTCGACGATCGCCTGATAGGTCAGGACACGGAGCTGGCGCCGCAAGGGCAGGGCCGAGGACGGCATCGCCTGGGTCATCAAGACGACGAACATGGCCTCGGCCGGGTCGATCCAGAAGGCGGTGCCGGCAAGGCCGCCCCAGGCAAACTCGCCCGGGCTGCCGATGACTTGCGCCTTCGCCGGATCGAGCATCACCGAAACGCCGAGGCCGAAGCCGATGCCTTCGAACGAGGTCTCCGAAAAGCTCGGCTGACCCATCGCCGCCAGGTCGCCCGGCAGATGGTTGGTGGTCATGTACTCCACCGTCTTGCGGCCGAGCAGGCGATAGCCGTCGAGCGCCCCCTTGTTCTCCATCAGCTGGCAGAAGCGAACGTAGTCGGCCATCGTCGAGAGCAGTCCGCCGCCGCCGGAGAAGAGCCCGGTCGGCCGGGTGAAGCGGCTGTCGGCGGGCGCGTCCTGCAGCCTGA
>JASLMY010000082.1 GCA_030746295.1 Alphaproteobacteria bacterium | reverse complement strand
TTCCACGGTCGAAGTGCGGCAGCTCCCCCGGGAACCGCACCTGGTTCGAGCCGAAAGACGTCGCGCGATCCCGGTCGACGGTGGCGACGGCCGCGACCGCCTATTGGGCTGGTCCGACACGGGCCGAAATCTGGTCGCCACCGTTCGCCTGCCCGCCGGATGTGCTAACATGGGTGCGAATGGGCCTGGCGGTCCTGAGCGTATTCGTCAACCTCGAGCACAAGGCGATGTCGTCATGCGGAAATACTTGCACATCAACCTCAACGATCGCTCCGTCGAGACCGAGGAAATGGAAGGGGCGGCGTGCATTCGCGTCGGCCGACACTTCATCGCCAAGACACTGCTGGAGGCGGGTGCGGCCACGGTCGACCCGCTGTCGGGCGAGAACCCGCTGATCTTCTCCGCCGGGCCGCTCGCCGGCACGAACTTCTCCAACGCCAACCGCATCAGCGTCGGCTGCAAGAGCCCGCTGACCGGCGGCATCAAGGAAGCCAATGCCGGCGGCACCTTCGCCTTCGCCCTCGGCCAGTTGGAGATGTCGGGCCTGACGCTGAACGGCGCCTCGGACGACTGGGTGGTGATCCGCATCACCAAGGACGGCGAAGTCAGCTACGACGACGCCAGCCCCTACCTCGGCAAGGGCAACATCGAGGCCGCCGCCCTGTTGTTCGAGAAGTACGGCGACAAGATCAGCATGGCGCTGTGCGGCCCGGTCGGCGAATACCAGGGCCTGATCTCCGGCATCTCCTTCCCCGACCCCGAGGGCCGGCCGGTCCGGATCGCCGCCCGCGGTGGCGTCGGCGCGGTGATGGGCGCCAAGAAGGTCAAGGCGATCGTCGCCGACATGCACAAGATGCCCGCCTTCCACGACCGCAAGAAGGTCATGGGCCGGGTCCGCGAATACGGCAAGCTCTTGCGCGCCGACCCGGCGATCAAGGCCTTCGCCGAGTACGGCACGGCGATGGTCTCCGACCTCACCAACCAGTTGGGCGGGCTGCCGACGCGCAACTTCTCCGATGGCCGCCTGGTCGAGACCAGCGACGAGCCCCTGAAGCTCGGCGGCACCTATATCCGCGAACGGACGCTGGAGCGCGGCGGCGAGCCGACGCACGCCTGCATGCCGGGCTGCCTGATCCAATGCTCCAACATCTATGTCGACGAGAAGGGCGAGGAGATGGTCTCGCCGCTGGAGTACGAATCCCTCGGGCTTTTGGGCAGCAATTGCGGCCTGAAAGATCCCGATGACGTCGCCCGGGTGAACCACGTCTGCAACGATCTCGGCGTCGACACCATCGAGGTCGGCGCCATGTTGGGCGTGCTGATGGAAGCCGGCGAGGGCCAGTTCGACGATCCCGAGTTCATGCTGGCGGCGATGGAGGATATCCGCCAGGGCAACGAGCGCGGCCGCATCCTGGCCCAGGGCACGGCCCGGGTCGGCGAGCACTACGAGGTCGCCCGGGTGCCGGTGGTCAAGAAGCAGGGCATCAGCGCCTACGACCCGCGCGTCATCGAGGTCACCGGCATCTCGATGATGGTGACGGCCCAGGGTGCCGACCACACCACCGGCAACATTCCCGGCCACAAGAGTGCGGAGATGTCGACGGAAGAGCTGACCGAGGCCAGCCTGGAGATCCAGGTCGCCAGCGCCATCGCCGACTCGCTCGGCCTCTGCCTCTTCGGGCGCTCGGTGACCAACGTCAACGGCGAGCTCATCGTCAACGCCCTCAACAGCGCACATGGCACCAACTTCGACGCCTCATTCCTGGCCGACCTCGGCCGCGAGGCGCTGCAGTTGGAGTGGGAGTTCAACCGCCAGGCCGGTTTCACCGAGGAAGACGACGAGCTGCCGGCGTTCTTCTACGACGAGGCGCTGCAGCCCACGGGCAAGACCGCCCGCCACCATACCGGCGACGTCAACCAGCACCTGCGCCAGCTGCTCGGCGGCCAGAAGGAAACGACGCCCTAGCGCCGCCCCGGCCGCCGCGACGTACCGCGCAGGTTTCGCGAGCTTAGCCAGGAGACCCGGGCATGGCCGACCTGCCGAGCCAGGCACGCGTCGTGGTGATCGGCGGCGGCGCCGTCGGCTGCTCGGTGCTCTACCACCTGGCACGGGCCGGCTGGACCGACTGCTTGCTGTTGGAGAAGAACGAGCTGACGGCCGGCTCGACCTGGCACGCCGCCGGCAACTGCCCGAACTTCTCCGCCTCCTGGACGCTGATGAAGCTGCAGGGCTATTCGACCGAGCTTTACGCCCGGTTGGCCGACGAGGTCGACTATCCCATCAACTACCACGTTACCGGCTCGATCCGCCTCGCCCACACCGCGGAGCGGATGCAGGAGTTCTGCCATGTCGCCGCCATGGGCCGGCACATGGACCTGAATCTTTCCATCATGTCCGCGGCCGAGCTGCGCCAAGCCTACCCCTTCCTCGAGACCCATGACCTCGAGGGCGGGCTCTGGGATCCGACCGACGGCGACATCGACCCGGCGCAGCTGACCCAGGCGCTCGCCAAGGGCGCGCGCGATCTCGGCGCCAGGATCGTCCGCGCCTGTCCCGTCGAAGGCGCCCGCCGTCAGGGCGGCGAATGGGTGCTCCAGACCCCCATGGGCGAGGTCCGCTGCCAATATGTCGTCAACGCCGCCGGCTATCGGGCGCGCGAGGTCGGCCAGATGTTCGGTCGCCAGATCCCCTGCGTCAGCCTCTCACACCAGTATCTCGTCACCGAGGCGATACCTGAGCTGGCGGACCGCAGCCGGAAGCTGCCGCTCTTGCGCGACCCCGACAGCTCCTACTACCTGCGCCAGGAGATGAACGGGCTCTTGCTCGGCCCCTACGAGAAGGATTGCCGCGCCTATTGGACGACGCCGGCGGACCCGATGCCCGACGACTTTTCCTTCCAGCTCTTCCCCGACGACCTGGAGCGGCTGGAATGGTACATCGAGGACGCCTGCGCCCGGGTGCCGATCCTCAGCCGCGTCGGCATCTCCCGCGTCGTCAACGGCCCGATCCCCTACACGCCCGACGGCAACCCGCTTCTGGGGCCGATGCCCGGCGTACCGGACGCCTTCGAGGCTGGCGTCTTCACCTTCGGCATCGTCCAGGCCGGCGGCGCCGGCAAGGTTTTGGCCGATTGGATCGTCGAGGGCGAGACCGAGGGCGACTGTTGGGCCGTCGATCCGCGCCGCTTCACCGAACATGCGACGCAAGCCTACACCGAGGCCAAGGCGATCGAGGTCTACTCGCACGAATACGCGACCCATTTCCCGGGCCTGCAATGGCCGGCGGGCCGGCCGGCCAAGACCTCGGCCAACTACGAGGCCTTGCGGGCCAAGGGCGCCGAGTTCGGCGCCTATGGCGGCTGGGAGCGGGCCGACTGGTTCCCCGAAAGGGGCGAAGAGCGGGGCCCGGCGACCTCTTACGCGCGCCAGCACTGGTTCGAGGCGGTGGGGCGCGAGTGCCGCCATGTCGCCCGGCATGTCGGCATCCTGGACCTGCCGGGCTTCTCCCGCTTCGAGGTCAGTGGCCCGGGCGCCGCCGACTGGCTCGATCGCCTGATCACCGGTCGCCTGCCGAAGGTCGGGCGGATCGCTCTCGCCTACCTCGCCTCGCCTCAGGGCAAGATCTTGAGCGAGATGACGGTCACGCGCTTTGCCGAAGACCGGTTCTGGCTGATGAGCGGTGCTGCGGCCCAGTGGCACGACCGCGATTGGCTGCTGCGGCATCTGCCCGACGAGACGGCGATCCGCGTCGACGACGTCACCGGCCACTGGTCGGCCCTGATCCTTTCCGGGCCGAAGTCGCGCCAGGTGATGGCGGCGGCAACCGGCCTCGACCTCGCCGATGCCGCCTTCCCCTGGCTCTCGCACCAGGCGGTCGAGATCGGTGGCGCCCACGGCCACGCGATCCGGGTGTCCTATACGGGCGAGCTCGGCTGGGAGCTGCACCTGCCGGCGAAACATGCCCACGACGGCTACCAGCGCCTCTGGCAGGCGGGTGAACCTCACCAAATCCGCGACTTCGGCATGCTGGCGCTGGAATCGCTCCGCCTCGAAAAGGCCTACCGCGGCTGGAAGACCGATCTCTCCAACGACTACACCATGGTCGAGGGCGGCCTCGGCGGCTGGATCAAGGCCGACAAGGGCGACTTCGTCGGCCGTGAGTCCCTGCTGGCGCAGTTGGAGGCCAGCGCCGGCTCGGGCTTCGCCACCCTCGTCGTCGACGAGCCGACAGCACCGCCCCTGGCCGACGCCGTCTACCTCTCGACCGTCTTCGATCGTGTGGAAGCGGTCGGCCTGGTGCTTTCGGCCGGCTACGGCCACCGGGTCGAGAAGTCGATCGCGCTTTGCGTCCTGGACCGGGGGTCGCCGGCACCCGGCACCGAGCTCGAGATCGAGATCCTAGGCAGCCGTCGCCGCGCCGTGGTCGCCGCCCACCCGGCCCTCTACGACCCCGACAACACTCGCCTCAGCGGCTCCTGACTGTCACCGTCGGCCAGGCGCCCGAAAAAAGGGGCCAGAGGCAATTTCTGCTCCGCTTCGGCGTCGTCGGATATAGCCGGTTCAAGTTTTCGTCAAATTCCTGCAGGTTTTGATCCAGTGTCCCCATATTCACAATATGAGAGACGCTGGCGTCACCACCCTGCAGGATGTGCCTCGCGAGATACTCGATGTGCGCTGCTCGCGGTGTGACAGAACCGGCAGGTATCGGATATCGACGCTGGCCGAGCGCTTCGGCGACAACGCCTGCCTCCCCGACGTGGAGGCGGCACTCGACGCCGACTGCCCCCGCTGCCGCCTTCAGGCCACCTACGCCCCCGTCGTCGGGGCGCTGAGCGACTGAGCAAGTCGCCAGCAAGGCGCGGTCTCGTGGTTCAGGGTGCAGCTGGCGGCGAAGGAACCGGGAGAAATGGGGTCAGACGCCATTTCTCTTCGGCGGCTCGATCAAGGCCGACGCGGGCGCCCGCGTCGGCCTTGCGGCGCGCGTCGAGCAAACGGCCGTCACCGCCGCCGCCAACCGCGCCCTCTACGACCCGGAGAACGTGAGATTGCACGCTTGAAAGCCGGCCGGCCGGTGCCCGGTCGGGGCAGACGCGACGCACGCACGAATGCGGCGCCCAGCCAATCTCGAAAGCGCCCTAACCCTTGACAGCGCCCGTGGCCAGGCCTTGGACGACGTACTTCTGCAGCACGAGCACCAAGACCAGCGTCGGCAGCAGGGTCAGAAGTGCCAGGGCCATCATCACGTTGAAGAGGATGTTCGTGTCGCTCACCAGGCTGGAAAGAACCATCGGCAAGGTCATGTATTCGAGCTTGGAATTGACCACCAGCGGGATCAGCAGCTCGTGCCAGGAGACGATGAACATGATGACGCCGCAGGCCGCCAGACCCGGCGCCGAAAGCGGTAGGATCACCCTGACGAAAGCACTGAAGCGGGTGCAGCCGTCGACCCGAGCCGCATCCTCCAATTCGCTCGGAAAGCTCTGGAAGTAGGGCGCCAGTATCAAGATCGCGTAGGGCAGCAGGAAGCCCACCTCCGCCAGGATGACGCCGGTGAGCGAGTTCAGCATGTTCGTTTCCCGGCCCAACACGAAGAGCGGGATCATCAGGGCGATGATCGGCACGAAGCGCGCCACCAGGTTGGCCTGCAGGAACCAGAGCGTCCATCGGAAGCGGAGCCTGGCGATGGTGTAGGCGGACGAGGCACCGAGCAGCAAGGTGATGGCGGTGACCGAAAGGGCGATGATGGTGCTGTTCGCGAAGGCCCGATAGAAGGCCCGGATGTTGTCCGGCATGTAGGTGGAGGTGATGCTGGTCTCGGTCTCCGCCCGGTGCTCGCCCTGGGTCAGGATGAGGAGGAAATTCTCCATCGTGAACGACGGCGGAACGACGGCGGTGATATCGGAATGCAGCACCTTCTCCGACATCACCGAGCCCTGCACGACCGCGAAGATCGGAAACAGCAGAAAGAATATGGTGACGATGTTCGCTAGGTAGAGCAGCACGCGGCTGGTTGCGGTTCGTGATCTCATGGCCCTATTCGACCCGTCGATAGAGGAACTTGAGGTAGAGGATCGCCATGATCGCGATCAGCAGCGCCAAGACGTATGCGGAAGCCGAGCCGAGCCCGATGTTGAAGGGCGGGGCAAACGATTTCTTGTAGGCGAACCAGGAGGCGACCCAGGTGGCGTCGCCCGGCCCGCCCTGGGTCAAGGCCAGCACCTCGTCGAAGACGAGGAAGGCGAACGAGGTCCGCAAGATCACCACTACGGCGATGATCGGCCGCATCATCGGCAGGGTGATGTGCCAGAAGCACTGCCAGGCGTTGGCGCCGTCGACCTTCGCCGCCTCGTAGGGCTCTTGCGGCAAGCTCTGAAGGGCGGCGTGGAACAGCAGGATGGCGAAGGGCAGGGTGCGCCAGACATAGGGCACGGTGAGCGAGTACAGGGCGGTCTCCGGCACCCCGGTCCAGTTGATGTATTCCTCGATCAGGCCCAGTTGAAAGAGCACCCGATTCAGGAAGCCCAGCTTGAAGTTGTAGATGTAGACCCAAATCAGGCCATTGGCGATCGGCGGGATGGCATAGGGCAAGAGGACCAGCACCCGGCTAACGCGGGATAGCCAAATGCCCTGTTGATTGATCAAGAGCGCGATCGCCAGGCCCAGGATGACCTCGGTCACGACCACGATTATCGAGAAGACGAAGGTGTTCTGCAGCGAATGCAGGAAAAGGTCGTCTTCGAACAGCCTGACGTAGTTCTCCCAGCCGTAGTAGGGAAACGGAAAACCCCGGCGCAGTTGGCCGATCCTGACCTTGGAAATAGAGAGATAGGCGGCGTAGCAGAGGGGGAAGAACAGAACCACCGCCATTAAGACGAAGGAGGGAAGGTTCATGACCACGGCCAGGCGGCCGGCGGACAGCTCCTTCCCCGTCTTCCGCCCGGAACGATGGCGGCCACGCCACGACCGGGTGCTCTCGCTACTCATGCTCGATCTCCACCCAGGTCTCCAGCGAGCAAGCGACGGCCTGCGGCACACGTCGCGAGCAAGGCCCGGAGCGGCCCGGGGTCGGTGGCGGCCGACAGGCGCCGCCCGGCGACCGAATGGTCACCGGGCAACCCCGTCGGGTATCGGCGGGTTGGGCTCGGCTCGGGGCGCGCTCCGAGCCACATCCGAACACGCGATCAGATCTCGCGCTTCGCCTTGTCGATGCCGGCGATGATCGCGTCGCAAGCCTTGTCCGGCGATTTCTGGCCAGTCAGCGACTTCTGCAGCTCGACGTTGATGATGTCGTTCCAGGGTGTATGCCAGGGCTTCACCATGGACGACACGACCTCGCCCAGGAAGGTCGCCTTGCCCCAGGTGCCGAGGATGGTCGGCACGTCACCCCACTTGCTCCAGGTCGCCGAGAGATCCTTGCTGTCCATCACCGACTGATAGCCGGCGCCCAGCATGGCGTCCTTGGCCAGGCGATAGGCCTGGGTGTATTCCCCGTCCTTGGTGCGCCCACCCAGGTACTGCAGTAGCTTCCAGGCCCATTCCTTGTCGCCGAAGGCGGTGCTCATGAAGTAGATGCCGCCGTTGGCGATGGTCCGACCGTCGCCCGGGAAGGTATGCACCTTCACCTTGCCGGCGATCGGCGACTGGCTGGGATCGTTGATCAGGTTCAGGCCATAGTGATGGTTGGGGCCGCGGTACAGGTTGTGGCCGGCCATGAAGGCCTTGGCCGAGCTGGTGAACTGGACCTTGAGCGATTCCGGATCGGCGATGTCGAGCTTGGTGAAGGTCTCGGACCACCATTTCAGGGTCTCGCGCGCCACCGAGCCCGGGCCCAATTGGTGGTTGCCCTGCTTGTCGAAGAAGCTGCCGCCCCGGTTCCAGGTCAGGCTGTACCAGGTTCCCGGCAGTTGCTCGGGGCCAACGCCGGCGACCCAAAGGATCGGATACTTGGCGATGCCGTCCTTCTTCGCCTTGACGCAATGCTCGATCAGCTCGTCGTAGGTCGAAAACGGCTTGTCGATCCCGGCCTTCTCCAGTAGGTCCTCGTAGTAATTCCAGACCCAGACGGTGGAGAAGTAGGGCAGGGCCCAGACCTTGCCGTCGAAGCTGGAGATCTGCTTTTGCGCCGAGGTGAAGTCCTTGACGTACTCGCCGACGCCCGGCAGACCGTCCAACGGCTCCACGATTCCCTGCTCGGCCCAAGTCCGCAGCTCGGCCGCAAAGCCCATGCCGGCATCGACCTGGCCGCCGCCGGCGAAGGTGGTGTTGAACTTTTGGAAGTACTCGTTGAAGCCGGACAGGTTCTGGTTGAACTTGACGCCCCAGTCGGCCTCGAACTGCTTCGAGATCTTGGCGTAGATCTCGCCGTACTGCCAGCCGACGAAGCTGACGCCGTCGACCTTGCTCTTCGGCGCCTCGGCCCAGGGACCCGCCGGCCCCGCGTGGGCCAGGCTCGGCAGCATGCCCAGACCGGCCAGACCGGCGACGCCGGCGGAGGTCTTCAGCAAGCTGCGGCGGGGAGCCGGGCCGAGCCTAGTAGCGGTGGATGACGTGGCGGCTGCCGTCGACGATGTAGCTCCGGCCATAGGCGTCCTGGCAGAGGGTGCCGCCGATCAGGGCCGGCTGCCCGTAGGCATCGTATCCCTTCTTGGTTACCGCCCGGCAGCCGTAGGCCGGCTTCGGCGCATAGCCGGTGCCATGATGGCCGGCGCTTGGCCCGTGGTGTCGGCGGTGCCGGCGATGGGCGCCGTGCTTGCTGTAGCCATAGAAGAACGACAGCCCAGGGTGATGGCGCCGATGGCCATACGGGCTGCCGTAGTGAGGACCGCCGCCGTGGGCGCCCGAGCCGACCTCGACCTTGAGGGAGCTGGCCCAACCGGCATTGCTCGTCAGCATGGCGCCCGTCAGGATCAATCCCAGCAGAAAAGTGATGGCGCCGTGCCGCCGCCATGCGATTGAGTGGTCCGGGTAGAGCTTTTCCGTGCACCTAGTCATGTCGACCGTCCTCCATGCCTGAATAGATGGGGTCCGGGTCTTCGTCGCCACGATCAACTCGGCTCAGAACTTCGTGAACACCGGCGCTCGGCGCGCTCTCCGCCTACTTCCAGACCGCTCCGGCGACGCGGCGGAAGTTGCCGCCGAGGACGGCGCTGACGACCGCCTCGCCGTGGCCTCGGGCCAGAATCTCCTCGGCGATGCCGGGTATTTGGGTCGGCGCGGCCGCGCGGACCTGGCCGCCGGGATACTGCGACTTGGGCCAGAACCGCTCGTTCGCCGCCACGGTTTCGCTGAGGCTTGGCACCTCCTCGGTCTCATGGAAGTAGTCGAGGCCGAGGCCGACATGCTCGGGCCCGATCAGGTCGAGGTAGTGGTCGATGTGGTCGACGATCGACGAGGTGCCGATGTCGTCGTCACCGACGAAGAGGCCGATCCCGTTCACGCCGACGACGCCGCCCGTGCCAGCGCAGGCAACCGCCTGCTCATCCAGGATGTTGCGCTCGTGGTCCCGAAGCGCCCGCGCGTTCGAATGCGAGAAGACGACCGGATCGGCTGAGCATTCCATCGCCGCCATCGTCGTCCGGTAGCTGGTGTGCGAGCAGTCGACCAGCATGCCGACCCGGTTCATCTCGGCGACCACGGCGCGGCCGAAGTCGGTCAGGCCGCAATCCTCGTCATGGCAGCCGCCACCGGCCAGGTTGTTGAGGTTGTAGGCGAAGAGCATCTGCCGGACGCCGAGCTCGTAGTAAAGCCGCACCATCTCGATGCTGCCGTCGAGCGCGTTCATCCCCTCGATGTCGAAGGCGACCGCCATCTCGCCCATCGCCACGGCTTGGTCGACCTCGTCCACCGTGCCGACCAGCCGATAGCCGTCCATCGCGGCCACCCACGCGCGCGCCAGGGCCAGCGCCTTGACGGTGTCCTGCCACGGCCTGACATCGTAGCCGACGTTGATCGAGAGGAAGTCGACGCCCGCCGCCTTCCAGATGGCGAGCGTCGCCAGGTCGTCGACGCCCCGCAGCTCGAAGCCGGCATGCGCGTCCCAGATCACCGCCTCGCCACCACGCTCCAGCCCGGCCGCTCCAGGGCCTGCATGTAGTTCGACCGCGCGGTCGCGACCAGGCGCCAGAGCCCGTCCGCCTCCAGCTGGCTGAAATGGGCGGGATAGTCGTCCGCATCGTAGGGGATGGCGTTGATGTAGAAGACCAGCAGGCCGCCCGGCCGGACGCATCGGATCATCTCGGGCAGATGCGCCGGCCCGACATGGCCGCCGCCGAAGCAGCCGACGCCGATGGCGCCGTCATAGCGCCGGTGTTCGAGGTCGATCGGTCCGGTCATGTCGGCGATCAGGAGCTCGCCATAGACACCCTTGGCTCCCGCCTCGGCCAGCATCTTGGGCGAGATGTCGAGGCCGTCGATGTGGGTGAAGCCGTGGCCCGCCAGCTCTTCGCCCACGAGGCCGGTGCCGCAGCCGAGGTCCAGTATCCGCGCCGCCTTGTCGGTGCAGTGCTCGGCGAACGCTGCCGCGGCGATGCGATGGGCGACGTAGCCGTAATCCTGCTGCATGTTCTGCTCGTAGGTCGGCGCCCAGGCCTCGTAGACCTCGGTCGAGTCGCCGGAGCCGCCGCCCAAGGCGGTCAGCTTGGCGACGAAGCCCTCCAATTCCTTCGCCACGATGCCTGCTCCCTTCAAGGCCGGAACTCGACCTGGGCGTTTCCAATCATGTTTTCGGCGCGACGTCGAGACGGACGGCAGCACCATCGAGCGCCGCCGTGGGCGCCGGATAGCGCTCCATCACCAACGGGTCGTGGCCCGGAATGATGTGCCCGGGCGTCTCGGCCAGCCGCATCAGCTTCTCGAAGCCTTCCAGCATCTCGCCGACGCTGTAGACGATCGGATAGGGCGCCATGTTGTAGACGTTGTCGTAGAAATGGCTGGCATCGCTCGCCAGCATGACCCAGCCGCGCTTGGTCAGGACCCTGACCGACTGGATCCCCATGGTGTGGCCACCGATCAGATGCAGCTCGATCCCGGGCGCGAACTCGGCATCGCCCGAGACGAAACGGACCCGGCCCTCGAAGAGTCGGCGGATCATGTTGGTCAGAAGCTCCACCGAATAGGCCCCGCGCAAGCCCGGATGGCGCATATAGCGGCCGGTGGCGTAGGCCATCTCCAGCTCTTGCAGGTGGAAGGTGGCCTCGGGGAAGTCGTCGATCGTGCCGGCATGGTCGAAATGCAGGTGGGTGACGATGACGTCCTGGATGCGATGCGGCTCGACGCCCAGCATGGCGACGCCCTCGGCGGGGCTGCGGGCGTAGTCGGGCTGCCACTTGCCGCCGGAATGCTGCTTGCGCCGCTCCATCTCGGCCCGGTCGAAGCCGGTGTCGACCAAGACCGTCCGATTCTCGTTCGTGATCAGCCAGACGTAGTAGGCGACATCGGCGGTGAAGTCGTGCGACCGGTCGCTCCAGGCGTTCATCAGAAAGGTCTCGGCCGCGTCGCGGCCGCCGCGCGAGCCGTAGCGGATCGCATAGACGTCGTAGGTCTCGGGATCGCTCATATCCTGTCGTCCCCGGTAGGTGGATGGGTGCGCCGGCAGCCCCGCAGAGTAAACGCTCGGCGTTCGGCCGCAAATGCCGACGGTCGCCGGCGGGCTTTGCTGACCGGCCCCGGTCCATTAGCATCATCATCGAAACGTCCCGCCGCCGTCGGCCTCGAAGAAGGACAACTGGAATGGAAAGCCACGCCTATGACTACATCGTCGTCGGGGCCGGCTCGGCCGGCTCGGTTCTCGCCAACCGATTGAGCGCCGGCGGCGCCCACCGCGTCCTCTTGTTGGAGGCGGGCCGCCCCAGCCATCCCTGGTCGCGGATTCCGGTCGGCTTCGCCAAGCTGATCGACAACGCCGCCGCCAACTGGTGCTACGAATCCGAGCCGGAAGAGAACACCGGCCAGCGCAAGATCCCGGTGCCGCGGGGCCGGCTCTTGGGCGGCTCCAGCTCGATCAACGGCATGGTCTACGTGCGCGGCCAAGCGCAGGACTTCGACACCTGGGCGCAGCTCGGCAACCGCGGCTGGAGTTATCGCGAGGTCCTGCCCTTCTTCAAGCAGATGGAGAGCTACGGCGGCGGCGAGGACGAGTTTCGCGGTCGCGAGGGGCCGCTCAGGGTGACCGACTCGCACGAGCACGGCCAGGTCTATGACGCCTTTTTCGAGGCGGCAGGGCAAGTCGGCATCGACCGCAACCCCGACTACAACGGCGCCGCCCAGGACGGCATCGCCATGACCCAGGCGACGATCGCCCGTGGCCGGCGGATGAGCACCGCGCACTGCTACCTCGACCCCGCCCGGCCGCGCTCGAACCTCCAGATCGAGACCAACGCCTACACCGAGCGCCTGACCTTCGAGGGGACACGCTGCACCGGCGTCGCCTACTCGGTGAACGGCACGCGGCGCCAGGCGACGGCCAGCCGCGAGGTCATCATCAGCGCCGGCTCGGTCAACTCGCCGCAGCTTCTGGAGCTCTCGGGCATCGGCCAGCCCGAACTCTTGCAGAGCCTTGGGATCGAGGTCCGCCACGCCTTGCCCGGCGTCGGCGAGAACCTGCGCGACCACTATGCGCCGCGCATGTTGTGGCGGGTCGCGGCCCGTGGCCTCACCTACAACGACACCGGCCGCGGCCTGGGTGCGGCCTGGCAGGCGATGCGCTATGCGATCACCGGCAAAGGCCTCCTGGGCATGCCAGCTTCACCCGTTAGGGTCTATGTCCGCACTCGCGAGGGCTTGGCGTCGCCGGACGTCGGGATCTCGCTGATTCCCTTCCTGATCGCCGAGGGCTTCAGGCTGGCACCTGAATCGGGCCTCACCATCATCACCCACGCGCTCAGGCCCGAGAGCACCGGCAGCATCCACATCTCGTCGGCCGACCCCGCGGCACCGCCAGCGATCCGCTTCAACTTCCTCTCCGCAGAGCTCGACTGCGAGGTCACGGTAGCGGGCATGCGGGTCGCCCGCCAGCTCATGAACGCGCCGGCCATGGACGGCATTCGCGGCGAGGAGATGGCACCGGGGCCGGATCTGGAGACGGACAAGGAATTGCTCGACTGGGTGAAGCAGAACGCCGAGACCACCTACCACCCGATCGGCACCTGCAAGATGGGCACCGATCCGATGGCGGTGGTCGACGACCAGCTCCGCGTCCACGGCCTCCAGGGCCTGCGCGTCGCCGACGCCTCGATCATGCCGACCCTGACCTCGGGCAACACCAACGCGCCCTCGATCATGATCGGCGAGAAGGCCGCCGCCATGGTGCTCGACGCGGCAGCGTAGCAGAATGATGCAGGACGAATGTCGGGCCCGGCACCACGTTCCCGCCGTCATTCCCGCGAAGGCGGGAATCCAGAGCAATGTGAAAGAACATTATAGTCCACAACTAGTTACCGGATGCCCACTTCCGCGGGCACGACGTCTGGAAAGGTTTCGACGACGCGGCCGGATGGGCAATGGATTTTCTGGCAACCCGCTAACGTTGCTTATTGTATGCTAGGCAACCGAAGTGCCTAAGGGTCGCCAGGGCGACACGATAAGAAGGGGAGAGCGGAGATGAGCTTGGATCTGCTGATCAAGAACGGAACCGTGGTCGACGGCTCGGGCTTGGCGCGCTACCGAGCTGACGTCGGCGTCAAGGACGGGCGCATCGCCGAGATCGGCCGCATCCTCTCGCCGGCCGAGCGCACGATCGACGCCGAAGGCCTGATCGTCGCCCCCGGCTTCATCGACGGCCACACCCACATGGACGCCCAGGTCGCCTGGGACCCGCTCGGCAGTTGCTCCTGCTGGCACGGTGTGACCAGCGTCTACATGGGCAATTGCGGCTTTGCGCTCGCCCCCTGCCCGCCGGACCAGCGCGAATGGTTCGCCCGCTGCCTGGAGGCGGTCGAGGACATCCCCACCGAGGCCATGCTGGCCGGCATCGACTGGACCTGGGAGAGCTTCCCGGAATACCTCGCCACGGTCGAGCGCCTGCCCAAGGGCATCAACTACGGCAGCTACATCGCCCATTCGGCGCTGCGCATGACCGTGATGGGCGAGCGCGCGCTAGAGGAGGCGGCGAGCGAGGACGACCTTCGGGCCATGGGCGCCGCCGTGGAAGAGGCGTTGGAGGCCGGCGCCATCGGCTTCTCGACCTCGCGCGCGACGACCCACGTCACCCCCGACGACCGGCCCGTCGCCAGCCGGATCGCGGAATGGGAAGAGCTCGACCACCTGGTCGGCATCATGGCCAAGCGCAACGCCGGCATCTTCCAGATCGGCCCCGACGTCTCCGGCGGTGCCGCGCAGCGCGAGTTCCTCGACCGCCTGCGCCGGGTGGCGTTGGAGAGCGGCCGGCCGATCATGTTCGGCACCATCTCGACGCGCCAGGGCGATCAGCCCAACCCGTGGCAGTACCAGCTCGACCATATCGACGAGACCGTGGCCATGGGCGGACGGATGTGGGGCCAGACCACGACCCGCTCGATCAACGCCCTCTTCTCGCTGAAGTCCTATCTGCCCTTCGACCAGTTGGCGGACTGGCAGCCGGTCCGCGCCCTGCCGCTGGCGGAGCAGAAGCAGCGTCTCGCCGACCCGGAGGTCCGCAGCCGCCTCATCGCCGCCGAGGCCGAGATGAAGCCGCGCGGCACCGAGTTCCAGGGCGGCGGTGCCGCCACCACCAATCCGTTGAAGCCCGACTACGACAACCTCTTCGCCATGCGCGACGTCAAGTGGGACGACCCGACGGTGGCGGAGCTGTCGCGCTCGCGCAACCAGCACCCGGTCGAGGTCGTAATCGACCTCGTGTTAGAGAACGAGGACCAGATCTTCGTGCAGCCGCTGGTGAACGAAACCCCCGCCGACGTGCTGGGCATGCTCAAACACCCCCGCAACCTCGCCACCTTCTCCGACTCCGGCGCCCATGTCTGCCAGGAGATGGGCTCTTCCCTGCAGACCCACATGCTGAGCTACTGGGTCCGCGAGAAGCAGCAGTTCACGCTGGAGCAAGGGATCCGGATGCTGACCTTCGACAATGCCTCGGCCTGGGAGATCGCCGACCGCGGCCTCGTCCGCAAGGGTTATGCCGCCGACCTGGTGGTCTTCGACGCCGATCGCGTCCAGCCGGCGATGCCGACGGTGGAGACCGATCTGCCGGGCGGCGCCCGGCGGCTGGTGCAGAAGGCCGAAGGCATTGCCTGGACTGTGGTCAACGGCGAGATCACCCTCGACCACGGCGAGAACACCGGCGCCCACCCGGGCCAACTCCTCAAAGGCCCGCTCGCCAACGGCGGCTGATACCGGGGCTCCCGGCCCGGCGCCTGGTAGGTGAGCGCTCGGCCGATGCTGCCAGCGCTGGACGCGAGGGGTTCTCGAATTCGATGGCCGGCACGAGGCCTACTGGGTGGAAAACTGCGCATTGTCGAGCACAAACGCCTCCCTGGAAACAGCCGTGGACCGGTTCGGCGTTTCGAGCCAGGACAGCCAGATACCACCCATTGGTCCCACCTCCCCTCATTGTCGGATCAAGCGAAATGTTCGGTAAGAAAAGGCGCCGCCCCCCGCCGCCTCACGTGGTAGAAGTACGCGCTCCGTGTGACGAGGTGGCTCCGTGAGACTGCTGTTGCTATTCGTGCTTTTGCTCGCCGGCGCGGCCTTGGGACTCTATGGCTACAAGCGCGCCGCCGACGGGACCGAAACCGTCTACATGACCCGAACAGTCGAAAAGGGCGATATCGTCCATGCCGTCGCCGCGACCGGCACGCTCAAGGCCCTGGTTACGGTTGACGTCGGCTCGCAACTGTCGGGCCAGGTCGCGGCGCTGCTGGCCGACTTCAATGACGAGGTGACGGCCAAGCAGCCGATCGCCAGGCTCGACGACAGAACCTTCGCGGCGCGAGTTGAGGAGGCGCAGGCGGTCGTCCAAATCGCGCAGGCGAACCTGCGCGTTCGGAAAGCCAACGTCGAACGGACGGCGAGCGACTTGGCCCGTACCCGTGCCTCCCTACTGGTGCTGCGTGCCGAAATCGCGGTCGCCAAGGCCCGTCACGACAACGCCGGCGCCGACCTCGCGCGAAAACAGGCGCTGCGAAAAAAAGGCGCGACCTCCGAACGCGATCTTCAGGAAGCCGCCATGCTGCGCGCCACCTCAACGGCAGAGTTACAGGCGACGCAGGCCAAGAAATCTGTCCAAGGCCAGGAAATTGCGATGGCGCAGGCCGACCAGAAGAAGGCCGAAGCCGAAGTTCAGAGTGCAGAAGCCAACTTGGCCGAGGCGCGGGCCGCGTTGCGTCGCGCCCGGTTGGAGTTGGATCGAACGGTCATCCGCTCTCCGATCGACGGCGTCGTCATCGCGCGCAACGTGGATAAGGGACAGACCGTGGCGGCCAGCCTGGAGGCACCGACCCTGTTCAAGATCGCGCAAGACCTGCGCCAAATGGAGGTTCATGCAAATATCGACGAAGCCGACATCGGACGCATCCGCCTCGGACAAGAGGCCCGGTTTGGCATCGACGCTTATCCAGGACGCGTTTTCACCGGAACGGTCAAGCAGATGCGCAAGGCCCCGGAGGTCGTGCAGAATGTTGTCACCTACACGGTGGTCGTGTCGACGAGGAATGACGAGCAGCTTTTGCTTCCGGGCATGACCGCGTTGATTCAGTTCGTCGTGGAGCAGCGGCGTAACGTCCTAAAACTGCCGAATGCGGCCCCGCGCTACCGGCCAAAGGATGACGCCATCGGTGCGCGCGGCGGACGGTTGGAGCCGTTGCCGCCCGATGGCGCTGGTGGTCGTGACGGCCTCGTCTGGATAATCAAGGACGGTGGACCGGCACCGATCAGGATTCGAACGGGGATGGCCGACGACAGCACCAGCGAGGTCTCCGCTGGCGGGCTCGCGGACGGCCAGGCGGTCATCGTCGCCGAAAGCACCCGGCAAGAAGACGATGGCCTATTCGGGCTGGGCATCCAGTTCTAGTCATGATGGCGTTGATTGAAGCCAGCAATCTGCGCAAGCGCTACCGCATGGGCGGAACGGCGGTCCAGGCTCTCGACAACGTCACGTTCCAGGTGGAGACGGGAGAGTTCGTCGCCATCACGGGGGCTTCCGGCTCGGGCAAGACCACCTTGATGAATATTCTCGGGCTCTTGGACGGGCCAAGCGATGGCCGCTATCTACTCGAAGGCGAGGACGTTGGCCGCCTCAGCTCGAATCAATTGGCAGCCCGGCGCAATGGCCGCATCGGCTTCGTCTTCCAAAGCTTCAACCTGTTGGCACGGAGCACTGCGCTCGAGAACGTCGAACTACCCCTGGTGTATGCCGGTGTGCGACGACGCAAGCGGCGGCAAATAGCTGAAGAGGCGTTGCAGCGGGTGGGGCTGGCCGAACGGCGCCATCACTGGCCACATCAGCTTTCGGGCGGTGAACAGCAGAGAGTCGCGATCGCCAGGGCGGTTGCGAACCGCCCGGCCCTAATCCTCGCCGACGAGCCGACGGGAGCACTCGACAGCAACACAGGGCTCGAGATCGTTGCCCAATTCGAAGATCTTGCCGCGGCCGGTCACACGGTCCTCGTGGTCACGCACGACCCCCAGGTGGCGAAGCGCGCCGAACGGACCATCGCCCTGCGGGACGGGCGGCTTCTGAACGACAAGAACGAACCGTCCAATGAGCCTGTAGAGGGCCCTCCATGAGAACGTGGGAGGGCATCCGCATCGGCGTTCGCGCGCTCCGCACCAACAGGTTGCGCAGCCTCTTGACCATGCTCGGCATTATCATCGGCGTCGCCGCCGTCGTCACCATGGTCGGGATCGGCCGTGGTGCCTACGTCCTGGTCAGCCAGCAGATTCGAAGCCTCGGCACCAATCTGCTCATGGTGGCCCCCGGTGCCGCGCGTCAGGGTGCGGCTCGTCTCGAAGCGGGCAGCCGCCATACCCTTACCGAAGGCGATGCGGCGGCCATCGCTCGCGAAGGCCATCTGGTCGAAGCCGCCGCAAACCGGAACTGGCGCACTCGCGTCAACGGCACGACCCCCGACTACTTCATAATCCGCGAGTGGCCTGCAGGTGCCGGGCAGGGCTTCACGGAGGATCAGGTGGTCTCCGCGGCCAAGGTCGCGTTCATCGGCGCCACGGTGGCAGACGCGCTTTTCCCGGACGAAGATCCGCTGGGACGATCGATCCGCATCGGCACGGTGCCCTTCACCGTCATCGGCGTGTTGAGCGAGAAAGGCCCGTCGGGCAGCGGCCGGGACCAGGACGATATCGTTTTCGTGCCGATCACCACCGCCAAGCTACGCTTGTTCGGCGGCATGCACAGGGTTAACCGACGCGCCGTCAACTACATCCTGTTGAAGGTGCGACAGGCCGGCGCAATGGCCGAGGCCGAGGCCCAGATCGCCACCCTGCTGCGTGTAAGCGGCGGAGCAAAAATACACCACTGAGGCGGCTGGGATGTCCGGCTGCGGGCGGAGCAAAAATCCGCCACT
>JASLMY010000081.1 GCA_030746295.1 Alphaproteobacteria bacterium | reverse complement strand
GATCAACACCGTGGGTGCGGGCGGCGGCTCCATCGCCTGGCGCGACGTCGGCGGCTTTCTGAATGTCGGGCCGCGCTCGGCGGGCGCGTATCCGGGCCCGGCCTGCTATGGCCAGGGTGGCGAAGCGGCGACGGTGACGGATGCCAACCTGCTGCTCGGCCGGCTCTCGGCCGAGGCCCCGCTGGGCGGCGCCATCCGGCTGAATCAAGCGGCCGCCGCCGCGGCGGTGGAAAGCCTCGCCGACGCGTTGGGCGTGGCGCCACTGCAGATGGCGGACGGCATCGTCAAGCTGGCCGTCGCTCGGATGACGACGGCGGTGAAGGAGATCTCGATCATGCGCGGCCACGACCCGCGCGATTTCTCGCTCTTCGCCTATGGCGGTGCGGGGCCGATGCACGCCGCGGCGGTAGCGGCCGAGCTTGCCATCGCCCGGATGGTGATTCCGCCGCTGCCGGGCAACTTCTCCGCCCTCGGCCTGTTGGCAGCCGACGTCCGATACGACCACGTCTCAAGCCGCCTCGCGCCGCTGGCCGAGCTGTCACTGGCGGCGTTGCAAGCCGCCTTCGACGAGATGCGCGACCGGGGCCGCGAGGCGCTGACGGCCGAGGGCGTGCCGGCGGCGGCGATGCGCTTTCTGGCGGCGCTCGACCTCCGCTACCGGGGCCAAGCCTTCGAGCTGACGGTGGCGATGCCCGAGGACGCGGGCACAATCGCCGACGTCGAGGCCGCCTTCCGCCATGTCTACGCCGAGCGCTACGGCGAAGCGCCGGAGGACCCGGCGGAGCTCGTCTGCCTGCGCCTTTCGGCCGTCGGCGCCCTGGCCAAGCCGGAGGTGGCGCTGACCGCCGGTGGAGACCTCGCCGCCGCCCGCCTCGGCGGCGCCCGGGTCGCCTTCGACGCCGAGCCGTGCGAGGCCGACCTCTACGACCGGGACCGGCTGCCGGCCGAGGCGGCATTCCGCGGACCCGCGCTGGTCCTGGAGGCAGGTGCCACGACCGTGGTCCCCCCCGGCCACCGGGTTCGGGTCGACGGCTTCGGCAACTTGATCATGGAACGGGAGGCTTAAGTGGCGGTGCTCGACCCCATTACGCTAGAGGTGGTCGGCGAAGGGCTGATTTCGGTGGTCCGGGAGATGCGCGCCACCGTCTTCCAGACGGCCCGCTCGGTCGCAATCTACGAGGCCCGCGACTTCTCCTGCGGCCTCTTCGACGCCGAGGGACGAGTGGTGGCACAGTCCGAGGACATCGGCAGCCACGTCGTGCCCCTGCCCTGGTCGGTCGAGGCGGCGCTGGCCCGCTTCGAGGAGAGGTTGAGGCCGGGCGACGTGATCTTGATGAACGACGTCTATGCCGGCGGCACGCATCTGAACGACGTCACCCTCGTCTACCCGGTCTTCGCCGAGGGCGAGCTCGTCTTCTTCCCTGCCGTGCGCGAGCACTGGGCCGACGTCGGCGGCAGCGTGCCCGGCAGCATGTCGGGTACGGCCAGCGAGATATACCAGGAGGGAATGCGGATCCCGCCGATCCGGATCGTCGAGGGCGGCGAGGTCAACCAGGCGGCGATGGACCTGATCTTGAGCAACATGCGGGTGCCGGACGAGCGCCTGGGCGATTTCCGCTCGGGCCTCGCCGCCTGCCGCACCGCCGAGCGGCGCCTGGAGGAGCTGATGGGGCGCTACGGGGTCGAGACCCTACTCGCCGCCGTGGCCCAGAACCTCGACCGCTCGGAGGCCCAGATGCGGCAGCAGATCGCCCGCCTGCCGGACGGCGATTACTACTACGAAGACTACCTGGAGAGTTTTGGGCCTGAGGGCTTCGAGCCGCTACTGCTGCCGCTGGATCTCAAGATTACCGGCGAGACCCTGACTGCCGACCTCTCGGGCGCCTCGCCGCAGGTGCCGCTGCCGGTGAATTCCACCGCCGCGGTGACCGCGGCCTCGGTCTACATCACGCTGAAGTCGATCCTCGACCCCGATGCGGCCCTGAACCACGGCGCCTTTCGGCCGGTCACGGTGCTGGCGCCCGAGGGCACGATCGTCAACGTCCGCCATCCGGCCCCGGCGGGCAGCCATGGCGAAATCCGCAAGCGGGTGATCGCCACCATGCTGGGGGCGCTGGCGCAGGCGATGCCTGAGCGGGTCTCGGGCGACATCCACCGGACCTCGTTCCACAACATGATCGGCGGCCATGATGCCGCCAGCAACCGCCAGTGGGTGCACTACGAATGGGCCGCCGGCGGCAACGGCGCGCTCGTCGACGCCGACGGCGCCAGTGCCATGGCGGCGATCGACTGGGGCGACCTGTCGACGGTGCAACCGACCGAGGTATTGGAGAGCCGCTTGCCGATGACGATCCTCTTCTCGCGTTTGGGCGTCGATTCCGGCGGTGGCGGCCGTCATCGCGGCGGCCTCGGCATGCGCCGCGCCATCCGCCTCGACGCGGCCGAGGCGACCTATTCCCTGTTGTCGGACGGCGCCATTTTGCCGCCCTTCGGCGTCGAGGGCGGCGCTGCCGCGGCACCGGTAGACTCCTTCGTGCGCCGCGACGAGGCGCCGCTGCGCTTCGAGACGCCGGGCAAGGTCGGCGGCTTCCAGATGCGCCAGGGCGACGTCGTCGTGCTGCAGTCGGCCGGCGGCGGCGGTTACGGCGATCCGCTGCAGCGGCCGGCGGAAGCGGTGGCCGAGGACGTCGCCGAGGGCTATGTCAGCAGCACCGTCGCCGCCGATCTCTATGGCGTGGTCCTCGACGCCGACGGCGCGGTCGATGCCGCGGCGACGGCCAAACAGCGGAATGCGCTGGAGGCGGCGCGGGTACGGCTCGCCAGCCGTCCGTCCGAAACGTCGCTCTACGCCACCGGGCGGGTCAGCCGGCGCCGGATTTGCCCCCTGCACCCCGAGGATGCCGGCCGTATCGGCGTCGCGGAGGGTGACATCGTCGAGCTTCGCGGTACCGGCGGGCCGCCGCTCCGCGCATGGGTGCGCCTCGACCACCAAGTCGTGGCCGGCACCGTGCCCGCCGACGAAGTGCTAGCCCGCGTCCTCGGCCTCGGGTCCGGCGATGCGGTCCACGTCGCCCGCCTCGAGCCGCCGGCGGTGGGCTGAAGGCACAGCATGCAACTCTCGGCCCCAGGCAGGCCTTCCCGATTGCCGCCGCCGCCCGGCGGTTGGATTTTCCGCGACCCCTTCGCCGGCCTCTGGCTCCGCCCCTGGTTCGACCGGACCGCCCTCGCCCTGATCACCCGCTGGTATCTGCCGCTCTCCAGGGCCTGGGCAGCGGCGCTGTCGGCCGATGGCGACATCGACCGGTTCTGGCACGAGCTGCCGGCCGAGAAGGCGGTCGGCGCCGGCCTCGTCAAGGCGCCGCTCGGCATCGTGCGCCACCGCCGCCGCGTCTATGCCGCCGCCGAGCGGAACTGGGAGGCGGTCTTCTTCGGCAGCGGCGACAGCGAGGTCCGGACGCGGATCGCCGCCGAGATGCTGATGCTGGGGCGCGGCGCCTTCGTGCCCCTGGCGCTTCGCAGCCGCCTGCCGGCGGTCCGCTTCGAGATCCCGCCGCCGGACGAGTTGACCCGACACCACCGCCATCGCTTGGCCGGTCCGGACGCCGCCTTCCCGGCCCCAAAAGAAACCGAGATCGCGCGCTCGCACAGCGTGCCGGGACCGGTAGGCGAGCAATACTGGCTACGCTTCCCGACCCCGAACGAGAACGACCTCGGACCCGCCTGGGCGCACGTCTTCGAGCCCGAGGGTGTGGCTGAGCCGGCGACCCTGATCTTCCTGCACGGCATCACCATGGAGATGGAGTTCTGGCCCGACAGCCGCGACCCGATCCCGGCACTGGCGGCCCGAGGCATCCGCGTCATCCGGCCGGAAGGCCCCTGGCATGGGCGCCGGCGCAAAGACGGCTATTACGGTGGCGAGCCGGCGCTGGCGCGCGCACCCGTCGGTATGATCGAGCTCTTCGAGGCCTGGGTGGCCGAGGTCGCGGCGCTGGTCCGCTGGGCGCGCGAAACGAGCCCGGGACCGGTGGCGGTCGGCGGCATCAGTCTCGGCGCGCTGACCTCGCAGTTGGTCGCTACCGCAGCCCGGACTTGGCCGGCAGAGGTACGTCCCGACGCCCTCTTCCTCTGTTCCACCAGCGGCGATATCGGCGCCACCATGGAGGCCAGCAGCCTCGCCACCGCCCTCGACCTTCCGAAGCGGCTGAAGGCCAGAGGCTGGAGCGAGGCCGTGCTGGCGCCTTGGCTGGGGCTGGCGGAGCCGGGCGAGAGCGCGATTCCTCCCGAGAACATCGTCATGGTGCTGGGCAGCGTTGACGACGTGACACCCTTCGCCGGCGGCCTGGCACTGGCGGAGCGCTGGGGGGTGCCGGCGGAAAACCGTTTCATCTGGCGCCGGGGTCACTTCTCCGCCGGCCTGGCGATCATGTCCGAGGAAGGCCCGCTCGCCCGCCTGGCCGAGGTCGTGAAGCGGCCTTGACCCCATGGGGGCTTCATCCGGCGCGGAATTCGGGTAGATAGGGCTCGGGACCAGGGCCAGGGAGCTATGGAGCGCGCCATGATCGAAGAAACCGTCGGACCGACCTCGCATTCCTATTTCTCGCAGCGCCTGCGCCTGCACTACGTCGACTGGGGCAACGCCGGGGCGCCGCCCCTGCTGCTGGTGCACGGCGGCCGCGACCACTGTCGCAACTGGGACTGGGTGGCGCAACGGATGCGGGGCGACTATCACATCCTCGCTCCCGACCTGCGCGGGCATGGCGATTCCCAATGGATGCTGGGCGGCAGCTACAACTTGCCGGAGTTCGTCTACGACATCGCCCAACTGCTGCACCAGACCGAGCTGACGCCGACGCCGATCGTCGCCCATTCGCTGGGCGGCATGATCAGCCTGCTCTATGCCGGGCTCTATCCCGAAAAGGTCGAGAAGCTGGTGGTGATCGAGGGCCTGGGCCTGTCGCCGGAACGCACCGGCGAGGTGGCGAAGCAGCCGACCGCCGATCGGATGGCGGAATGGGTCGACGAGCTCAGGACCATCTCAGGCCGGGCGCCGAAGCGCTATCCGACCTTGGAGGAAGCCTACCGGCGAATGCAGGAGGCCAACCCGCACCTCTCGCCCGAGCAGGCCCGGCACCTGACCGTGCACGGCGTCAACCGCAACGAGGACGGCACCTATAGCTGGAAGTTCGACAACTACGTGCGCCAGTCGACACCCTACGGCCTGTCGCCGTCCCGGACGCGCGAGCTCTGGTCGCGGATCACCTGCCCGGTGCTGCTGCTCCGCGGTACCGAGAGTTGGGCCAGCGACCCGGCCCAGGATGGCCGCGCCGAGAACTTCCAGAACGTCCGCGTGGTCAACATCGAGGGTGCGGGCCACTGGCTGCACCACGACCAGCTGGAGACCTTCCTCGACCTCGTCGGCGAGTTCCTGAACGCCTAGCGGAGCGGCCCGAAGCCATTTCAGTAGGGCGGCTCGCTGCCCAGAACCGTGCAGCGGCGGATCACGCGCCGGTCGCGGGCGGTGTCGTAGGGCAGCGCCTTGTGCAGGCAGCAGCGGTTGTCCCAGACGGCGAGATCGCCCGGCCGCCAGGCGTGCTCGTAGACGAGCTGGGGCCGGACGATGCGCCCGTTCAGCGCCTCGACGAAGGCGCGGCCCTCGTCCACCGGCCAGCCCTGGATGTGCGAGGCATGGTCGCCGAGATAGAGGCATTTGCGCCTGGTCTCGGGATGCGTGCGAACGATCGGATGGTCGACGGGCGGCTTGGCGCGGCGCTGCTCGTCGGTCAGCGGGTCCTCACCGTGGCGGCGGTTGCGGGAGTAGTTGACATCGTGCACCGCGCGCAGATCGGTCACTTCGGACCGTTCATCCGCCGCCAGGGCCTCATATGCCCCGTACATGTCGGCGAATTGGGTACCGCCGCCACTCTTGGGCGCGACTTCGACATAGAGCAGCGTCGCCTGCGACGCCTCGCGCGACCAGGAGTTGTCGGAATGCCAGGCGAGCGTACCCTTGTCGGGATGGCGGCCGGAAGGCGCGCCGTTCTCGTCGAGGTTGGAGAGCGTGTAGAGCTCGGGATGACCGCCCTCGTGATACTGGCTCAACAGATGCACCTGGACTTCGCCGAAACGGCGCGCGAAGACGACCTGCGCCCCCGGCGAGAGTTGCTGGTCGCGAAAGATCAAGAGCTGGTGGTCGAGGAAGGCGCGATGGATGGCGGCGAAGCAGTCGTCGTCGAGGGCCTCGTTCAAATCGAGGCCCAAGACCTCCGCGCCCAAGGCCGCTGACAGCGGCCGCAGCTCGAAGGGTCGGTCGGCATCGCTGGTCGGCATCGCCATGGTGTCATCTCCTTTCCGATTTCCTTCGCCATCGATTGCGGGCCAGGCAAGCCCCGGCCCGACGACTCAAAGTTTCTTGCCGGCGGTCCAGCCGCCATCGACCATAAGCGTCGTACCGGTGCAGAAGCTGGCCTCGTCGGAGGCCAGGAAGAGGATCGCCTTGGCGATCTCCGGCGGCTCGCCCCAGCGGTGGAGGGCATGGACGCCGCGGATCAGTTCGGCGTAGTCGGCATCCTGAAAATAGCGCTCGGTCAGCGGCGTGCGGATGACGCCGGGGCCGACCGCGTTGACGCGGATGCCCTGCTCGCCGAGCTCCATCGCCATCTCCTTGGTCAGGCCGACAACGCCGTGCTTGGTGGCCGCGTAGGCGGCGCGGTTGGGCGCGGCCTGGACGCCGAGCGTCGAGGCCAGGTTGACGATGCTGCCGGTGCGGCGCGCCGCCGTCAGATGGCGAGCGAAGGCCTGGGAGCAGAGGAAGACGCCGGAGAGATTGACGTCGACGACGCGGCGCCATTCCTCGAAGGAGAGCTCGAGCACCGGCACGATCTCGCGGATACCGGCGCTGTTGACGAGAACGTTGAGGCGGCCGATCGCCTTCGCCGCCTCATCGACGGCGGCGGTCACGGCCGTCGGGTCGGTGACGTCGAGCGCGTAGGCATGCGCAGTGCCACCGTTCTTGGTGATCTCCTCGGCCGTGCGCTCCGCCATCGCGGCATCGACGTCGCTAGCGATGACCTTGGCGCCTTCGGCGGCGAAGTGCAGGCTGGTCTCGCGGCCGATCCCGCTGCCGGCGCCGGTGATGAAGACGCCCTGATCCTGGAACCGCATCTCTCTCGCCTCCCATTGCATGCGTCTGGCTCGGCGTAGAGCTTGCGCCCGGCGGCGAGCGGCGTCAATTGGGGCCTGAATCGACGCTCATTGCCGTTTCTTGGCTTTGACCCGGCGCAAGGCCTCGGCGTATTTCTCGCACGGATCGTCCAGATCGACCGCGGGCGTGAACCAGACGAAATCGAAGGGCAGTGCGCCGCCGTAGGCGGCGGCGTAGTCGCCGGCTCGGGTCGAGGCTTCATCGACCTCGAGCATGGCCACGACCAGGGTCCGCGTGCCGGGCGCGAGGCGGCCCAAGTGCCAGGGAACGCCATAGTCGCGGCGGATGTGGCCGTCGCCGGCGATGAGGACGGCGGTGGTGCGGCCCGCCATCGCCAGGCCGCGCGTCAGCGTGGCTGCCATCTCGGCGTCCTTGACGCGCTGCGCCGTCGCCATCGGTCGGATCATGGAGGACGGCAACTGGTCGCAATGGGCAGCGACAATGTCGTCATGAAGGCGCGTCGCCGCGGCCGCCGGCAGTTCCGTCTCCAGGCCCAGGGCTCGAGCCTTGGCCTCGCCCAGGCTGGCCGCACCCTGCTTGACGACGGCGCGGAGCTGGCGGCGCGGCAGGCTTGCCGCCAACAGTGGCGCTTCGGCCGCCAACGCCGCCTCGGCGATCGGCTGATAGAGCGGCCAGGGCGGCCAGCCGCTCTTCTCCCAGCCGACCGCTTCGCCGATCCCCGCCGCATCGCCCGGCTGCGCGGCCAGGTGACGGGCCAACGGCTCCGCCTGTTCGCTCGTCAGCATCTCGAAGGCGACCGCCGGGCGCCGGCCGAGGGCGGCGAGACGGCGGAGCAGCCGGGCCTGCAGGCGATGGTGGTCGGGGTTGTCGTGGCGCTCGCCCAGCAGCACGAAATCAGCCCGGGCCAGCGCCTGTGCCACCGCCTCCGGCTCGACGAAACGGCCCGCGCCGGTGTCCCAGATGCGGTCCGTCAAGGGGTGGTAGCGAAGGTGCTCTGCGGTCCAGCGCGAACCCAACTGAAAGGTGAGAGCGCAGGCAGAGACGAGCGCGACGAGCATCAGCGCCGAAAGGACGCGAAAGCAGCGAGACGGGCAGGCAAGGCGGAGCGACATGGCGCCAACCATAGGCCCTAAAGCGGGGCCTGAATACGACCCGCCCCCGCCGGTCCTAGTGGCCCTAGATGAAGGGTGCGGCGCGCTGGACCAGCTCTTCCAGATTGGTCTCGTTCGGGTTCCGGGGCTTGCCCGGATGGATGATCGAGACCTGGCAGTTCTCCGCCGCGGCGACGATATCGGCGAAGGGGCCGCCGTCCGGGTCGGCGACGTAGGCCTGGCGGTTGTCGTCATAGGCGAAGATGACGCCGTTGATCTCGGTGCACTCGTTGCAAGTGGTGCAGCGGGCGGTCTCGATCCAGAGCTCGTCGGCGGACGGTGCCTCCTCGGCCACCGGCTCGGCCTCGACCTCGGGCGCCGCCTCGGCTGCCGGCAGGGCGGCGGTCGGCGCAGCGACCGGCGCCGTCGTTTGCGGCGGCGCCGCGGCCAGTTCCGCCCTGAGCGCTGCCAGCTCGGCCTCCTTCTCCGCCTCCCAGAGCTGCCGCTCTTTCTCGAGCAGCCGCCGGGCATGGCTGTTGTGGATGCCGCCGAGCTCTTGCAGGCTGCGCCACATCTCCAGGCAGCGCCTGGCCGCGCGAATGACGGACTCGTCGACGATCAGCCGGTGTAGACGGTTATCGTCGTCGACCGTCGTGACGGTGGGCAGGGCCGAGCCGTCGGCCTCGGCGCTCCGGTCCAAGTAGTTGCCCGCCGGCACCGCCTCCTCGGGCGTCTCAGCGAACGGCAGGGCAGCGAAATGCGCCCGATAGCGACGGTCGGCGGCAACGAAGTCGACGAAGGTGAAGGGTGCCGTTTCCCTGACCGTCTGCAGATCCGCATCCTCGTAGGCGAGCGTCCGCTGGGGCCAATCGGCCGTCGCCTCGGGATTGTCGGCGACGTGAAAGCGGGCCGCCCAGTCGGCGCCGGCCGAGGGATCGTAGGTGAAGGCCGGGAAGGCGCGCGATTCCATCGCCGCCGCCGCCATCAGATAGGGCGGCAGGCCATCGCTCTCGGCCCCAGCAGCTGAGTAGACCGAGAAGAGGGCCGGCCCCGGATAGCGCATGCCGTCGCCGATGGATTCGCGAAGCTGATAGAGATTCGAGACGGCGGACTGCAGCACGAAGGCGTTGTGGAGCCCGATCGCCGCGGTCGCGAGCTGCAGGCTCTTGGCGCCGAAGGCGAACTGCCCGGTCTCGACCGCCGACTCGGCCAGGATGTCGTCGATCTGAACCACCACTTTCAGCGGCAGGCCGCTGCCCAATGCTTCCAAGGCCTTGGCCCGCGCCACCACGTCGCCGTCGGCGAGGTGGACGAGATAGGTCGGAAACATCGCCAAGTCCTCGACTTGGAGTGAGGCCTCGTCGAAGCCTTCGAAGTAGGGATCGTGACGCGCGTCCTCGTAGCGGTTCTCGACCTCCAGCTCGGCGATCGAGATCGCCTTCAAGAGGCGCACCGCGTCCGGCAGCCGCTCGTGGAAGGCGGCCAGGGCCTCATCCAGGCTCTCGAAGGCGAAGTCGTACGGAGGTTCCGCCTCCGCCACGTCGCCCGCGGCATAAAAGCGCTGTGCCGTCAGCTCCGCCAGGGCCCAGCGGATCCGCGCCTCCCGGCTCTTCGGCAGGGGCGTCTCGTGTGACGCCTCCTTCAGGAGCTTCGACATGGCCTCGAAATCGAAGACGTTCTGATAGGCCGTGCCCATGGCATGGCGGAGCTTGTCCGGCGTCCGGCCGGCCTCCGACTTGGCGGCGTCGGCGCCGAGGATGTCGTCAAGGGCCCGGCAGAGCGCCTCTCTGCGATCCTGGAAGCGGTGGCCCTTCGCTTGCTCCGCCCGGGACCAGGCATGGCGCAAGAGCCGCTTCGGCGCCTCCAGGCCGCAGTCGACCACGGCGCCGTCGACGGTCAGCAGCGTGGCCGCCCGGTCGAGGGTCCCGGCCAAGTCTTCGCCGTCGGAATCGTCGGCATCGTCCAGCAGCGCATCGCGGGCCCGTGTCCAAAGCTCGGTCAGACTGCCGGCGGCGCCTGCCACTGACAGCCCACGAATCTCGGCCTCCAGGCGCAAAAGCTGCCGCCTGGTCTGCTCGCCCTCGGCACCTTGGGGCGCCAGCTCGCTCGCCAGACCGTCGACGATTGCCGTGAGCGCGCGGAGCTCCGAGGCCCCCGCCCCATCCTCGACCAGGACCACGGGATAGTCGTAGCGCAGCGCCGCCAGGTCACCGTAGGCGGCGAGCAGCGCCGGGCGCAAGCCGATCGCCTGGATATCGCCCGCCTCGTGACCGGGCCTCTGCCCGGTCAGATGAAAGGCGACCAGCTCGGCGAGGTTCGAGGTCATGGGCATCGCACCTCCCCGCTTCAGGCCGCGGGCCAGACGGTGAACTTGTCGAACTCGGCGTCGAGCGCCTGACTGATCATCTGCGGCCGGCTGGAACGCTCGATCTCGCGCAGCTCCTCGTAGCGCGCCGCCGTTTGATCCCAGTAAAGAATGCCAACGGGTATCGGATCGGTGCACGAGGCGATCTCGCGGCCCCGGTGGAGGTCGGCCGGGTCGTGCCGTTCCTGCAGCTTGTAGGCCCGCGCCAGGCCGGGGCTGACGGCCATGCCGTCCTCGTGCGTCAGCAGCAGGACCCGGCCGGGATCGTTCATCCAAGGATCAAACATCTCGGGCACGAACTCCGGGCAGCGCTGCAGGATCCGGATGAAGGAGAAGCCCTGGTGCCGGTAGGCCTTGTGGATGATGTCGTACAAGAGCTCCGGAATCCAATCGACGGCCTGGGCGACGAAGGAGGCGTTGGTGACGCCGAGCGTCACCGGCAGGGGGTTGAGCGGCTCCAGGTAAGCGCCGCGCGGTGTGGTGTTGCTGCGCATGCCCTTCGGCGAGGTCGGCGAGGCCTGCATCTTGGTCAGGCCGTAGACTTGGTTGTCGTGCAGCAGCACGGTCATGTTCATGTTGTAGCGGATGGCGTGGATCCAGTGCGCGGTGCCGATCGAGCAGCAGTCGCCGTCGCCGGTGTTGACGAAGACGTTGAGGTCGGGACGGGCGAGCTTGATGCCCTCGGCGATCGGCAGGGCGCGGCCGTGCAGGCCATGGAAGCCGTAGGTGTTCATATAGTGGGGGAAGCGGCTGGAACAGCCGATGCCGGAGACGAAGACGGTCTTCTCCGGCGCCAGGTCCTCATCGCGGCAGAGCCGCTGCAGGGCGGTCAGGATGGCGTTGTTGCCGCAGCCCGTGCACCAGCGCGGCACGCGGCCCTCGTAGTCCTCGATGGTGCGCTCGTGACGGATCGACTTGAGCAGGTTCTCCGTGGGGCGGGTCGACATGACGCGGACCTCTCCTAGTTCAACCGGGCGCGAATGACGTCGGCAATGGCCCTGGGCTTCAGCGGCTGGCCCTTGACCTCGCTCCAGCAGTCGACGTCGACCAGGTAGCGCGCCCGCAAGAGCCAAGCCAGGTTCGAATAGCGACGATTTTCCTCGTCGATCACGCCGCCGGCGTCGGGGTCGTCGGACCAGCTGCTCTCGATCGTCATGACCTTCTCGAAGCGGCCCAGGATCTCCTTGAGGCCGGAGGCCATCGGCTGCAGGAAATGCAGGTGGGTCGAGGAGACCCTGTGGCCATCGGCGCGGACTTGCGCCACCGCTTCCTCGATCGCGCCCTTGGTGCTGCCCCAACCGACGATCAGAAGCTCGCCTTCCGCGTCGCCGACGACGGGCGGCGGTGCCAGGGTCTTCTGCAGCGCGGCCAGCTTCAGGCTGCGACTGCGAAGCCCTTCCTGGTTGATCTCCGGGTCATAGGCGACACAACTGCGGCGGTCGTGGGCAAGACCCGTGAGCGTGTGCATGCCGTCGGGCTGGCCCGGTATGAAGCGCAGCGCCAGGCCGGTCTCTTCGTCCCAATCGTAAGGGTTGCCACCGGCCTCGAGCGCCTTTTGGTCGACCGGCGGCGCGATCCAGTCGGCGTCGAACTCGGGCCGGCGGAAAGGTTGCTGCGCCGTCGCCAGGTTGGCGTCGGTCAGGACCACGACGACCATGTTGAAGGTCTCGGCGATCTTGCGGGCGGTGATCACCGAATAGAAGCAGTCCTCGATGCTGGCCGCCGCCATCACCACCTTGGGCGCATCGCCGTGACTGCCGAAGCAGGCCGAGAGGAGGTCGCCCTGCTCGCCCTTGGTCGGCTGGCCGGTGGAAGGGCCGCCCCGCTGCACGTCGACGACGACGAGCGGGATCTCGCCCATGACCGCGAGACCGATGCCTTCCTGCTTCAGCGAATAGCCGGGGCCGGAGGTGATCGTGACGGCACATTTGCCGGCGTAGGAGGCGCCGATCGCGAAGGCGCAGGCGGCGATCTCGTCCTCGGCCTGATGGACGACGCCGCCGACGTTCTCGAAGATCGTCGACAGATAGTGCGAGGCCGAGGTCGCCGGCGTGATCGGGTACATGGCGCAGACCTGCATGCCCGAGGCCATGATGCCGAGGGCGAGCGCGGTGTTGCCGTTGACGACGATCTGCGCCTCGGTCGACTTGGCCGCCGGGATGCGGAACTTGATGTCGAGATTGTCCTCGGCCCAGCGGGCGCCCGCCTCCAGAAGCTCGACGTTGGGGCGGATCACCGCCTCGCCCTTCTTCTCGAAGATGAAGGCGATCTGGTCGCGCGCCATATCCAAGTCGAAGCTGTAGAGATCGCAGAGCATGCCGAGCACGAACATGTTCTTGCCCCGCTTGGGATCGCGCACCAGCTTCAGGCATTCGCGCTCCATCGGGATCTCGCGGACATCGAAGCCGGCCGTCAGCAGCTCTCCCAACGTGTGCTCGTAGCTGGCGACGATTTCGGGGTCCGCGCTCTCGCGCCACTTGCTCTCCAACAGGATCGTGCAGCCGGGCTTGAGCTCGCCGGCGTTGACCCGCCCGATCAGGACCTGCTCGTTGAAGGCGACGACGAGATCGGCCTCGTCGCCGCCGTTGGTGACCCGCTCGGCGCCGACGCGGATGCGGTTGCCGCTGGCGCCTTCGATCGAGCGGGCCGGCGGTTGGATCTCGGCCGGAATGATCTCGACGGTCCAGATGCCGTTGCCCATCCGGGCCGCGATCGAGGCGAAGGACTGGCCGCACTTCTGCGCCCCTTCGCCGGAATCGCTAACGATCTCGACGATGTGCTCGCGCAGCGTCATCACCGGCTTGTCGGCGATCGCGGCGACGTCTTTGGTCCCGCTCTCCGTCGCCAGATCCAGCTCTTCCACCTTGTCCATGGTTCCGCTCTCTGGTTCCGAAATCCGCTAGCTGGCCCGAACCCGGGTGTGGTTGTGCTCTTCCGCGTCGATGCCGAAGAGCTTGCCTTCGGCGCCCTGGCGCTGGCCACGATAGACGCGGTCGCTGTCGAGGAGGCCGAGGTAGGCCTTCATGGCGCGTGCCGCCTTACGGCCAGTGCCCATGGCCAGGATCACCGTGGCAGCACCGGTGACGATGTCGCCGCCGGCGAAGACGCCCGCCATCGAGGTGGCGAACTCGTCGTCGGCCTCGATGTAGCCCCATTGGTTCAGCTTCAACTTGGAGGTCTGGCCGATGATCGGGTTCGGATTGGTGCCGATGGCGTAGACCACCATGTCGCATTCGAACTCGAAGTCGCTGCCCTCGACGGCGACCGGGCGGCGGCGGCCTGAATCGTCCGGCTCGCCGAGTTCCATGGCGATACAGCGCATGGCGCGGACGTTGCCGGCGCCGTCGTCCAAAATCTCGACCGGCGTCGTCAGCCAATGGAAAACGATGCCCTCCTCCTGGGCGTGGTGGATCTCCTCCAGGCGGGCCGGGCTCTCGGCCTCGGTGCGGCGGTAGACGCAATGCACCGTCTCGGCGCCAAGGCGGAGACAGACCCGCATCGCGTCCATCGCGGTGTTGCCGGAACCGATGATGGCGACTTGGCGGCCGAGGCTCATCGGCGTGTCGTTCGAGGGGAAGTCGCCGGCCCCCATCAGGTTGCAGCGGGTCAAGAGCTCGTTCGCCGACAAGACCCCGTTCAGCGATTCGCCCGGCAGCCCCATGAACTTGGGCGAGCCGGCGCCGGTTCCGATGAAGACCGCGTCGAAGCCCATCTCCTCGCGCATCTGCTCAATGGTGAAGAGGCGACCGACGAGCGTGTTGCACTCTATTTTGACACCGAGCTTGACCAGGTTCTCGAGCTCGGCATCGATCACCTCGTTTGGCAGGCGGAATTCCGGGATACCATAGCGCAAGACACCGCCCGGCTTGTGCAGGGCCTCGTAGATCGTGACCTCGCAACCCGCCTTCGCCATGTCGGCGGCGCAGGCCATGCCGGCGGGGCCCGAGCCGATGATGCCGACCTTGAAGCCGTTCGGCTCGATATAGGGGGCAGCACTCCAGCCCTCCTCGATCGCCAGGTCGCCGAGCCAACGCTCCAGCCGGCCGATCGCCACCGGCTCCAGGGTCTCGCCGACGGGGCAGACGCCCTCGCACTGGTCCTCCTGCGGGCAGACCCGGCCGCAGATCGCCGGCAACAGGTTGGCCTCGCTCAAGATATCGTAAGCGCCCCGATAGTCTTTCGCGGTCATCCGCTCGATGAAGCCCGGGATGTCGATCTCGACCGGGCAGCCGGCGACGCAAGCCGGCTCCGGGCAGAGCAGGCAGCGCTCGCACTCGTTCAAGGCCTGCGCTTCCTGGTAGCCGAGTGCGACCTCCTCGAAGTTTCGAACCCGCGCCTCGGGCGGCTGCTCCGGGATCGGGGTCCGATCCTGCGGAATGGTCCTGATGGTCTTCTTCGCCATGCCGCCTTCGCCTCCAGCTCTCTCTAGTCGGTCCGAAGGGTGCCGTGGTGGACGCTCGGGTCGCCGCGGGCCAGGCTCTGACCGTGCCCCGGCCCGGTGGCCTCGCTCGTCGCCGGCGGTGCCGCCGCCGGCGCCTCGGGCGCCGCTTCCGACCAGCGCTCCATGGCCGCCTGCTCCTCGTCGCGGAACCGCTTCAGGCGGTTCATCAAATCGTCGAAGTCGACAAGGTGGCCGTCGAAGTCGGGGCCGTCGACGCAGGCGAACTTCTGCTCACCGCCGACCAGGACCCGGCAGCCGCCGCACATGCCGGTGCCGTCGACCATGATCGGGTTCAGGCTGACCATGGTTTTGATGCCGTGCGGGCGGGTGGCCTCGGCCGAGGCCTGCATCATGATCGGCGGGCCGATCGCGACCAGGGCGTCGATATCGTCGTGTTGCTCGATCGCGAGCGCGATGCCGTCGGTGACCAGGCCCTTGATGCCGACCGAGCCGTCGTCGCTGCAGATGATGAACTCGTCGCAGTAGCGGCGGAACTTGTCCTCCCAGAAGACCAGCTCCTTGGTGCGGAAGCCGACGACGCCGATGACGTAGGCGCCGTTCTCCTTGAAGGCGCGGGCCTGGGGAAAGATCGGTGCGACCCCGAGGCCGCCGCCGACGCAGATCACCTTCTTCTCGTCGCCGATGTGGCTGGGCTCGCCCAAGGGGCCGACCAGGCTGTGCAGTCGGGTGCCGACCTGGCAGAGCTGCTGCATTTCCCGCGTGCTCTTGCCGGCGGCCTGGATTACCAGCGTGATCGTGCCACGGTCAACGTCGAAATCGGCGATGGTGAGCGGGATGCGCTCGCCGTGCTCGTGCGCGATGACGATGACGAATTGGCCGGGCCGGGCGGCCCGGGCCATCATCGGATGGCGGACCTCCAGGAGATAGGTAGCGGGCGAGAAGTCCTCGCGGGCGACGATCTCGAAGTCGGCGGCGGGATCGGTCGGAGCACCGCCGCCGTTACGCTTGACGCAGGTCTGGGCCATCGGAATTCCGTCGGTTGCGGGAGTTGGTGGAGCCCGCGGCCGCGTCGGCGCTACTTCGCGCCACTTTCGCCCGCAAGCGAAGCAATGTCTTCGTCTGCCCTAAGGCCGGCGTCGGTCGCGGTGCGCTTGCTGTTCTCGTTCGCACGGACCCACCCCGCGTTCGTTTCGCGAAACGGCGTCGCAGACGCATGAACTCGTCATGCCTGCCGTGCATCCCGTGGCTCCCCAAGCGCTGTCGAACTTAGCCCATACAGTCTGATGCGACCTCGAACTCTGCCGGAAGAGGGCGCCATGCGCATTGCGTTGGATCAACCGGCCGCACAATCGTATACGCCGAGCCGACTGCAATATTGGCGTCAATGTGGGCGAGGTAGTGACGAAGTCGGACAGATGGGCTATTCGGCCGCCTTCGGCTGATGGCCGACGGAGTCGCCGTATTTGGCGAGCTCTTCCTCGCCCATAAAGCGGCGCTCCCACTCCATGACCTCGTCGAAGCCGGCGAAGGTGTGGAAATCGCCGATGGGATGGCCGGCGAATTCGTCGGCGAAGCGTTTCTCGGCTAGTGGGCCCTCGTCGCGCATCGCCACGGCGAGATCGTAGACGGCCCGCATCGTGGTGCGCAGCGTGGCCCCCGGCGCGATGGCGATGGCGATGCCAAGCTCCTGCAGTTCTTCCTGCGAGAAACGGGGCGAGAGGCCGGTCTGATTGTAAAGGATCGGTCCCTCGACCTCGGCTGAGATGCGCCGGACCTCCTCGACGTCGGTCGGGCCCTCGACGAAGGCCATGTCGGCCCCGGCGGCGAGATAGGCATTGGCGCGCCGGATCGCGTCGTCGAGCGTGCCGCCGTGGGCGCCGCGGGCATCGGTACGGGCGATCAGGACGAAGTCGGGATCGACCTCGCGCCGGGCATAGTCGGCCGCCTGGTACTTGCCGCAGGCCTCCTCCAGCGGGATCACCTGGCGGCCGGCGACGTGGCCGCAACGCTTGGGTGCGACCTGGTCCTCGATGTGGATCGCCGCGACGCCGGTCTGGATGTATTCCTTGACCGTGCGGATGACGTTGACGGCGTTGCCGTAACCGGTGTCGGAATCGGCGATCACCGGCACGCCGGCGACGCCTGCGATGTAGCGGGCGTTGAGGTGCATCTCGGTCATGGTGGCGAGGCCGGCGTCCGGCATGCCGAGAAGCGACAGCGAAGTGCCGTAGCCGGTCATGTAGATCGCCGGGAAGCCGACCGCGTCCAGGATCTTGGCGGAAAGCGCGTTGTAGCAGCCGGGCACGAACAGGGTCTCACCCTCGGCCAGGAGCTGGCGGAGCCGGGTCGTCTTCTTCATCGCGGTCGGTCCTTCCGGTCTAAGAGAGCCAATTGTAGTCCTTGGCGTGGGCGGCCTCGAAGTTCGAGAGCTCGGTCTCGTATTCGAGCGTCACGGCGATATCGTCGAGGCCGTTCAACATCCGATACTTGTCGAAGGGGGCGATCTCGAAGCCATAGGAGGCGCCGTCCGGCCCGGTCACCGTCTGGGCCTCGAGGTCGAGGCCGATGCGGGCACCTGGATCGTCGTGCAGCTGGCGGCGCAAGCGCTCGCAGTCGACCACCGAGAGGCGCACCGGCAGGACCCCGTTCTTCATGCAGTTGTTGAAGTGGATGTCGCCAAAGCTGGGGGCGATGACCGCGCGGATGCCGTTGGCGGCGAGCGCGTGCACCGCGTTCTCGCGCGACGAGCCGCAGCCCCAGTTGAGGTCGGCGACGATGATCTTGGCCTCGCGGTAGGGCGCCTGGTTGTAGATGAAGCCCGGCTTCTCGGCGCCGTCGTCGTCGAAACGGAGGTCGTGGAAGAGGAAGCGGTCGAAGCCGTCCCGGTCCTTGGCGTAGCGCAGAAAGCGGGCCGGGATGATCTGGTCTGTGTCGCAGTTGGTGATGTCGATCGGCATCGCCACTGCGCTGAAGGTGGTGAAGGCGTCCACGTCAGGCCTCCTGCAGCAATTGACGGACGTCGGTGAAGCGGCCGGTGACGGCGGCTGCCGCGGCCATCGCCGGGCTTACCAGATGGGTCCGGCTGCCGGGCCCTTGGCGGCCCCGGAAGTTGCGGTTCGAGGTCGAGGCCGAGCGCATCCCCGGCGGCACCTGATCGCCGTTCATGCCGACGCACATGGAACAGCCGGGCAAGCGCCACTCGAAGCCGGCTTGCGTGAAGATCCGGTCCAGGCCCTCGGCCTCCGCCTGCGCCTTGACCAGGCCCGAGCCCGCCACCACCAGCGTCGGCACCGCCGCCTTGCGGCCCTTGGCGACGGCCGCGGCGGCGCGCAGATCCTCGATCCGGGCATTGGTGCAGGAGCCGATGAAGACCCGGTCCACGGCGACCGCGTCGATCCGCGTGCCCGGTGTCAAATCCATGTAGTCGAGGGCCGCCGTCATCGCTTCGCGACGCTCGGGATCGCTCTCCTCGGCCGGGTCGGGCACGCGGTCGGTCACCGGCACCGCGTCCTGCGGGCTGTTGCCCCAGGTCACCATCGGCGCAATGGCGCCGCCGTCGACCGAGACCTCGGTGTCGAAACGGGCCGCCGCGTCAGACGGCAGCGAGCGCCAGAAGGCCAGCGCCCGGTCCCACTTCTCGCCCTTGGGCGTGAACGGGCGGCCCTCGATGTAGTCGAAGGTCTTGTCGTCCGGCGCCACCATGCCGCAGCGCGCACCGGCCTCGATGCTCATGTTGCAGAGCGTCAGGCGGCCCTCGATGGAGAGGCCCTGGA
>JASLMY010000080.1 GCA_030746295.1 Alphaproteobacteria bacterium | reverse complement strand
CGGCTTCCGGTTCTTGAAGGCGTCGACCGTCAGGCGAAGCTGCTCCTCCAACTCGAAAACCTCGCCGGACTGGCCGAGTGCTACGGTCTCGGGCGCTTCCGCGCCCTTACGCTTCACCTTGAGCTCGAAGCTGGGCTCGTAAGTCCGGTCCATGACGCCTGACCACCAGGTGCGCAGGCTGCCGCCGCTGCCCGCTATCTCGAGCACGAAGTGGTTCTCGAAGCCGCCGAGGCTCTGTGTCACGGTGGCGTAAAGATCGTCCGGGAAACGCAGCCAGACGGAGAGGTTCTGGTAGAGGCCCTGGTGCTCGGGGCGGGCGTTGGCGATCGCCCGCACCGCCTCCGGCTCGCCCCATGCCTCGAAGTACCAAGTCATGAGGTCGAAGAAATGCACCGGCTCCTCCAGCAGCCATGAGCCGACCTGCCCGGGCGCGTAGCGCCAGCCGTCGACGCCGGTGCGGAAGGGAAAGCGGAAGAGGCTGAAGCTGGCGTAGCGCGGCCGGCCGATCTCGCCCCGATCGAGGATCGCCTTGACCTCGCCCCACTGCGTCGACAGGCGCAGCTCGTGGCCGACGCTGAGGACGCGGCCGTTGTCTCGCGCCGCCGCGATCAGCCGGTCGCAATCCTCGACCGTGGTCGCCATCGGCTTCTCGATCAGCGCGTCCTTGCCGGCCTCTAGGGCGGCGACGCCGATCTCGGCGTGCAGGTCGTTCGGCACCACGATGTCGACAGCGTCGAGGTCGGCGATGACGAGCTCGCGCCAGTCGCGATAGATCGTCGCCTCCGAGTGCGCCGCGGCAGCCTCCTCGGCGGATTCCGGCTTCTGGCAACAAATGGCAGTCAGCTCCGCGCCCTCGGCGGCGGCGATCGCCTGGGCGTGCAGGCGACCCCAGGCGCCGTAGCCGATCAAGCCCATGCGCATTTTCGACCCTTCCCCTCCCGTCCGGTGATAGGCGGACGATAGCCGCCGCGCGCCGTCGGGGGCAACGCCCCACCGACGGCGACAGCCGCTCTCGTTGCAGCGAAAATGCCCCGATAGCTTTGGCACCTGTTGTCCAGGGTGATCGCCGCTCGCTTGACAGTCGGCCCCGACGAACGGCTAGACTGAGAGAATGTAGTTGTAGGCGATGCCAGCGAGAGGGGACCCGAATGGGCGCGCCCAAGGGCGGGAGCGGCGGCCGAGGCCGGCGTAGGGGCGGCTGATGGCCGACCTCTTCGAGAGGCTGGAATGGCTCGCCGGCCGCTTCAACTGGGCGACGCTCGGATTGTTCCGATGGCTGTTGATCGCCATCCTGGTGGTCATGACCGGCATCGTGGTCGCTGGTGTCTTCTTCCGTTACGTCCTGAACGACGCCCTGCCCTGGTCGGAAGAAATCGCCAAGTTCTTCATGGTCTGGATGACCTTCCTGGCGGCGCCGGTCGGACTCAGTTGGGGCTCGCACGTCGCCATCGAGGCGCTCTCCAGCTATATCAAGGGCCGCCTGCGCCAGGCGCTGCAGGCGGTCATCTTCCTGCTCGTCATCTGCCTCATGGTCGTCTTCGTCGACGAGGGTCTGTTCCTCACCTGGAACGCTCGTATCCAGCGTCATTCGACAGTCGATCTGTCGATCCTCTACGTCTACGTGGCGATGCCCATCGGCTGCGCCGCGACGGCCTTCGTGGCACTCGAATACATGCTGGGCGCGATCAAGGGCGTGTTCGATCCCTCCCGGGTCAAGGAGCGCACGGCCGACTATCCGATGATGGAATAGGCGGGGGCGCGGAGTGAAGCCATGAGTCTCGTGTTCTTTTGGGTCTTTCTGTTCGTCATGGCGCTCGGCGTGCCGATCGTCTTCGCCCTCGGGCTAGCACCGCTGGTCGGCTTCGTCCTAGCCGAGAAGCTGATCTTCCTGAAGATGATCGTGCAAAGGACCTTCGCCGGCATCAACCAGTTTCCCCTGCTGGCGATCCCCTTCTTCATCCTGGCCGGTGAGCTGATGAACCGCAGCGGCATCACCATGAGCCTGGTCAACTTCGCCAATTCGTTGGTCGGGCATCTGAGAGGCGGCCTGGCGCACGTCAACATCGTGACCTCGATGCTGTTCGCCGGGATCAGCGGCTCGGCCGTGGCCGACACCTCGGGCGTCGGCTCGATCATGATCCCGGCGATGGAGCGCGACGGCTACAGCCGCAAATTCGCCGCCGCGGTGACGGCGGCCTCCTCTGTGGTCGGCCCGATCATACCGCCCAGCATCATCATGGTGGTCTACGCCTTCATGATGAACGTCTCGGTCGCCGGCCTGTTCGCCGCCGGCCTGATCCCGGGCCTCTTGGTCGGCTTCGCGCTGATGGGGGTGACGGCGGTGATCTCCAAGCGGCGCAACTACCCCAAGACGGAGCGCCGCGCGCCGCTCGGCGAGGTGGCGCGATCGGCCCGCAGCGCGGCCCTGCCGCTGATGACGCCCGTAATCATCCTCGGCGGCATCATCGGCGGCGTCTTCACGCCGACCGAGGCGGCCTCGGTTGCCGCCTTCTATGCCCTGGTCCTGAGCGTCTTCGTGCTGAGGTCCTTAAAGCCGAACGAGTTGCCGAAGATCTTCCTGCATTCGGCGGTCTCGGCGGGCGCGATCTTGCTGGTGGTCGGCACCGCGACCGCCTTCGCCTGGATCGTGACGCTGTCGCAGGTGCCGATCAAGCTATCGACACTGTTGTTCTCGATCAGCGAGAACCCCTATTTGCTGCTATTCCTGGTCAACGTGCTGCTGCTTCTCGTCGGCATGTTTCTGGATGCCGGACCGGCGATCCTGATCCTGGGTCCCATCCTGGCTCCGACGATGGTGCAGCTGGGCGTGCACCCGCTACATTTCGCCATCATTATGTGCGTCAACCTGACCGTGGGCCTGGCAACGCCGCCGATGGGGTTGATCCTGTTCGTCGCCTCCAGCCTGACGCGGCTCAGGGTCGAGGTTATCGCGCTGGAGATGTTGCCGTTCCTCGCCATCGAGATCGGCGTCATCTTCCTGATCACCTACGTGCCAGCCGTCTCGATGACGGTGCCGAAGCTCTTGGGCTTCTATTAGGGAAATGGAAGATGACCGCATTTCCAATTCCTGCATATCAATTGCGGTCTGAACACAATCCTAGGGAGGAGAGGATGAGGACAGTGAAAGCTTATTCACGGTTGTTGCGCTTGGGGGTCGCCTCGCTGGCGGCGGCCGGCATCGCCTTCGCCGCCGATGCGGCCGAGTACACGATCAAGATCGGTCACATCGCCTCGACCGAGGACGAGGACCACAAGGGCGCCCTCGTCTTCAAAGACTTCGTCGAGGCCCAGACCAACGGCCGGATCTCGGTCGAGATCTATCCCGGCGGCACACTTTGCGGCAACTTCCGCCAGTGCCTGGAAGCGGTGCAGATCGGCACCGTCGAGATCACCGGTACGACGGTCGGCGGTGCGGCCAACATCCTGCCCGAGCTGCAGGTGACCGACCTGCCCTACATGTTCCCCAACGACCGGGTGGCGGAAAAAGTCATGCGCAGCCCCTTCATGGAGAAGGTGCGCGCCGCGATGCTGAAAAAGACCGGCACGTTGCGCCTAATGGGGCTCAACAATACCGGCGGTTGGCGAGACTTCTTCACCACCAAGAAGCAGATCCGAAGCCCAGCCGACCTCGCGGGCGTCAAGATGCGCACCATCGAATCCGAGCTGCAGGTCGAGATGGTCAAGCTTCTGGGCGGCAGTCCGACGCCAATTCCGTGGACGGAACTCTACACCTCGCTCGCCACCGGCGTCGTGGTCGGCAACAAGAACGGGATCACCGACATCGTCAACATGAAGTTCCACGATTTCCTGCGCTTCGTCACACTGGACCACCACGCCTACATGTTCCTCTTCTGGTGGATGAACGACGAATCCCTGAAGAAGCTGCCCGCGGACCTTCAGAAGGTCGTGGTGGACGGTTTTCATCACATGACGACGGTGGCCAACAACGATCCGAAGTACACCCAGCTCGCGGCCTACGAGGACTTCAAGAAGCGCGGCGGCAAGGTCTACGTGCCGACCGCGGCGGAAAAGGCTCAGTTCGTCGAGAAGGTGAAGCCGCTGAAGAAGTGGTTCACAGACAAGTACGGCGACGAGTGGCTGAAGGCGCTCGAGGAATCGATCGCCAAGGCGGAAGCCGAGATCGCGGCCGAGGACGCGGCGGTGCTGCGCTAGACCAAGAAACCACACCGAATCGAGGGCCGCGCTATGGCGCGGCCCTCTTTTTTTTGCCAGGCCGTCAGCCGGGCATCTCGTCGAAGGCCTTAGCCGCCTCGTCGAGCGGTGTCGATGGCAGCTTGCGCGAGACGTAGACGTTGGCCCGAGGCTTGAACCAGCTGGCGTCGTCGATCGCGCCTACCCGTACGCCACGCCGCTCGGGGTGGCGGCTGTTGGCGGTGAAGAGCGGCGAGCCGCAGCGTGGACAGAACTCTTTCGTCATGGTGCTGCCACGGTCGCTCGCGTGTTGATAGCTCGCCGTCTCGCCTTGCAGGACCCGAAGTGCCTCGACGGGCACGAAGACGAAGCTCGCAAAGACGCCGCCGCCCGAGCGGCGGCAGTCGTCGCAGTGGCAATTGGCCTGAGCGGTCGGTTCGGCCGTGCTCTCGAAGCGAACGGCGCCACAGAGGCATTGGCCGGTGAAGACGGGGTTCATGGCGACGTCTCCGATTGCAGTTCCATTGAATGGACGGCCATTCTTGTCACGGCGCGGGTAGAAAATCCAACAGCTCGGCGACCAGCTCGTCCGGGCGCTCTTCCGGGATGAAGTGGCCGCAGTCCAGCGCCCGGCCGCGGACGTCGTCGGCGCGCGCGCGCCAGACGCTCAGCATGTCGAGGGCCTGGCCGGTCTGCCAGCCGGGCCGCCGGGGCATGTTGCCGGCCCACAAGACCAGCACCGGACAGGCGAGCTTGGTGCCGCGGTCGGCCGCGTCGTGCTCGAGGTCGAGCGCGACGCCGCGGTAGTCGGCGCAGCAGGCCCGGACCGTCTCGGGATCGGAGAAACAGCGTAGGTATTCTTGATAGGCTTCGTCGGTGAAGGCGCTCCGGTCCGCGCTCCACGCGTCGAGAAAGAAGTCGAGGAAGAGTTGCGCGTTGTTGGAGAACACGGTCTCTGGCAACGGCGACGGCTGGCGCATCAGGTTCCAATGGAACCAGGAAAAGGCGAGCGAAGCGTCCATGTTCTCGAAGGCCTCCAACGAGGGCACGACGTCCAGGTTGGTCAGGCTCAGCACCTTGTCGGGATGGTCCAGCGCCAGGCGCAGGCCGACCCGCACACCGCGGTCATGCCCCACCAGATGAAAGGACTCGAAGCCCAGCGCCTGCACCACGGCGACCTGGTCCGCGGCGGTCCGGCGCTTGCAATAGGTCGAGAGGTCGGCATCCGACGACGCCGGCTTGTCGCTGTCGCCATAGCCGCGCAGGTCGGGGCAGACGACAGTGAAGCGCTCGGCCAGGCGGGGCGCCACTTTGTGCCATTCGACGTGGCTTTGCGGATAGCCGTGCAGCATCAACAGCGGCGGGCCCGCTCCGCCATAGACGACATGGATGCCGCAGCCGTCGATGTCGACCCGCGATCGCTCGAAGCCTTCGAACATGCGCCACCTCCTTCCCGAAACCGCCGCCGGCGCGCGCTCATGGGCTGGAAATGCCGTCGGCAGCCTGAGATGATAACGCCGAAACGGGAGGAAGGGCACCATGGCAAGAGGACTGCTGGTCGCCGCGTTCGATTTCTCGACCGCGCATGCCGACGAATTCCATGACTGGTACGACCTGGAACACATTCCTGAGCGTCAGGCGGTGCCGGGGTTCGGCGCCTGCGAGCGCTGGCTCAGCGACGAGGAAGCCTCGCTCGCGGTGGCCACCTACGATCTCGACTCGATCGAGGTGATGCGCAGCGAGGCCTACACATCCATCGCCTACGACAACCTGTCGGTCTGGTCGAAGCGGGTGACGGCGATGGCCCGACGGCTGCTGCGCTTCGAGGGCACGCAGATCACGCCGGGTGACGAGGCCGCGCCCAACGGCGCGGGCGGCCTCTTGCTCAACGCCATAAACGTCGCGCCCGAGGTCGAGGACGACTTCAACGCCTGGTACGACCAGGAGCATATTCCGGCCCTCCTCGCCGTTCCGGGCACGCTGGCGGCCCGGCGCTATCGAACCGGCGAGGACCCTGAGTGCAGCCATCGCTACGTCGCGATCTATCACCTGGAAAGCCCGGAGGTGGCGCGAAGCGAAGCCTGGAAGGCTGCCGTGGACACGCCCTGGAGCGAACGGATGCGGCCCCATCTGCAGGATCGGATTCGGATCCTGAGCGGACGCTACGTGCGGGGCGCCTGAGCCTCAACGACGCGGGAAGGGAGGGAGAATTGGCGGACTCGTACGACTACGTCATCGTCGGCGCCGGCTCGGCCGGCTGCATCCTGGCCAACCGGCTGACCGCCGACGGCAAGCACAGCGTCTGCCTCTTGGAGGCTGGGCCGCCGGACTGGAACCCCTATATCCATATCCCGGCGGGCTTCATCAAGACCCTGGTCAACCCCAGCGTCAACTGGCTCTACCAGTCGGAGCCCAGCCACTGGACCGGCGGGCGCCAGATCGACGTGCCGCGCGGCAAGACGCTCGGCGGCTCCAGTTCGATCAACGGCCACATCTACAACCGCGGCCAACGGATGGACTACGACGGCTGGGCACAGCGCGGCAACCAGGGCTGGGGCTATGCCGACGTCCTGCCGTATTTTCGCCGTTGCGAGAACCGGATCGGCGAGGCGGACGAGACCTTCAGGGGCCGCGAGGGCAACCTCACGGTCACCGACCTCAACTACACGCACCCCCTTTGCGAAGCCTTCATGCAGGGCGCCGGTGAGATCGGCATTCCCCGCAACCCCGACTACAACGGCGCCCGCCAGGAGGGCATCTCCTACGTCCAGCGCACCGCCCACCGGCGCCGCCGCGTCAGCACGGCGCGCGCCTTCCTGAACCCGGCGAAGTCGCGTCCCAACCTGACGCTCCGCACCAGGGCGCAGGCGACCCGTATCCTGCTCGACGGCAAGCGCGCCGTCGGCGTCGAATACATCAAGGGCGGACCGGGCGGCCGGACGGTGGAAGTGCGCGCCGAACGCGAGGTGATCTTGAGCGGCGGTGCCATCAACTCGCCGCAACTGTTGCAGCTCTCGGGGATCGGCCCGGCGGACCTGTTGCAGTCGCTCGGGATCGAGGTGGCACATGAGCTTGCCGGTGTCGGCGAGAACCTGCGCGACCACTACGCCCCCCGCTTCAGCGTGCGGGTGAAGAACGCCGAGACCATCAACGAGCGCGCCCAGGGCTTCAACTATGTGAGCGAGATCTTCAAGTACTTCGTCGGCGCCAAGAGCATCGTCAACTTGAGCCCCTCGATGGTCTATGGCTTCTGGCATTCCGACGAGACGGCGCGGCAGCTCGACCTGCAGTTCATCTTCACGCCGGCGACCTACAAAGAAGGGGTGCACGGCCTCTTGGACGAGCACCCGGGCTTCACCGTCGCAGCCTGGCAGCACCGGCCCGAGAGCAAGGGCTGGGTCCGGGCGCGCTCGACCGATCCGTTCGAGAAACCGGCGATCCAGCCGAACTACCTGGCTGAGGAGGCGGACCGCCAAGTGACGGTTCGCGCCATGCGGCTGGCGCGCCGGCTGATCCACACCCAGGCCATGAAACCCTATATCGACTTCGAGGCTTCGCCCGGCGACGCGGCGCAGACCGACGAAGAGCTGCTGGAAGCGGCGCGCCACGTCGGCAACACCACCTTCCACGTCATGGGGACCTGTCGCATGGGGCCACAGACGGACCCGACCGCCGTGGTCGACGACGAGCTGCGCGTCAGGGGCATGGAGAGCCTGCGCGTCATCGACGCCTCGATCATGCCGGCGATGCTGTCGGCCAACCTCAACGCAGGCGCCATGATGATCGGCGAGAAGGGCGCCGACATGGTGCTCGGCAAGCCGGCCCTGGAGCCGATCATCGTCCCGGATTAGGCGCCGCCCGGCGACGTTGCGAACCCGGTTATGACCGCGACATACTTGCCTTGGGATCATCGGGGACCAACCAATGATGTTTCGGCATCGCGTGGAAACGAGCGCTGTAAGCGACGCATGTCGCTTCGAGGCCCAGGTGGAATTCACAAAAACCGGGCGCGCGTCATGAGCGATGCGAGCGGCGAATACGCCGAGGCCCATCTCATCGGTATGGAGACGATTTGGGGCCAGGGCTTCATGTCGCCCGGCGGCGATGCGGAGGTTGCTGCCCTCGTCAGCGGCATCGAGGTTCGGGGCAAGAAGATCCTGGACTTGGGCTGTGGCCTGGGGGGACCTGCCATTGCTTTGGTGGCAAATCACGGGGCGGGGCGGGTGGTCGCTGTCGATGTTCAAAGAGAACTGGTCGAAAGGTCGAGAGAACTGGCGCAGGCGCGAGGCGTCGCCGACCGCATCGGGTTTCGCCTCGTCGACCCGGGGCCCCTCCCCTTCGAAGACGCCAGCTTCGATGCCGTCTTCAGCATGGGCGTCATCGTCAAGATCCCCGAGAAGCGGGAGCTGTTCGCCGAAGTGCGGCGTGTCCTTCGGCCCAGAGGCGTTCTCGTCGGCAACGATTGGCTCCGCGGGCGATCCGGACCGCTCTCCGAGGCGATGGCCGAACATGCGACGCGGTCCGGGCTGGCGCACCATTGGGCCACGCCGGAGGAAATCCGCGCAGCCCTCGCGGCCGTCGAATTCGAAGACGTGGCGATCACCGATCGCTCGGTATGGATAGCCGAGCAACTCAGGAAGGATCTAAGGGCACTGGAATCAGGCCCGATCCGAGACCGATTGGAGGCATCGTTGGATGACGGCGTCGACGGTTGGCGCGATAGCTGGGGCCACTTGCTTCGACTGGCCGAAAGCGGCGAGTTCGTCGTCGCCCGATTTCGCGCCACGAGACCCTCTTGAGACCGGGTGACATCGCCAAGGCATTCCGGCACTACCGGCTCACAGCACCCTTCGAAATAATCAGCCGAGGCGAGGTCAGGTGTTCCACCACGGCAGGTCGGAGTACGACCGCAAGTCCAGCTCATGGGTCCAGGTCGATCGATGTTGCTGCGCGAGGTGGACGTAAGTATCCGCGACCTTGTCCGGCAGTACGAGCCCGTCGTGTTCCATCCCGCGGCTTTCCCTGAGCTTTCGGAAGCCTTCCGCACCGAGCATCTTGCCCAATGTGTCTGGCGCATCGACGCTGCCATCGACGAGAACATGGGCGATATGAATGCCCTTGGGCGCGAGTTCGGCATTGAGCGACTGACACAGCATGCGCCGCCCGCCCATGGCGGCCGCGTGCGAGTGCTGGCCGCTGTTGCCCCGCACCGCCGCCGTCGCCGAGGTCACCAGGATCGTGCCCTTGCCGCGCGCCTCCATCAGGGGGCAGACGGCCGATGCGACGCGGAAGAGGGCAAAGGTCGCCATCCGCCAGCCCAATTCGAACGTCTTGTACGTGGTATCCTTCAGCTCCCGGTTCCCGACCTGGGCGCCCAAGTTGAAGACCACGACCTCGATCGGGCCGAAATCGGCCTCGACCTGAGCCACCCGGTCCTCGATACCATCGGCCTCGACGGCATTGAGCAGATAGCCGGACGCGCTGCCGCCATCGCTCTCGATGGCTTCCACCAATCGGTCCAGGCCCTCTTGGTCCGTACGTCGGCACAGGACCGCGTGATAGCCCTCTTGCGCGAAGCGCCTTCCGACAGTGCCGCCGATTCCGGCCCCGGCGCCAATTACCAGGCAGACAGGTTTCATGATCTCAGAACTCCTCGTCATCGCGATTGCCGGGTCGCGGGCGCGGCCGACGTCACTCGGCCGCGACGGCGCCCTCGGGCATGCCGAGCCTGGGCAGGCCCTTGGCGAACTCGGTCAGGACGTGGCCCGGTGCCGCCACCCGAAGGTCGGCCTCACCGTCGAAGACCCGGCTGCCGTTAACCCAGGTGCCGTGGAGGCCAGGCGCCCGGCGCAACAGCCGCTCGCCGCCGGCCGGGAGGTCGAAGTGGCGCTCCATCTTGGTGATGGTGATGGTGTCCGGGTCGAAGAGGATCATGTCGGCCCAAGCGCCCGGCACCAGGCGGCCGCGATCGAGGATGCCGTAGGCGTCGGCCGGATCGCTCGTCAGCTTGCGAACCGCCGTTGGCACATCGAAGAGTCCGCGCTCGCGCACCCAATGGCCCAAGAGATACATGGCGTAGCCGGCATCGCAGAGGAGCGCGTTGTGGGCGCCGGCGTCGGAGAGGCTGACCAGCGTGCCGTCGTTGACCAACAGCTCGGCGACGCCGTCCTCGTCCATGTTCAGCATAAAGAAGGTGTATTTAGTCTCGAAGTCCTCCTCCAGGCCGAGATCGAGGAAGACGTCCAGCGGGTCGGCGCCGCGTTCCTCGGCGATCTCGGCGATGGTGCGGCCTTCCAGCGCCTTGTTCTTCGCCAGTGCCGTTATCGTCACCGGCACCCAGTCCCAGCGGCCCTTGAAGATATGCTGGCTGTCTGGCGTCTTCAGGGTTTCGCGGAAGGCGTCTCGAAAGCCCGGGTCGGTGAAGATCGCCCGCAGCTCGTCGTGGTCCTCGGTCGCCGGCCAAGGCGCCATCGCCTTCAGGATATAGGCGTGGTCGAGCGTGAACGACAGGCTGAGCGGTTGGCACGAGCCCTGGGCATAGACCGGCACGCCCTCGGCGCGGGCCGCCTCGGCGGCGTTGACGATGCCGATCGCCCGCTCCGGCTGGTGCGAGAAATGGAAGAGCGGCGCATAGAAGCTCGGCCGGCCGCTGATTCGGCTCATCTCCGCCATGAAGGGGACGCCGTGCTGCTCGCCGCAGGTGGCCATGAAGACACCGTGGTCGTAATCGCCCAGCACTCCGGCGAAGGCGCGGAACTCGTCATCGTCGGCCAGCCGCGAGGCGATGGGTATGCCGCCCGCACCCCGGTGGTTCTCGTTCGAGGACGAGCCGAGGCCGACCGCGCCTGCGTCCATCGCCTCGCGGAAAAGGCCGAGCATCGCCGCCAGCTCGTCGGGTGTCGAGGGCCGCTCCGAGCCGGCGGCACCCATCACCGCGGTGCGCATCACCGTGTGCGAGGCCAGCACCGCGACGTTCGGATAAACGCCCTTGGCCCGTAACAGCGCCAGGTATTCGCCGAAACTTTCGAAGCCCCAGTCGACGCCGGTCTGGAGCGATTCGAGCGACATCCCCTCCACCTCGGCCAGGTTGGCCAGGATCATGTCGCGCTTGTCGGGCGGCGCCGGGGCGATGCCGAAGCCGCAGTTGCCGACCACCACCGTGGTGACGCCGAGCGCCCCGGCCGGCGAGGCGGTCTGGTCCCAGGTGAGCTGCGCGTCGTAGTGGGTGTGCAGGTCGATGGCGCCAGGCGCCAGCACCAAGCCCTCGGCATCCACCGTCTCGGCGGCAGGGCCGTCGACCTCGCCGACAGCCGCCACCCGGCCGTCCTTCACCGCCAGGTCGCCCTCGATGAGCGGACCGCCCAGGCCGTCAGCGATGCGCGCATCACGAATGATCAGATCGTACATGGGGTCCCCTTCCCGTCCTCGCCTTTGTCCTCAGACGATCATAGCAACGAGGCCCGGGCAAATGGCAAGAGGGTGCGTCCGCCGACATCGGCGCGGGCGAACGCAGCGCTTCGGCGAGGATGTCTCGAGTTTCGGGAGGCCCCGATTGCCCTTGCAATCCTCGCCGTGTCGGCATCACCTTAGGTCGTCATGTCACTTCGCACCGATCCAGGCTCCGCCGCTCTCGAATTTGACCGCCCCGTCGCGTCGCCGTCGCCGCCAGGCGCTCGGGCCGCGCGTTAGACGGGCGCCGCGCCTCCCATGTCGGATGTGAGCCCGAGTGCGCGCCGTCGTTGGCTGAAGCCGGTGCTGTTCTTGAGCGTGGCGGTGCTGATCGGCATCGTCGTGGTCGAGGGCCTGCATTGGTGGCGCCACGTCGACGAGGCCAACGCGCGCGTCGAGGTGGACTTCACGCTTCTGTCCTCCAGCGTCAACGCCACCATCGAGGCCGTGCACGCGCGTCGCGGCGATAGGGTCGAGAAAGGGGCGCTGCTCGCTTCGATGGATACGGCAGTGGTGGAACTGGATGTCACCACGCTGGAGGCCGAGCTCTCCAAGGCGCGGGCCAGCCGAGCGGAGGTCGAGGCCGAGCTCGCCCAGTACCGGCAGGAGATGAGTGACAAGATCGCCACCGCCAAGGCGGCGATCAGCTTGCAGCGGCGCGAGCACGCGACCTGGGAGCGCCGCCGTGCCATCGCCCAGAGCAACGTCGAGCGCAACAAGAAACTGGCCTCCAAGCGGACCGTCTCGGCGCGCCAACTCGACGACGCCACCGACCGCCTGCTCGACATCGTCTCCGAGCTGCGCTCGCTGGAGACCGACATCCAGGCCAGCCAGAAGAAACTGCAGGAGCTCGAGGGGGCCTCGAAAAAGGAGGCCGTGTACCTGTCGCGCATCGAGGCCATCGACCGCGCCATCGACAAGATCGGGGTGCAACTGCGCCAGGCCAAGCAGCGGCTCTTCGATATGCACATCCGCGCACCCATCGCCGGCATCATCGACGAGGTCTATGTCGCCGTCGGCGTCTACGTCGAGGACGGCGACCGGGCCTTCCTGTTGCACGATCCGAACGCGCTCTGGCTCGAAGCCCAAGTCGACGAGAGCGATATTCGCCTGGTCAGGCCCGGTCAGCCGGTCACCATCGAATTCGACGCCTATCCCTTCGACTATTATCAAGGCAAGGTCCGCGCCATCGGCCACGCGACGCTCGGCTCGATGACCAACGGCGGCAAGGAAGCCGCCGACCCGCGCCTGGCGCAACGCGTCCCGGTCCTGATCGACCTGCCGGATATGGACAAGCCGATCCGGCCCGGCATGCGCGCCAGCATCAACATCAGGGTCCGCTAGGCAGGCGCGGCGGCGATGGACCTCTCGCGTTTCGGCTGGCGGACCATTCTCGCCACCGCCACGATCTCGATGCTGGTGCAGCAGGCCTTTTCCTACGTCTGCCAGATCGTGATGCCGATCCTGGCCGACCGCATCGCCGAGGACCTGGGCATCTCGCCGGCCTGGCTCGGCCTCTATCTCTTCCTGCAGAACGTCATGGCGATCATCGCCGCAATCGGCTGCGGCAGCTTCATCTTGCGATACGGCCCGCTTCGGATCAGCCAGGTGACCCTGCTGATGATGGGCGGCAGCCTGGTGATCATCGCTTCGGGGCAGCTTTGGCTCTATCCCTTTGGCGCCATCCTGCTGGGGGCGGCGGCGGTCTCGACGCCGGCGAGCTCGCATATCCTTGCCCGGGTCTGCCCGCCGCGCCTGGTGCCGTTGATCTTCTCGGTCAAGCAGACCGGCGTCCCGGTCGGCAGCCTGATCGGCGGCCTGATGATCCCGTTTCTCTTGGGCCTGGTGGTCTACAGCGCCACCCTCGGCACCACGATCCGCCTCGGGCCCTACGGCGCCTCGCTGGTGACTGGCCTGATCGTCTTTGCCGTGGCGCTGATGCTGCAGCCGCTGCGCGCCTATTTCGACAGCGACCGCGAGCCGGGCCAGAAGATCAGCTTCGGCGACCTCAGGGTGACGCTCGGCCTGGTGCTGCGCACTCCGTCGCTGCGCGACATCTCGCTCGCCGCCTTCGCCTTCGGCGGCCTGCAGGCGCTTTTCGCCGGCTTCTTCATTCTCTATCTGATCGACGGCTTGGGCTATTCGGAGATCGAGGCGGGAAGCGCCTTCGCCATCTCCTCCTTCACTGCCATCTGGGCGCGGATTTTGTGGGGCGTGCTCGGCGGCGGCTTCGTCTCGCCGCGGCTGATCCTGGCCGGGATCGGCCTCTTCAGCGGGATTGCGGCGTTGGCCATGACACTCTTCGACGTTACCTGGACGTTGAACGAAATCATCTGGGTGGCGATCCTCTTCAATATCACGGCGCTCAGCTGGCACGGCATCCTGCTGGCCGAGACCGCCCGCCTGGCGCCCGAGGGGCAGGTCGGCGGCGTCACCGGCGGCGTGCTCTCCTTCACCTCGATCGCGATGATGATCTACCCGGCGATCTATGGCCTGATCCTGGCCGCCACCGGCTCTTACGAGATCGGCTTCGCGGTCGCGTCGATCCCCGCCTTCGTCGCCTTCGCCGTCTTCCTGAACCCGCCCCTGCCGGGTTCATGGTTCGGCTTCTGCCTGGAAATGGGACGGCGGCTGCGCTCGATCCGGACGCTTGCCCAAGCCGCCATGCTGTTGGCGCTTGGGCTCGGCTTCGGTCTGGTGTTCCAGGCCCTGGGCTACTAGCACATGTCCGACGAGGTGACGCTGCGGACCGCCTACCGCTTTTTCGTGCCGCTGATCTTCATGACCGAGCTCAACATGATCTCGAAGTCGGTCATCAACGCGGCGCTCGCACGCACGCCCGACCAGAACGTCACCCTCGCCGCCTTTCACGTCGCCTTTACGCTCTACTTCGCGCTTGCCAGCAGCACCGAGGTCTGCGCCCTGCTGACGCTCGCCTACCTGAAAACAAGGCGCGCGCTCGGCCGGCTCGTGCGGTTCATGGCCCTGATCGTCGCGGTGCCTTGGCTGGTGGCCCAGGGTCTCGCCTTTACCGAGCTCGGCGACTGGGCCTTCGGCGGCCTCTTCGGGGCCAGCGACGCGGTCGTGGCGCAGGCGAAGTCGGCGACCTTCCTCTTGTCGCTCAGCGCTCCGATCCTGATCACGCGCTCGATCTGCTTCGGCCTTATCCTGATGCACCAGCGCACGATCCTGATCACCGTCGCCACCTTCGTGCGCCTGGCCTCGCTCGGCGTATCGCTCGTGGTGCTGCCGCGGTTCCTGGAGGGCGCGGCGGTCGGGGCGGCGGCGCTGGTCATCTGCATGGTCCTGGAGACGGCGGTGGCCTTCGTCTTCGCGCAAGGCTTCTTCCGCCTGATGCCTCGGGGGCCGGAGCCGGGCGCGGAAGCACCGCCGAGCTTTGGCCAGCAATGGCGCTTCTCCTGGCCGTTGATGATGAACACCTCGGCCGAGATGGGGGTGGCGACGGTAATCAGCATCTTCCTCGGCCTGCTGGCGAACCCCGACCTGGCGCTGGCCGCCTTCAACGTCGTCTATGGCCTGGTCAGCCTGCTGATGAGCCCGATGCGCAACCTGGTGCAGACTGCGCAGACCCTGGTGCAGACGATATCCGATCGCCGGCCGCTCTTCGTCTTCGCCCTGCACCTGATCGGTTTCTTCGGGCTGGCCGGCTTTCTGCTGTTCCACACGCCGCTCGAAGACGTCGTCCTGATCGGCGCCATGGGCCTGGAGCAAGAGCTCCGCGACTACTGCGCGCCGGCCCTGAAGCTCGCCTTCCTGATGTCGGCAGCCTGGGCCTATTCGGCCCTCTTCCGAGGTCTTCTCGCCGGCGTGCGCAGCACCACGATGATGGCCGCGAGCGGCCTCTCCCGGATCGGCGTCGCCGTCGCGATCTCGAGCAGCACGCTCGTCTTCGTCGCGGCCAACGGCGCCGTCATCGGACTGATCGGCTGGATGTCGGGCTACGCGGCGGAGGCCGGTCTGCTGGCACTTTGGCTGAAGCGCCTGGATCGGGGGCAGGCGCGCGACTGGCGCTAGGCAACGACCGTCGCCGGAATAATCGCCGGTGGTCCGGCGATTACTGTTTCGGCAAGCCGCCCCGCTTGGTCGCCATGTCCGAGAACTTGTTGAGGGCGCCGGTCATCGCTTTGATCACCTTGTCACGATCCGCGATGCCGTAACGCTCGGCGAGCCACGCGGGATCGGTATAGGCGAGCTTGACACCGCCGTCGGCGGCCTTCCAGGCCAACGCCTTGAGCGGCAGGTCGAGGCCGATCTTCGGGTTGGATTGCATCAGGGGCGTGCCGATCTTGGGCGAGCCGAAAATCAGGACTTCGGCCGAGGCGAGCTCCATGCCAACGCTCATCGCGCCTTTGGCATGGTTGATCCGCTTGAACACCTTGATTCCCTTACGCTCCAACGCGATCGCGAGGCGGTCGAGCGTCTTGGCGACCCCGAAGTCACTGTCCTTGACGATCAGGCCGTCACTCTGGGCACGGGCGGGCTCGCCCAACGCGGCCGCGAGGCCCAGGAACAAGACGGCAACGGTGAGAAACCGACGACATGGACGCGCGAACGCCACATTGGGACGAAACTGAAAAACCACGTTCAAGCCTCCTCTGGCCAACATTCCTGGGATGACCGCTGGTTCCAGGCATCAGAGTAGCCATCCGGACACCGACCGACAACATGCTGCCCGGGCATGACGGCGGCCAGCAGCCCCTGCTAGGTTCGGCGTTCAGGTCTTCAGATACGCCAGACAGCCGGTCTCGGCCAGGATGTCCTCGGTGCGCCGGCGGGCGTCGCCTTCGAGGGCGGCGAACTCCTGCCTGAGCCAGTTTAGGCACTTGGCCTGGTAGCGGAAGGTGCCTTGGCGGTAGGTCTGGCCGAGGGGCTGGAACTCGAACATCTCCTCGCCTTCCTCCAACGCCGCCGCGTTGGCTTCGAGGAATGGCAGGTAGACCGCCCCTGCCAGTGCCAGCAGCGCTGTGGTCGCCTTGGGCAGGGGTGCGTGCGCGTCGCACCACTCCCCCCCGATGCCCGAAGCGTCGTCCAGGACCTGCACCCAGCGGTAGGTCGCGTGGCTGCGCTCGACCATGATCCGGCCCGGCGTCGGGTCGCGCGAGCAGGTAAAGAGGGCACCGAACCAGCCGAAGTCGGCAAGCGCCGGGCGACCGCCGAAGAGGAACGGGCTCTCGCCCGGCAGCAGGCTGATGGCGTCCAGCACCCGGTGATAGCTCTCCTCGATCGGCGGCTGATTCTGGGGCGTGCAGCCCACAAGCGGCATGCGCCCGATCTGGCGGTCGCGAAACTCCTTCGCCGCCGCGATGACGGTCGCCTCGTCGGTGCCGAGGCCCAAAATCTCGCCGCAGACCACGCGGCTCGTGAACTCGTTGTCGAGCTCGTTGCCCCAGCGGTATTGAAAGGCGATCTTGACGCCCCATTCGTCGCCCATGTCCTCCAACAAGTGTGAGAGGAAGGCGTGACCCGGATCGTCCGGCACCAGGGACCGCTCGCCCGGGTGGCACTCCTCCAGGACGTAGGCCTGCACGGTCGAATCCGGGCGATAGCTGCCGTCGTGGGGGAAATAGAGGATGGGGATGATCGCCGGGCGAACGGCGGCGATATCGGGGTGCGCCCGGATGTAGCTAGGCGCCCAGGCCTGGCCCGCCGCCACCCAGTCGAAGGGCAGACGCCGGTAGCGCAGGATGGCCCACATCTTAGCCGCATAGGGCGAGCCGATGGCGCCGTAGAGCCGATAGCGGTCCTCGCTCTTGGATCTGCTCATGGCGATCCTCGTCCCATGCCTGATGCTGTCAGCTTGATCACCGGTTACGGAGAAACCTCACATACTCGACCACACCCGTCAGGATGATCGGCCACGCCAGGATGGCACCGAGCGACCAACTGACGGCACTGCTCGGATCCATCAGCACGATCACGAAAGCGGCGACGCCGGCCAAGGCGATCAGATAGCGCTTCATCCGGCGCCCAAGCCCCCAGGCTACGATGGATGCCCGATCTGGAAGTCGTTCAGCCCCGTGCGATCTGTGCCGCGGACGAGCGTCAGCGGCCGGGTGTGGTGCGCGGCGCCCGGCGAATCCGCAATCGGAATGTCGTGGTGGTCGTAGTGGGCGCTGCCGGGTATGTAGCGCATGGCGTAGCCGATGCGCCGTTTGTCGCTGGCGTTGGCGTTGGAGCCGTGCGCCGTGAAGACGTCGAAGATCACCAACTCGCCGGCCGCGAGCTCGATGTCGCGGGCATCTGCCTCGTCGTACTGGTCCTCGTAAAGGGTTTCGGGGATCAGGATATCGTCCCGCGTCGAGCGATAATGCCGTCCGGTATCGCCCGCGAGGTGCGAGCCCTGAAGGCACCTGAGGCAGCCGTTCTCGACCGTGCAGTCGTCGACGGCGATCCAGACCGAGGTCGTGGCCAACGGATTGATCGGCCAGTAGCGGCCGTCGCGGTGCCAGGGCACGGCCCGCCCGCCGCGGGCCGCCTTGTGAAAGAGCGTCGTGCCCCAAAGGATAATGTCGGGGCCGATTAGATCCGCCACCATGTCGACGATCGGCCCGTAGGTCGGAAAGGCCATCCAGTCGGAATCGCTCTTCAGGTTCTGGACGCCCGAACCCGGAACGTGCGGCGAGGCCAGGGGCTCGTCGCCGACATGGGCATTGTCACGGACCAGGCGCTCAGCGAGGTCCAAGAGCCGGCCCCGCATCTTCGCCGGCAACCTGAAGTCCGGCTTCAAGAACCCATCCCGGCGATAGCGCTCGATCTCCGCCGCGCTCAGTGCTGCACCGTCGCCCATTGCCGCCTCCCTAGCGCGTACCATGGAGCGTCGAGCCTAACACCAGCCGATCCCCGCCTCAATTCGCCGCCTTCTCCTAGCGGCGCAGAGGCTATCGCGCTAGAATCGACCTGGAGGTGCCGTTTCGGAGGCCGCATGCCCTACGGCCTGAAGATCGATACCGGCCTGAATTGCGCTTTTGTGAAATGGCGGGGAAACGTCGGACGCGAGGACATCCTGTCGCACCGGCGGGCGCTCGAAGCGCATCCGAGATTTCGGCCGGGTATGAACCGGCTTCACGACTGCCGCCGCGCGGCGATCGTCATGACGAGCGAGGATGCCCGTGGCGCGGCGCAAGCGTTTATGCGGGACGACGATCGAAACGGCGACTACCGGGCCGTGATGCTGGTGGCCTCGGAGATGTCCACCGGCCTGTCTCGACTCTACGAGTGTAAGCGGCGGAGCAAAAATACACCACTGAGGCGGCTGGGATGTCCGGCTGCGGGCGGAGCAAAAATCCGCCAC
>JASLMY010000007.1 GCA_030746295.1 Alphaproteobacteria bacterium | reverse complement strand
CGACCAGGTCCGGCGCCTCGAAGGCCTCGCCCAACTGCACGAGGCCCGCCATCGACCGCTGCTTGGCGGACCCGTGGGCGCCGTCCAGCATCTCCCGATCTCGTCGCTCCAGCTTCATGGGGCCGAACTCTAGCACGGGACCGGGTCGGCGGTAGTCAAGGCCAGGGGCCTTGGACTATCCTCGCAGCCGCCGGGAAGAGAGACGGGAAAGCGGTCGATGAGCCAACAGAGCAACCAACTGAGCGGTGCGGAAGCCTTCGTGCGCATGCTGCAAGGCCATGGCGTCCGGCACATCTTCGGCCTCTGCGGCGATACCACGCTGCCGCTCTACGACGCTCTCTACCGCCTCGACCACGGCATGAAGCATATCCTGACCCGGGACGAACGCTCGGCTGCCTACATGGCCGACGTCTATGCCCGGGTCACCGGCAAAGTCGGGGTCTGCGAGGGGCCGTCGGGCGGCGGCGCCACCTACATCCTGCCGGGCGTCGTGGAGGCCAACGAATCCTCGATCCCGATCCTCGCCGTCACCACCGATATCTCGGTCGGCGCCCGCGGCCACTACGCGCTGACCGAGCTGGACCAGGCGGCGATGTTCCGGCCGCTGACGAAATGGAACACGGTCCTCGACCGGGCGGAGGACATTCCGGACGCGATTCGCACCGCCTTTCGGCAGATGACCACCGGCCGCCCGGGTGCGGCTCATATCGGCCTGCCGTTCGACGTCCAGCGGGGCACCGTCGACGCCGAGTCGGTGCATGGCGACGAGACCTACGGGCACTTTCCGGCGCATCCCGCGGGCCCGAACCCGGACGACGTCGTCAAGGCGGCGAATGCGATCCTCTCGGCCGAGGCGCCGATGTTCATCTGCGGCGGCGGCCCCGTGATCGCCGGCGCCGAGGCCGAGCTGGCCGCACTTGCCGAAGCGCTGGAGGCGCCGGTGGCGACGACGATCAGCGGTCAGGGCGCGATCTCGGAAGAGCATCCCTTGGGCCTCGGCGTCGTCGGCTCCAACGGCGGCACCATGCCGACCCGGGCGATGGTCGACGCGGCCGACCTCGTCGTCTTCGTCGGCTGCCGCGCCGGCTCGGTGACGACCGAGCGCTGGCGGCACCCGGCGACGGGCGTTCGCGTCGTCCATGTCGATTCCGATCCCGGCGTCATCGGCGCCAACTACGAGACCGAGGCCGCCATCGTCGCGGACGCCCGCCTGGCGCTGGCCGCCCTCGGGGCCGAGATCGCGGGCCGGCTCTCCGAGACGCCGAAGCGGGACCGCGGCCGCGCCGCCGTGGCCGCCGCCAAGGCCGAGAAGTATGCCGCCTTCGACGCGCTGGCGACGTCCGACGATACGCCGATTCGGCCCGAGCGCCTGATCGCGACGCTACAGGAGCTGCTGCCGGACGACGCCGTCATCGTCGCCGACCCGGGCACCCCCTGCCCCTACTTCTCGGGCTACTACAAGATCCGCGAAACCGGCCGGCATTTCATTTCAAACCGGGCCCACGGCGCCCTCGGCTATTCGCTGTCGGGCGTGCTGGGTGCCCATATCGGCCGGCCGCAGGCGAAGTGCGTTGCCGTCATGGGCGATGGCTCGTTCGGCTTCACGGCGGGCGAGATGGAGACGCTGGTGCGGATGGGGGCGCCGGTGACCCTGGTGGTGATCTCCAACGGGGTCTTCGGCTGGATCAAGGCGGGCCAGCGGGCCGGTTTCGACGAGCGCTACTTCTCGGTCGACTTCTCGGTCACCGACCACGCCAAAGTCGCCGAGGCCTACGGCGTCAAGGCCTGGCGCGTGGCCGAGCCGGCGGAGTTGAAGCCGGCGCTCTCGGCAGCACTGGAGGCGGGCGGGCCGACGCTCGTCGACGTCCTCTGTCAGCCGCTGCACGAGGCCAATGCGCCGGTCAGCGAATGGATCTCATGACCAACCGCGCCGAGCCCTCGGGAATCGCCGTCGGCGGCAAGACGGTCTACGGCGCCGCGGTCGGCATCCTGATGCTGGAATCCCGCTTTCCCCGCATTCCGGGCGACATGGGGAACGCACTCACCTGGCCTTTTCCGGTCCGCTACAAAGTGGTGCCGGGCGCCACGCCCAAGCGCGTGGTAACGGAACAGGCCAATGGCCTGTTGGAACGCTTCGTCGAGGCGGCGGAGGAGCTGGTCACCGACGGCGTCGACGGCATCACCACCACCTGCGGCTTCCTCTCGCTCTTCCAAGCAGAGCTGGCGGCTCGTTTGCGTGTCCCGGTCGCGACCTCGTCGCTGATGCAGGCGCCCCTGATCGAGCGCCTGCTGCCACCGGAGAAGCGGGTCGGCATTCTGACCATCTCGGCCGCCTCGCTGACGCCCGAGCATCTGGCCACGGCCGGAGTGGCGGCGGACACGGTGGTCGTCGGCACCGAGGGCGGGCGGGAGTTCAGCCGCGCCATCATCGACGACGAGATGGAGATGAACGTGGCGCTGGCCGAGGCCGACATCGTCGAGACCGGCGCCGACATGGTGGCACGGCACCCGGAGGTCGGTGCGATCCTTCTGGAGTGCACCAACATGGTGCCCTATGCCCGCGCTCTTAGGGCCCGCGTCGGACTGCCGGTCTATTCGATCTACAGCTTCGTCACCTGGTTCCAGGCCGGGCTGGCGCCGCGCGGCTTCGACCGGCAGGCCATGTGAGGAGGCGCCGTTGAGCACCGAGACGCGAACCGTCCTGATCACCGGTGCTGCCAGCGGCATCGGCGCGGCGCTGGCACGACGCATGGGCGGTGGCAGCACGCGACTGGCGCTGCACACCCGGGCCAACGCCGAGCGTCTGGAAGAGGTAGCGGCGGTCGCCAAGGCCGGCGGCTCGGAGGTCGTCACCCTGCTCGGCGACATCACGCAGGCGGAAACGGCGGCCCGCCTGGTGGCGGAGACCGAGGCCGCCTTCGGTGGTCTCGATGCCCTCGTCTCCAATGCGGGCTATGCCGACTGGCAGACGATCGAAGAAATCTCCGACGCGGATTTCGAGGCCTCGCACCAAGCGGTGACCGGCGCTCTCTTTCGATTGACGCAGGCGGCCCTGCCGCTGTTGAAAGACTCGCGCCGGGGCCGGATCGTGACGACGAGCACGTTCCTCGCGCACGTCTTCCGTCTCAAGGGAAGACACGCGCCCGCCTCGGCGGCGGCGAAGGCCGGCGTCGAGGGCCTGGCGAAGTCGTTGGCGGCCCAGTTGGCGCCCCACAGCATCACCGTCAACTGCATCGTCCCGGGCTTCATCCGCAAGGACGCGGGCACCCACTCCTCGCTCAAGTCCGGCGGCTGGGACGAGGCCCTGTCGCTGATCCCGCTCGGCCGGCTGGGCCTGCCCGACGAGGTCGCCGCCACGATTCAGTTCCTGTTGTCGGAGGAGGCCGCCTACATCACCGGACAACTGATCCACGTCGACGGCGGCCTGACGCTGTGACGGCGCCGCTGACCGAGGCCCTGGCCGCGTTCGTCGCCGCGCTGCGGCCGGAAGCGCTGCCCGACGAGGTGCTGGCCCGGACCCGCCAGGTGGTGCGGGACGGCGCTGGGGCGCTGCTGGCGGCCGCGAACCCTGAGTTCACCACCGGGCGACGGATCGCCGCATTCGCCCGCGAGGTCGGCGGCAAGCCGGAAGCGAGCGTGGTCGGCCACGGCTTCAAGACCGATGCGGTCACGGCGGCGCTCGCGAACGGCACCATGGGCTATGCCTGCGATGTGGAGCCGCACCACCCCGAAGGCATCCTGCACCCGATCGCGGTGCTGCTGCCGACGGCCTTGGCGGTGGCGGAGAAGACGGGTGCCGGCGGGCGCGAGCTCTTGGTGGCGGTGGCCCTGGGTGCCGAGGTCGAGTACCGGGTCTCGATGGCGCTGGGACCGGCGGCACAATACGCGCTCGGTTTCCACCCCTCGGCCGTCTGCGGCGCCTTTGGTGCCACCGCGGCAACGGCCCGGCTGCTGGACCTCGATAGAGAAGCCGTAGGTCGCGCGTTCGGCCTCGCCGCCTGTCAGGCCTCCGGCCTGATGGCCTGGGAGAGCGACGAGAGCGAGAACGCCCGCCCCTTCCAGATGGGCCTGGCAGCCCGCAACGGCGTCACCGCCGCACTGCTCGCGGCCGGCGGCTTTGGCGGCCCGCCGGCCGTGTTCGATCACGGCCACACGATCTTCAAGGCCTTCAGCCGCAGCCCGGAGCCCGAGCGGCTGGTCGCGGGCCTGGGCCAGAGCTTCGAGGGGATCATGGAGCTGGCGATCAAGCCCTACCCTTGCGTCGCCTTCCTGCATCCGGCGCTCGATGCGCTGTCGGAGCTGCAGGCCCGGACGTCGGCGGAGGCGATCGATCGCATTACCTTGCGCTTCCCCCGCTCGGGCGCCCATTGCGTCGACGACAACCCGCTGAAGAGCCACTCGGCACAGTACATCCTGCCCGTGGCGGCGGTCCGCGGCCGTCTCGAGGTCCGCGACATCTTCCACGACGCGCGCGAGGACGACGCGGCCATTCGCTCCCTGTCGCAAAGGACAGAGGTGATCGCCGACGACGGCGAGCTGGAGGCGCTCTTTCCCGACTACTACGCCAGCGAGCTGACGCTGACATTGCGTGACGGCGAGACGCTGACGCGGCGGATCGACATTGCCCGCGGCTATCCCGAGGCACCGCTCGGCGAGGCGGAGCTGGAAGCCAAGTTCCGGGGGCTGGCCGGCTCGGTCGCCTCGGACGGCCGGGTCGACCGCCTTTGGAAGGCGCTCAACGGCCTCGGCGATGCTGAAGATGTGGCGGAGCTTGCAGAACTGCTGGGCGCGCCGGTGGGGGACTAGGGATGCGGTGGAGCGTCGAGAACCCGATGCGGGTCGGCCTTGCCGGCTTCGGCACCGTCGGCCGTGACCTCGCCCGGCGCCTCGACGGCGGCGCCATTCCGGCGGCGCGCCTGACGGCGGTCACGGCCCGCGATCTCGAGAAGGCGCGCGCCGCCAGCCGCGACCTCGCCTCGCCACCCCTGGTAGTGCCGGTGGCCGAGTTGCCGGACCACGCCGACGTCATCGTCGAATGCGCCACCGGCGAGGCCCTGCCCGAGATCGCGCGGGCGGCCCTCGGTGCGGGACGGACCTTGATCCCGGTCTCGGCCGGAGCCATCGCGGCGCACCCGGAGATCCTGGACCTGGCCGAGGCGCACAGCGGCAGGCTGCAGATCGCCACCGGGGCCCTACCCGGCCTCGACACCATCCGCGCCGCGGCGGAAGGCGAGATCCGCTCGGTCAAGCTGACCACGCGCATTCTGCCGAATTCGATGGCGAACGAAGCCTACATCCTGGAGAAGGGCCTCGACTTGACGAAGCCGCTCGACGGCCCGCTCAAGGTCTTCGAAGGCACGGCCGGCGAGGCTGCGGCCGCCTTTCCGCGCCACTTCAACGTCGCGGTGACGCTGAGCCTGGCCGGCATCGGCTTCGAGCGGACGCAAGTCGAGGTCTGGGTCGATAGCGATATCCCGGGTGCGGTGCACCGGGTCCAGGTCGACGCGGCCGACATCGCCCTCGACCTCGAGAGCCGCAACCGGCCGTCGGAGACCAACCCGCGCACCAGCCGCGCAGTGGCGCCGAGCGTCATGGCGACGCTCCGCGGGCTCGTCTCTCCGGTGCGGGTCGGCAACTGAAGAACGCCCCATAAGACACTGCATTCAAAGGAGAACACGAGATGAGACTGTCCACGCCTCGAATCCCGCCGTCGGAAGCCGGCGACTGGGAAGGCGAGCAGAAGGAGCTGATGGTCAAGCTCGAGCAAGGGGTCGGGCCGGTCAACGTGATGCGGACGATGGTCCGCCATCCCAAGCTGATGAAGCGCTGGTTGCCCTTCACCAACCACATCCTCTTGAAGTCGTCGCTGCCGGCGCGCGACCGCGAGATCCTGATCCTGCGTACCGCCTGGGTCACCAAGTCGGAATACGAATGGGGCCAGCACGTCGTCATCGCCGGCGATGCGGGCATGAGCCAGGCGGAGATCGACCGGGTCGGCGAAGGCGCCGAGGCCGAGGGTTGGGCAGAGCACGAGCGGACGCTGATTCGGGCCACCGACGAGTTGGATGCGGATGCCTTCATCTCGGACGCGACCTGGCAGGGGCTGAATAGCCACTACAGCGAGCAGCAGGTCATGGACATCATCATGACCGTCGGCAATTACCGAGCGCTCGCCGGCTTCATCAACAGCGCCGGCGTGCAGCTCGACGCCGGCCTCTCGGGCTTTCCGGGATGAGGCTCGCCGACAAGACCGCGATCGTCGTCGGTGCCGGGCAGACCCCGGGCGACAGCATCGGCAACGGCCGCGCAACCGCAACCCTCTTCGCCCGCGAAGCGGCAAAGGTCCTGCTGGTCGACCGCGAGATCGAGCGGGCCCGGGAGACGGAAGCAGCGATATCCGAGGAAGGCGGCAATGCGGTCGCCTTCGCCGCCGACATCACCGACGAGGCCCAGTGCCGGGCCATGGCCGAGGCCTGCCTCGAGGCCTTCGGCGCCATCGACATCCTGCACAACAACGTCGGCATCGGCCCCGACTCGGTCGGCCCCATGGAACTGACCGTCGAGGAATGGGACCGGATCCACCAAGTCAACCTCAAGGCCATGTTCCTCTCCTGCCGCGCCGTGCTGCCGGCGATGCGCGAGGCCGGCCGGGGCGTCATCACCAACGTCTCCTCGATCGCCTCGGTGGTCTCGATACCGATGCTCGCCTACAAGACCTCGAAAGCAGGCGTCAACGCGCTGACGCAGGCCATCGCCCTCGACGAGGCCAAGCACGGCCTCCGCTGCAACGCCATCCTGCCGGGCCTGATCGACACGCCGATGGCGATCGAAGGCATCTCGGCGGCGCGCGGGGTGGCGAAGGACGACTTGCGGCGCCAACGCGACGCGGCGGTGCCGCTGGGCCAAACCATGGGCACCGCCTGGGACGTCGCCGAGGCCGCCCTCTTCCTGGCCTCCGATGCGGCCCGCTTCATCAGCGGCGTCCTGCTGCCCGTCGACGGCGGCCAGAGCGCCCGGATCGGCTGAAACGTCTTTCGCTCACGCGGCATCGCTTCACGGAAGCGGGAATGTCCGGATACTGCCGGTTCGCGTCCGGACGAACACTGAGAGCCTCCGTTACATTAGAATAATCTGAAAGAGCATTGATGACCCGGAGCAGAAGAACAACGGGGTGGTGCTCAGGTTGACGTCACCGCTATGTCGAGGACCCAAGGGCGGATGTCGGCGGCAGTGCCGTCCTCGGGATAGGGGGACTGGGAACGTGGTGGAGATCGCGTGAGCCTTGCCCTTTGTCGACCGTGTCGCCAAACGGCCCTCGGCACGCTTTTCGGCATTTTCTGCGCACTCGTCCCGCCATGATCGATCATGTATTGTCTGCGCCATCTTGAACTGGTCCGGTTGCGGCTACGGGCCAAACGGGGATATGGCGGTTACTTCCGATACGGCGATGGCGCTGCGCATCGCGGCGCGGAATATGCGCGGCGGTCCGAGGAGCCTCTGGTTGTTGACGGTGGGCGTTTTTATCGGTGCCGCGGCCGTCGCGCTGGTGGGGGCAACGTCGCAAAGCCTGATCGACGGCGCTCGCCAGAGCGCGCTGGAAACGGTCGGGGGCGATCTGAGCCTGCGCCTGTTTCACCGCCCTCCGAGCGATGCGGAACTCGCCGTCATCGGCCGTGAAGGGGATGTCAGCATCTCCACCGAACTCCGCCCCATGGCAAGCGCGGTCGAAGTCGGCCGCGGGCCCGGCGCATCGGTGCTCGTCGAGCTCAAGGGCGTGGATGCCAAATATCCGCTATATGGCGTCGCGAAAACCCGACCCGCGTCCAACCTTCATCAATTACTTGATCGAGACGACACCGGTTATGGCGCGGTCGCCGATGCGGCTCTGTTCGACGCGTTGAACCTGGAAGTCGGCGACCGCATCCAGATCGGCCGGGTCCGGTATCGGCTGCGCGGGGTAATTGTCGCCGAACCCGACCGCGCCTTTCGCGCCTTCACCCTGGGCCCACGGGTTATTGTATCGAACCAAAGCCTGCCCGCGACCGGCCTCGTCGATGACGGGGCGCAGGTCTATCACTATGTCCGCGTGAAGCTGCCGCCCGGATCGAAGGGGCGGGCCCAAGCAGCCGCGGCGGCGACCCGGATCGACCAGGCCCACCCGCAATCGGGTTGGCGCATGATCAATGCCCATGACGGGGTGCCGGGGGTGGAGCGGACCTTAGCCATGGCGCAGGTGCTGTTGTTGTTTGTCGGATTGGGCGTGATGCTCGTGGGAGGGGCGGGAATTTCCGGGGCGGTTCGCGCCCACACCACCGATAGAATGGTGGTCATCGCCCTTCTGAAATCCATCGGCGCCCCACCCCGTGTCGTTACCATGGCCATCGGATTCGAGGTGATGGCGGCAGCGGCCCTTGGCGCCCTGATCGGCGTCGGCCTTGGGGCGTTCGGCCCCGTCCTGATCGCTTCCGCGTTGGTGGATCACTTGCCCTTCGAACTGGATATCGTTCCCCGCATTAAACCGCTGTTGACGGCGGGAACGTTCGTTTTGCTGGTCACGGCGTTGTTTGCTTGGTGGCCCCTAATGGGGGTGCAGGACGTGAACGCCGGGGTGCTGCTGCGTGACCGCCTTATCCACCCGCCACGAACACAAGGCGGAAAGCGCTGGCTCGGTGCTGGCGCCTTTCTGTCGGCGATTGTCGCCGTGGTGTTTTGGATGTCGCCGATGCCGGTGTTCACCACCGCATTCCTAGCTGGTGCGTTCGCGCTGGCGATGTTCTATTTCGCCCTGGGCAAAGGGCTTTCGCGCCTGGTCAAGCGCATCGCCAAAGGGAGAGGAGCCGGCGTGCGTCTTGCCCTTGGTAATCTGCACCGGGCGGGAGCGCCGACCGGGCCGGTGGTGATGGCACTGGGCCTGTCCCTCACGTTATTGGTGGCGTTGGACAGCATCGGCGCCGCAATCGGCCGTCATATGCAGCGGGCTATGCCGCACAGCGCGCCGGATCTGGTGGCGTTTTCGCTCAGCGCGGAGACGGCGGCGCGGCTCGGCGATGAACTGGACGCGTGGGGGATCGTGGAGCGCCGGCGCATCCTGCCGTTTCTGCACGCAAGGGTACAGGCCATCAACGGCGCGGCGGTGCGGAACCTGAACATTCCGAGGTCTCTGAACTGGGTCGTCCGCGGCGATCGCGGGGTGTCGTTCGCGGCGGAACGCCCCGATGGCACGGGATGGGTGGCCTCCGCTGCGGAACGGGCCGGATTTTCCGTGGACGCGGGCGTCGCTGCAAAACTAGGGCTCGGCATCGGAGATAGGATGACGCTGAACGTCAGCGGCCATGTCCGTGAGGGGCCGATTGTCGATCTGCGACACGTGGATTGGACCAAGCTGGATCTGGACTTCCCCATCATCGCCACGCCCAACACCTTCAGCGGCATACCCTTTACCTTCGTGGCGTCCTTGAAGGCGAACCCGGGCAACGCCGCGAGGCTGGAAGCCCTTATCAAGAACCGTTTTCCCGACGCCCCCCTCATTCGTGTGGCCGACGTTTTGGAGTCGCTAGCGGCGGCCATGGAAGCCATCGTATCGGGAATGAAAGCGGCGGCGTTGATGTGTGGGCTGGCAGCCATGGTCGTGCTGGGCGGCAGTGTCCTGCAGGGAATTCAGGAACGCACCAGCGAAGCGGTCTTGTTCAAGGTGCTGGGCGCGCGCAGGCGCCAGTTGCTGGGGCAGCTGACCCTGGAATTCTTGGCGCTCGGGATCCTGGTTGCCCTGGCCGCCGTGCCGCTGGGGTTCGGCATCGCCCACGCCGTCACCTCCGTGGTCGGTCTCGGCGGCGTGGGCGTGTCGTGGAGCGGCGGTGTCGCCCTTGCCGGTGCTGCGACGCTCCTAACGTTGACCGTCGGCTTGCTGGCGACGGCCGGTGTCTATAGCAAGAAGCCCGCGCAACACCTGCGCGGGCGCAGATATTGAAAGCCCTCTGGTCCGGCTGCGGAGAGACAGCGGCATCCGGGACAACGTCGGTTCCGGAAACCGGCTTGGTGATTTTGCTCCTGAAAGGATGCAGCGGACCGCCACCATCCACCGGCCGCGCAGTGTGTCCAATTGGGGTGCCGATTGATGGTTCGGTCGAGCCTCTTCTTGGCTAACTCTTCCGGTTCCGAACCGGTCGCCGGCACGGGGAAAGAACCCCCGAGACATGCCGTCTTGAGCCGCTCCCCTGGTCCTACGACCCACGAATGGTGTGGCCTCGGGGGTGACACCGTCGGATCGGGAAACGACCTGGGTGACGTGAGCTCGGGTCACGCGCTAGCATCGGGCTCGAGAGCAGGATCGAGGGGGTACGGCCCATGAAGTTTGGATTGTTGTATGAGCACCAGTTGCCCAGGCCTTGGGACGACGGCGCGGAGCACCGGCTCTTCAAGGAAGCGCTGGAGCAGGCCGAGGTCGCGGACCGGCTGGGCTTCGACTACATCTGGGAGGTCGAGCACCACTTCCTGGAGGAATACGCGCATTCCTCGGCGCCCGAGGTCTTCCTCGCCGCCTGTGCCTCGCGCACCAAGAATATTCGGCTCGGCCACGGCGTCGTCCTCTCGGCCCCGGCCTATAACCACCCGGCCCGGGTGGCCGAGCGGATCGCGACGCTGGACCTGGTCTCCGACGGACGGGTCGACTGGGGCACCGGCGAGTCCGCCGCGCGGACGGAGCTGGAAGGCTTCCGCATCGACCCCGAAGAGAAGAAGGCGATGTGGGCCGAAGGCACCGAGCAGACCGCCAACATGATGGCGATGACGCCCTATCCCGGCTACGAAGGTCAGTTCTTCTCGATGCCGTGTCGCAACGTGGTGCCAAAGCCGGTGCAAAAGCCGCACCCGCCGCTCTGGGTCGCCTGCTCCCGGCGGGACACCATCCATGCCGCGGCGCGGGCCGGCATCGGCGCGCTCACCTTCGCCTTCATAGACGCGGCGGAGGCGGCCAAGTGGGCCGGCGAATACTACGAGATCATCAAGTCGGAGGAATGCGTGCCGATCGGCCACGCGGTCAACCCGAACATCGCCATGGTCACCGGCTTCTCCTGCCACGAGGACCCGGAGGAAGCGAAGCGGCGCGGCGCCGACGGCTTCCGCTTCTTCGCCTATTCGCTCGGACACTTCTACGTCTACGGTAACCACACGCCGGGCCGCACCAACATCTGGGAGCGCTTCGAACAGGCCCGGGACGAGTTGGTCGAGGTCGGGGCCGGCCGCGGCATCGGCACGCCCGAGCAGGTGACGGACCACTTGGCGAACTTCTCGGACGCCGGGGTCGACCAGGTGATCTTCATCCAGCAGGGCGGCAAGAACCGGCACGAGGACATCTGCGCCTCGCTGGAGCTCTTCGCCGACAAGGTGATGCCGGGCTTCCACGCCGGCGAGGAAGAGCGCCAGGCGAAGAAGATGGCGGAGCTCGCCCCCTACATCGAAAAGGCGATGGCGCGGAAACAAGGCATGGCGCCGATCGCGGACGCTGACATCCCGGTGATCCCGCCGCTCGGAAAGAACATCATCGAGACCCAAGTCCCGACCGACGGCACCACCACCCAGCACGTCGCCGCCGACATCCCGGTGCCTTTGGAGGACCCGCTGGCCGCCCGCGAGGCCGGCGACGACTGACATTGAACCGAGTCGCGAGACATCGCCCCTCGTCGTCATTGCGAGCGAACGAAGTGAGCGTGGCAATCCAGGGGGTTTCGATGGCGTGCGCGGTCTTCAAGGCTTGTCACGCCGCTCCTGGATCGCCACGGCGCTCCGCGCCTCGCGATGACGACCGTACGGGCCGAGAGGTCGTTTCATAGACTCACTGGCAAGAGCCGTCGCGGCGACCGAGGGTCTACGACTCGTAGAGCGTCACCATGGCGGCGTTATCGGCGTCGCCCCGGCCGGTCTGGAGCATCAGGCGGAAGATCTCGCGGGCGAGCGCCGTCACCGGCATCGTCGTATCGGTGGCACGGGCGAGATCGGCCACCATCTCCAGGTCCTTGAGCATGATCCGGGGCGTGCCGCGCGGGGTGAAGTCGCGGTTCGCCATGTGCGGCAGGTATTCCTGCAGCAGAGTCGAATCGGCCCGGCCGCCTGCCAATGCCGGCGGAATGGCGTTGACGTCAACGCCGGCGTTCTCGGCCAGCTTCGCCACCTCCGCCAGCAGCGCGAAGCCGACGCCGCAGAGCGCCTGGTTGATGAGCTTGGTGGTCTGGCCGGCACCGGACGGCCCCATCAGCGTGAAGCGGCCGGCAAAGCTCTCGACCACGGGCGCGACCCGAGCAAACGCCTCGGCCTCGCCGCCGGCCATGACCACGAGTGTCTTGTTGGCCACGCCCGGCGCGCCGCCGGAGACCGGGGCATCGATCCAGGCGGCACCGGTCGCCGCCTCTAGGCGCCCGGCGATGTCCCGCGTCGCTTCGGCACCGATGGTCGAGTGGTCGATCATCACCTGGTCGGCGCCGGCGCCTTCGGCGAGGCCGCCATCGCCGAAGACCACCGCCTCTACCGCCGCCGCATCGGTGACGCAGAGGAAGACGACGTCGCTCTCCCGGGCGAGCTCCGCCGGCGAGGCCGCGACCGCGGCCCCGCCGTCGCGAAACGGTGCCAGGCGGGCCTCCGAGCGCCCCCAGACCGTCATCGGATAGCCGTTCTCGAGCAACTTGGCCGCGATCGGCCCACCCATCAACCCGAGGCCGATGAAGCCCAGCTTCGCCTTCTCGGTCAATTCAGCCCCTCCTCGAGTGCCACCTTCGCTAGACGTCACCCAACAGCGCTCGGCGGAAGCGGTCCTTGAGGTGGGCGCCGTCCTTGGGCGGCATCACCAACGGCAGCTCTTCCGCCCTGACCTTGACGTCGTAGAGCATCGGCCCGGCACCGTCGCGGATCAGCGGCAGTGCTGCCTCGAGGCCGGCTTCGTCATCGATCCGACCGGTGGCCGGCCATCCCGCCGCCGCCGCCATGGCCGCGAGGTCGACGGAACCGGCGGTCGCGGTCACCTGCATGCCGGTCTCGCCGTAGCGCTCGTTGTCGATGACGACGACGGCGAGGTTCGCCGGCTGCTCGGCAGCGATGGCGGCGATGGCACCGAGCCCCATCAGCATGTCGCCGTCGCCGGTGATGACGAGAACGCGGCGCTCGGGCTGGGCCAGGCTGAGGCCGAGGCCGGCCATGGCGGTGCCGCCCATCGCGCCCCAGAACGGGAAGGTCAGATCGTGATCGCCGGCAGCGGTCGCGTCCCAGGTGGCCGCACCCAGGCCGGTGACGACCAGCGTCTCGCCCCGGTCCTGCAGCAGCGCGGCGACGACGGTGCGGCGTCGCAACGGATAGTGGTTGGCGCGGTCCCGATCCATTGCCCTACCTCGTGAAGCTCTTGGCGCCGATCAGGCGCTGCGACAGCAGCACCGCCACCGCCGCCGGCCCCTCAAAGGCCATGCGGGCGGCGGCCTCGACGGTATCAGCAACGGCGTCGGCCGCGTCGACCGGAAAGGTCAGCACGCCAGCCAGCTCCAGCATCTCGCCCGTGATCTGGCCCATCGGCACCTGCCAGGGATTGAACTCGCCCCACTCGCCCCGCATGGTCACCAGCATCAGCAGCGGCATGCGGCAGGTCTTGGTCATGCCCAGCATGTTGATGCAGTTGCCGACGCCGCTCGACTGCATCAAAAGGGCGCCGCGCTGGCCGCCGAGCCAGGCCCCGGCCAACATGGCGACGCCTTCCTCCTCGGTCGTCAGCGTGACGGCGCGGACGTCGTTGCTCTCGATCGAGCGCTCGATCAGCCGCGCATGGCCGGCATCCGGCACATAGGCGACCTGGGCCACCTCGAAGCGACGCAGGGTCTCGAAGATCTCGTCCGCCCAGGCGGGGCCGGTCGTGTCTGTCATAACATCCTCCCGGCGGCGATACTAAGGAGCGGTTGCGGCGACGCCAAGTGGCTCGCCGGCGAGTGGCGTCTTCCCCATGACTTGGATTGGCTGTAAGAAACACTTCTCACCAGTCTCGGGAAAGTCAGTCAATTGGACCTTCAGAGCCTGCTACAGGAACTTCTCCCGCTCGGCATGTTCTTCGGAATGGCGATCCTGCTGTTCTCGGGCTATCCGATCGCCTTCATCTTGGGCGGCCTGTCGATCGTCTTCGGCCTTCTCGGCTACATGATCGGTACCTTCGAGCCGATCGAGTTCTTCAATTTCGTGCCTCGGATCTGGGGCTTCGCGGCGGAAAACCTGGTTCTCGTGGCGGTCCCGACCTTCGTCTTCATGGGCGTGGTGATGGAGCGCAGCGGCATCGCCAGCGACCTCCTCTACTGCTGCCAGATCCTGCTGCGCCGCGTCCCTGGGGCGCTGGCGCTGTCGGTGACCGTGATGGGCACGATCCTGGCGGCCATGACGGGCATCATCGGCGCCTCGGTGACGATGATGACGGCAATGGCGTTGCCCTCGATGCTGCGCCAGCGCTACAGCCCGGCCCTGGCGACCGGCACGATCGCGGCCTCAGGCACGCTCGGCATCCTGATCCCGCCCTCGATCATGCTGATCTTCATGGCGGACCTGATGCAGCTGTCGGTGGGCAGCCTCTTCATGGCAGCACTCCTACCGGGCCTGACCCTCGCTGGCCTCTATTTGACCTATATCTTCATCGTTGCCGTGGTGAAGCCGGTGATGGCGCCGCCGTTGCCGCCGGGCATGCTTTCCGTACCGGGACGAGAGCTTCCCAAGCTCTTGTTGAAGGGGTTCGTGCCGCCGGTCATCCTGATCGGCACGATCAAGTGCTCGATCCTGTTCGGCTGGGCGACGCCGAGCGAGGCCGGTGCGGTCGGTTCCTTCGGCGCCTTGGTGATCGCCGTCGCGCTCAGACGTCTGACCGCGGAAAACTTGAAGGCGATGTGCACCACGACGGCGCTGACCCTGTCGTTCATTTTCTTCATCATCATCAGCGCCACCTGTTTCGCCAACGTATTCCGCTCGCTCGGCGGCGACGACATCGTCGAGGAGATCTTCGCCGCCGCCGGCTTCGGCTCCTGGGGCATCCTGATCACGATCATGGTCATGGTCTTCTTCCTGGGCTTCATCCTCGACTTCATCGAGATCGCCCTGATCATGTTCCCGATCTTCGCCCCCCTGGTGGTCGACCTCAATTTCGGCACGCACGTGCCGCAGGATCAAGTGCTGTTCTGGTTCACGGTCCTGGTCGCGGTCAACCTGCAGACCTCGTTCCTGACGCCGCCGTTCGGCTACGCGCTCTTCTACATGAAGGGGGTGGCGCCGAAGGAAGTGAAGATCTCGCAGATCTATGCCGGCATCGTGCCCTTCGTGCTGCTGCAGCTGATCGGCCTCGCCGCCGTCGTCGCCTTCCCGCAGCTCGTACTCTGGCTACCGGGCGTGGTCTACGATTAGCGCCGCTTGATCGGCGGGCGGCTGCGGAACTCTTCCACGAGGCCCATCGGCGGCTCGCGGAAGAGGCGCGGGTCCATCGGTTTCAGGTCGTCGGCCACCCGGACCTCGAAGCCGATCTGGCCCAGGACGTCGCGGTCCAGGTCCACGCCGTCCGCGATCTCGGCGAGAACGATGCCGTCCGCCTGCAGCCGGAAGACCGCGCGGTCGGTGACGTAGAGGACTTCCTGGCCGCGCTCCCGAGCGTAGGTGCCGCTGAAGGTGATCTGCTGCACCGCCGGCACCCACTTCCGATGCTTGCCCTCACTTTCGAGCGCAACGCCGCCGGCACCGTCGGGCGCGATCTTCAGGCCGCCGGTGGTGAGCGTCCCCGAGAAGACGACCTTGGGGCTGCCCTGGCTGATGTTGATGAAACCGCCGGGGCCGTTGACCGAGTTGGCGTAGCGGCTGACGTTGACGTTGCCTTCGCGATCGACCTCGGCGAAGGAGAGGAAGGCGAGGTCGAGGCCGCCGCCGTCATAGAAGTCGAACTGGTAGGGCTGGTCGATCATGGCGTCGTAGTTGGCGCCGGCCCCGGCGTCCAGGCCGCCGGCCGGCGCGCCGCCGAAGATGCCCTGCTCCACCGTCAGGGTCAGCTCGCGGTAAAAGCCCTCCTCGGCCGCCACCGGCGATATGCCGTTCGAGACCCCGAAGCCCAGGTTGACGATGGCACCGGGAAAGAGCTCCATCGCCGCACGCCTGGCCATCGCCTTGCGGATGTCAAAGGGCAGCGCCGCCAGCGCGCTGTCCGGCGCTTTGGTGAAGCCCGCGAAGGCCGGGTTCATGTCTTGCCAGTAGGTCTGCCGCTGCCGAGGCTCGATGACGACGTGGTCGACCAGCGCGGCGGGCACCTTGACCGCCTTGCCGGGCAGCGTGCCCGCCGCGGCCAGGTGCTTGGCTTGCGCGATGACGATGCCGCCGCGCCGCCGCGTGGCTTGGGCGATCGACAGGTTCTCGCCGAAATAGGCCTCCTCCTCGGCCGTCAGGTTGCCTTTCTCGTCCGCCGTGGTGCCGCGGATGATCGCGACGTCGATGGGGATCGGTTTATAGAGAAGATGCGCTTCGCCATGGATCGTGATCAGCTCGACCAGGTCCTCCGTCGCGCTGGCGCTCTGGCGGCCACCGGCTTGGCGCGGATCGACGAAGGTGTGAAGGCCGACCGTGGTCACGAGGCCGGGCCGGCCCGCCGCCATCTCGCGGCAGAGCTGCGACAGCGCCCCCTGCGGCAGGGTGTAGGCCTCGATCTCGTCCCCGATCGCCATCAAGGCGATCTTCGGGCAGTTGTTGAAGCCGCCGCTGATTACCCGCTTCGCCAGTCCCGGCAGTGCCAAGCGGCCGAAGCCCTTGGAATCGAAGTCGCCGACCGAGACGATGGAGACGAGGGTCAGGCCCCGAGGCGCTCCCGTCCTTTGGAAGCGCTTGGCCAGGGCCTCGATCAACTCCTCGGCCAGTCCATGGCCACCACCCGAGCCGCCGAACAGGACGCAGTCGCCGTCGCCGATCAGGCCGACGGCATCGCCTGAGCTTATGATTTTGGACACCCAACGGCCTCGTTCGTCGCTCGAGATGGCGTGACCTTACGCAGCCGCCAGCGGCATCGCAAATGCGTCCGATCAAGTGCCTAGTGGACGGCGACCTTTACCCCCGACCCCCGGGCATGCTAGCGTCCGGCCTTCGATCGGAGGTGCTTGATGCAACCGACAGAGGGCCTGAGCCCGTCCGTTATCTTTCTCTGGTGACGCTCCCTTGAGCCGCCGGCGCCAGGCGTTGGCGCCCCGTTTCCGATCGTTTCAAGCCAAAAGACCAAGCGTCGCCCCCGCTGCCGAATGGCGTGGGGGCAGAGATGAGGACCAGAGAGATGCGCACCACCTTTACCAGCCGTTCCGGCATCACCGTCGAGCGGCGCGAAGAGAGCCTGGACTATGCGGCCGGCCTCGACTTCCTGATCGAGCGTCTGAACGGCACCCGCGGCGCCTACTTCTCCTCCGGCGTCGAGGACCCAGACCGCTATACGCGCTGGGACTTCGGCTTTGACGACCCACCGCTGGAAATGACGGCGCGCGGCAACGAGGTGCGCTTTCGGGCCTTGAACGATCGCGGCGAGCGGCTCTTGGCGATCCTGGCGCCGGTCGTCACCAAAGGCGCGGAGACTCGCGTCGCTCGGCTGGAAGACCGCGAGATCGTCCTCGAAGTCGTGGTCAGCGACGAGGTCTTTCCAGAGGAGGAGCGGAGCCGCCAACCGTCGGTCTTCACGCCGGTCCGGCGCCTGGTCGAGGACTTCGCCCATATCGACGACACCTTCCTCGGCCTCTACGGTGCCTTCGGCTACGACCTGATCTTCCAGTTCGAGCGCATGCCGCTGAGCCACCCCCGCGCCGCCGACGGACGCGATCTGCACCTCTTCCTGCCCGACCGGCTCTACCTCGTCGACCGGCGCAAGGAAGTGGCGATGCGGCTCGACTACGAGTTCACGAGCGGTGATGTGTCGACCGCCGCCGGCCGCTATGCGCCCTTCCAGCCACTGCCGGCGCCAACGCCGGGCGGCGGCGGTAACGCCCAGGGCGAGATCGAGCGCGACCAGCCGGCCGAGAACTATATGGCCAACGTCGAGACGGCGCGCCAGCACATGCACGCCGGCGACATCTTCGAGGTCGTGCTGTCGGAGAAGTTCTCGGCCCGCTACGACGGCCTGGCCTCTGACCTCTACTACCTGATGCGCAGCAACAACCCCAGCCCCTACGAGTTCTTCATCCAGCTCGGCGAGGAGCAGCTGATCGGCGCCAGCCCCGAGATGTTCGTTCGCATCGAGGGCGACCGGGTCGAATCCAGCCCGATCTCCGGCACCGCGCGCCGCGGCGAAAACGCCATGGAGGACGCAGAGCGGATTCTCGCCCTCTACAATTCCGAGAAGGACGAGACCGAGCTGACCATGTGCACCGACGTCGACCGCAACGACAAGTCGCGGATCTGCCGCCCGGGCACGATCAAGCTGTTGGCCCGGCGCATGATCGAGCGCTACGCAGGCCTCTTCCACACCGCCGACCACGTCGAGGGGCGACTGCGCGCCGGTTTCACCGGCCTCGATGCCTTCCTCTCGCACATGTGGGCAGTGACGCTGACGGGCGCGCCCAAGCCGATGGCGGTGCGCCTGATCGAGGCCAAGGAAGTCTCGGCCCGCGGCTGGTACGGCGGTGCCATCGGCGCCATGCTGCTGAACGGCGACGTCAATACCGGTATCACCATCCGCACCGTGCACCTGAAAGACGGCCGGGCCGACTACCGGGTCGGCGCCACGATCGTCTACGACTCGATCCCGCTGGAGGAAGAACGCGAGTGCCAAATCAAGTCGACCGCGTTCTTCGCCGCCATGGCAAGCCTGGGGCGAGCGCCCGAGCCGGAAGTGACGCCGCCGCCAGCGCCCTTTGCCGACGCCCGTGTGGTGATGATCGACAACGAGGATTCCTTCGTCCACACGCTGGCCGACTACTTCCGCCAGACCGGCGCCCAGGTCACGACCTACCGCGCCGGGGTCTCGCTCGACCGGGTTCTGGCCGAGAAGCCGGACCTGGTAGTGCATTCACCGGGGCCGGGCCGGCCGGCCGACTTCGGCGTGCCCGCCCGGGTGCGCGAGCTGGCCGAGGCCGGCGTGCCGCAGTTTGGTGTCTGCCTGGGCCTGCAGGGCATGGTCGAGGCCTTTGGCGGCCGCCTCAAGGTGCTGCCGGAGCCCCGCCACGGCAAAATCTGGGATATCGCTCATGACGGCGACGATTTGTTCGAGGGCGTGCCCTCGCCCTGCCGCTTCGGTGCCTACCACTCGCTGATCGTCGACGTCGAGGCGATCCCAGACGAGCTGGCAGTCATCGCCCGGAACGAGGAAGGCCTGGTGATGGCGATCCGCCATCGCGAGCTGCCGTTGATGGCGGTCCAGTTCCACCCGGAGTCGATCCTCTCGATGCAGGCGGCAGTCGGCCACCGGATCGTCGAGAACGCGATGCGCTGCCTCGCCGCAGGCGCCGCCGGGGCCGTCGGTGCCCGACCGGCGGCCGAATAGTCGGCGGCAACGCAAAAGGCCGACCCCTAAGGGTCGGCCTTCGAGCCAGGCGTTGGTGCTCTGCCGGTGACAGTTGACTGCCCGCTCGGCAACGGGCATCGCGCCAATATCGACTTCACGGATCCCACCGGGACGAGGCCGCGCCCGCGCATTTTTGGCCCCGACCCGTCGTGCGAGATCATCGCTTTGCTGCCAATTCGACGCTGTCGACCGACGAACCGCTTGGTATCTGACAATATTGCTTAGACACGAAAATGCGCCAGTGTCGGTCGTCACACCCAACGAGGATTTTTTCATGCCCGGATATGCCCGCCAGCACCGAACTTCGGCCTGGTAGCGTCGGGCCGAAGGCGCGAGACTGATCCGCACCAGTTACAGGCACGGAGGTAAGACGTGATGCGACCGCTGGAGTCGGAATTCCTCATGACGCTCGAGATCGAGCTGGAGACCACCCATGTGATCGGCGAGACGCCGGCCGGAACGCGCCGGATCGACATCTTTCGCGGGGGCCGCTTCGAGGGGCCGAGGCTTCGCGGCCGGATCGCCGCCGGCGGCTCGGACATGATCCTGCGCCGCGCCGACGGCGCCATGCAGCCGGATGTGCGGCTGACGCTCGAGACCGACGACGGCGCCTTCATCCAGGTGACCTATCGTGGTGTCCGCCATGGCCCCGACGAGGTGATGCAGCGGATCGCCGCCGGCGAGGACGTCGATGCCTCGGAGTACTACCTCCGCAACACGCCCTATTTCGAGACCGGATCGGCGGACTACGATTGGCTCAACCGCATCGTCGCCGTCGGCCTCGGCCGGCGGGCGCCGCACGCGGCGGTCTACGACGTCTACGAGATACTCTGAAGGGCGTCGGGCTGCCGCACCCGCTCGGCGATCGCCTCGGCGAGCAGGCTTCGGGCCAGCAGCGTCGGCCGGCCCGAGACGCGGGCGACCTCGTCGCGCATCGCTTCGGTGTAACCCATGCAGTGCATAGCGATCAGGTCCATCTCGGCGAGCTCGCTCCCGGCGGCGGCGAGCCGGGCGTCGCTGTAGGGCGAGGCGTGGGTGACGCGGGCCGGCCGGTAGCCGACCTCATGTCCCTCGAACTCGGCGATCTGCGCTTCGAGCGGCACCATGACGCCGACGCGGCTGCCGTCCCGGGCCAGGTCGCGCACGGCGCCGTCCAGCACCTCTTGCGCCTCGACCATCGGCGTCTTCGCCGACAGGCCCTCGAAAGTGCCGGTGCAGAGCAGCACGATCAAATCGAAGCCGGCACCGTCGAGCCGGTGCATCAGCGCTTGCAGGCGGCGAAGCGTCCAGTCCTTGGTGATCACCACCTCGGTGCCGTCACGGAGCCGGGTGCATAGCCGCTCCTCGCAACCCTCGGGCGCGAGGCCGGCGATCTGGTCGCGCTCCAGGTCGTCGAGGGCCCCGTACTCGACGGCCTCGATCCCTGGGCCCAGCCGCGGCAGGAGCTCGCCCATCACGTCGACACGCGGCGACTGGCCGATGGTGACGAAGGCGACCCGCTTGCTCGGCGCTCTCGGTTCAGATGCGGCAGGCATGGCCGGAGCTTAAGGCAGAAGATCCCTCTCAAGCAATGACGCCAATCTGTTCCGGCATCCCGCCCGATCTCCTATGCTGATGTTCCCAACCGCAACCGATATCCCCACCATGACCACCGACCCCGCCTTTCGCGACTTGGAGCCCGACGAGCTGGCACCGCTGGCGACCGGCGCCTGGATCCTGGGCGCCGGCGGCGGCGGTAGCCCCTATCTCTCCTACCTCAACCTGCGCCAGCACTACCGCGGCGGTGGGCGGGTCACGCTGATGGACCCGATGGCGCTGGCAGATGACGACCTCGTGGCCGTCGTGTCCAACATGGGGGCACCGCTCGTGGGTCAGGAGCGGCTTTCCGATCCGGCCTACGCAGCCAAGCCGGTCAGGATGATGCAGGACTATCTGGGCCGCCCCTTCCGCGCCGTGATGAGCGTCGAGATCGGCGGCGGCAACGCCATCCAGCCCTTCCTGGTGGCGGCCGAGACCGGCCTGCCGGTGGTCGACGCCGACGCCATGGGCCGCGCTTTCCCGGAAGCGCAGATGACCAGCTTCGCGATCGGCGATTTGGAGATGTTTCCGCTGACGCTGGCCGACATCCGCGACAACGAGGTCATCATCACCCGCGCCGCGAGCTGGAAGTGGATGGAGCGGATCAGCCGCAAGGCCTGCACAGAGGTTGGCTCCATCGCCGCGACTTGCAAGGCGCCCCGCAACGGCGCCGAGGTCAAGGAATGGGGAATCCTCCATACCGTCACCAAGGCGATCGGCATCGGCCGCGCCGTCGAGGCGGCCCGGGCCCGGCATGCGGACCCGATTGAGGCAGTGCTGGCGCACGAGGGCGGCAAGCGCGTCTTCCGTGGCAAGATCACCGACGTCGCCCGACGCACCACCGAAGGCTTCCTGCGCGGTAGTGCCACCATCGAGGGGCTGGACGAGGACCGCGGCCACGAGTTCCGGCTCGAGTTCCAGAACGAATACGCGGTCGGCTTCTTGGACGGCAACGCCCACGTCACCGTGCCCGACATCATCACCGTGATTGACAGCCTCTCGGGCGAGGCGATCGGCACCGAGACCTTGCGCTACGGCCAGCGGGTCACCGTCATCGCCCTGCCCTCGCCCGAGGTGCTGACGACGCCCAAGGGTTTGGAGCACGTCGGCCCCCGCGCCTTCGGCTACGACCTCGAATTCCGCTCGCTCTTCGGGGCCGAAGCATGAGACGGATCGGCATCGACGTCGGCGGCACCAACACGGACGCCGTCCTGATCGAGGACAACGCCGTCGTCGCGGCGATCAAAACGCCGACCAGCGAGGACGTGACCGAGGGGATCGTCCACGCGCTGGCCGAGCTCGTCGTCGCCCTCGGCGGCGCGGCGGGGCCGCTGGATGCGGTGATGATCGGCACCACGCACTTCACCAACGCCGTGGTCCAACGCCGCGACCTGACGCCGGTGGCGGCGATCCGGATCGGCCTGCCGGCCAGCGCCTCGCTGCCACCCTTCGTCGACTGGCCCGAGGATCTGGCGGAGATCGCCCGGGCCCGGGTCTTCATGATCGCCGGCGGGCATGAATACGACGGCCGGCCGATCGTGCCCTTCGACGCGGCCGCCATGCGCCAGGCGGCGAAGACGATCGCCGAGGCCGGCATCGCCTCGGTCGCCGTCGCCAGCGTTTTCTCGCCGCTGACCGCCGAATGCGAGCTGGCGGCGGCCGAGATTCTGGCCGAGACCTGTCCCCAAGTCGACGTCACCCTCAGCCACGAGCTCGGCCGGATCGGCCTCTTGGAGCGCGAGAACGCGACCCTCCTGAACGCCGCGATCCGGGGCCTGGCGGCGAAGACGACCCGGGCCTTCGAGGCCGCCATTCGGGCCAGCGGCATCGAGGCACCGCTCTATCTGACGCAGAACGACGGCACCGTGATGCGGGCCGACTATGCCCAGGCCTACCCGGTCTACAGCTTCGCCTCCGGGCCCACGAACAGCATGCGGGGCGCCGCCTACCTCTCGCGCCTCGACGACGCCATGGTGGTCGATGTCGGCGGCACGACGAGCGATATCGGCTGCCTGCGGCGGGGGTTCCCGCGGGAGGCCAACAACGTCGTCGAGATCGGCGGCGTCAGGACGCTCTTTCGGATGCCGGACTTGCTGTCGCTGGCGTTGGGTGGCGGCACCAAGGTCGCCACCGAGCCGCTCACCATCGGCCCGCAAAGCGTCGGCTATCGGATCGGGCAGGAGGCCTTGAGCTTCGGCGGCGGACAACTGACCGCCAGCGACGTTGCCGCCGCCGCTGGCCTCGTCACCTTCGCGGGCGCCGCCGGGGTGCCGGAGCTCGATCCCAGCCTCGTCGATGCCGCCCTTCCCGCCATGCACGAGATGCTGGCCGAAGGCGTCGACCGGATGAAGACCGACGCGACGCCCCTGCCGCTGATCGCCGTCGGCGGCGGCGCCTTCCTGGTGCCCGACGCGATGGACGGTATCGCCGAGGTCGTGCGCGTGCCGCATGCCGAGGTCGCCAACGCGGTCGGCGCCGCGATCGCCCAAATCAGCGGCGAGATCGATCAGGTCTTCTCCGGCATGGGCCGGGAAGCGGCGATCGCCGAAGCGACCCGGTTGGCGGAAGGGCGCGCGGTGGAGGCCGGCGCCGAGGCAGCGACGCTCGACCTCGTGGAGGTCGAGGACCTGCCGATCGCCTACCTGCCGGGCGAGGCCCGACGGGTCCGCGTTCGCGTCGTCGGCGAGGCAGCGACGACCTGAGACTGGCAAGGAACGGAGGAGGATGACATGGAACCGGTGCGATGGGGCGTCATCGGCACGGCGGCGATCGCCATTCGGCGGGTCATCCCGGCGACGCAGGCGAGCGCAGAAGCGGAGGTCCGGGCGATCGCCTCGCGCGACCTCGCCAAGGCGGAGACGGCGGCGCATGATCTCGGCATCCCGCGCGCCTACGGCTCGTACGAAGAGCTCTTCGCCGATCCCGAGATCGAGGCGGTCTACAATCCGCTACCCAATCACCTGCACATCGATTGGAGCATCAAGGCCATGGAGGCCGGCAAGCACGTGCTGTGCGAGAAGCCGCTGGCCCTGACCGCGGCCGAGGCGGCGCGATTGATCGAGGCGCGGGAGCGCACCGGCCGCCAGGTCGAAGAGGCCTTCATGTGCCGCAACCATCCGCAGTGGCAGAAGGTGCGGGAGCTGATCGCCGAGGGCCGGATCGGCCGGGTCCGCGCCGTGCAGGCGAGCTTCACCTATGTCAACGCCGACCCGGACGACATCCGCAACCAGGTCGAGAGCGGCGGTGGCGGCATCTACGACATCGGCAGCTACTGCATCACCATGTCGCGCTACGTCTTCGATGCCGAGCCCCGGCGCGTCGTCGCCCTGGTCGAACGCGACCCCGGTTTCGGCACCGACCGGCTGACGAGCGCGCTCCTCGACTTCGAAGACGGCCAGGCGAGCTTCCTCTGCGGCACCCAGGTGACCCGCCACCAGCATCTCTTCATCTTCGGCACCGAGGGCTGGATGCGGCTGGAGGCGCCCTTCGTGCAGCCGCCGACGCATGCCTGCCGGATCGCGGTCGGCAGCGGCCTCTATCCGGGCCACGCCGCCGACGAGACCATCGAGCTCGATCCGGTCAACCACTACACACTGCAGAGCGAGCGTTTCGGCCGCTTGGTCCGCGGACTCGAGGCCGAGAGCTGGCCGATCGAGACCGGAGTCGCCAACATGGCCGTGATCGACGCCCTCTTCCGCTCGGCCGAGAGCGGCGGCTGGGAGACGGTCTGATGCGTCACCCGGACAGTCCAGGTTCACGATTCTAATTTGAAATCAGATACTTAGAGAGATTCCCCGGGATCGGGGAAGAGGTTTGTCAGGCGAGGATATTGGTGAACTCGGAGAGGAAGAGGTACATCATCGCTGCCCAGGCCACCGCACCGAACGAGAACTTGTACATCGCTAAACAAACCACGCTACGACTGTGGCCCGAGGGCCGAAAATCCTGGACATAACGACGGCGGACCGCTGTTGCCGCCCGCCTGATGACCTTTGTAGGCCCGCAGCGCCCAGAGCCGTAGCGGTAATAGCGCATGGCTGCACTGCGCGGCATGCATGCGCGATTCGACCTTTCGTTAACGATTGACCCCCGGCCACCGAGCGCGTTGCCAGCGCCGGTCCGGCAACGCTATCGTCAGCCGTGGGATTATCCGAGAGAGCAAGCAATGCGGGAGGGAACGGTCATGCGGTTGGAAGGCGAAGTGGCGTTGATCACGGCGGCGGCCTCGGGCATGGGCCGGGCCGCGGCCAAGCTGTTCGCGGCCGAAGGGGCGGCGGTCGGCGTCGTCGACATCGATGCGGCCGGCGCCGAGGCGGTCGTGGCCGAGATCGAAGCAGCCGGCGGTCGGGCGATCGCCCTTCAGGCCGACTTGTCCAAGGACGCCGACGCCAAGCGGATCGTGCACGACTGCACGGAAGCCTTCGGTGGCCTCGACATCCTCTGGAACCACGTCGGCCATCCGGGCCCTGCCCGGGTCGAGGGCGTCGATATGGGCGACTACGAGACCGCCATGGACCTCAACATTCGCACCGTCGTCGTCACTACCGGCGAGGCGGTGCCGGCGATGCGCTCGCGGGGCGGCGGAGCGATCCTCTTCACCGCCTCGGTCGCGGGCCTGGCAGGCTCGGCCTTCAGCCCGATCTACTCGGCCGCCAAGTTTGGCGTCGTCGGCCTGATGATGTCGCTGGCCGGCCGCCTGGCGGTCGACAATATCCGGGTCAATGCGATCTGCCCGGGCCCGATCGAGACGCCGATGCTGCAGGTCTTCATGGGCCGCCCCGACCAGCAGACCGATGCGGAAGAGAACCTGGCCAAGATCAAGACCGTGATTCCGCTGGGCCGTACCGGCAAGCCGGAAGAGATCGCCTATGCCGGCCTCTTCCTGGCTTCGAAAGAGGCCTCCTACATCACCGGCGTGGCGCTGCCCGTCGACGGCGGCTTCGTCTCGCGCTAGTGGCGGCGAGGTGAAACAGGTCCAAGACCGGCTGACGGTCACCGCGCCCCGGCAAGGCCTGGTCGAGATCACGGGCGAGGTCGCCGGCTGGCTGGCACGACAGGCCGTGACCGAGGGCCTGCTGACTCTCTTCCTACGCCACACCTCCGCTTCGCTGCTGATCCAGGAGAACGCGGACGCGGACGTCCTCGCCGACCTGGAGACTTTCTTCGCCGATCTGGTGCCCGAGGCCGGACGCCGCTACCGCCATGCCTCGGAGGGGCCGGACGATATGCCGGCCCACATCAAGGGGGCGCTGACTCAAAGCCAAATCGCGATCCCCGTCTCCCAAGGCCGGATGCTGCTCGGCACCTGGCAGGGCCTCTACCTCTTCGAGCACCGCCGCCGGCCGCGACCGCGCGAGCTGGTGCTGCACCTGGTCGGCACCTGAGGGAAGCGTCACTCCTGCCGGTCGAGCCAGTCGGTGACGAGGCGGCGGCTGATCGAATCGACGGGCGGCAGGAACAGCTCGCCGCTGGCGACCTGGGTCTCTATGTCTCGGGGCGTGTACCAGGCGGCGGCGACGATCTCGTCGCCGTCGACCTCGATCTCGGTGCTGACCGCCTCGGCCGTGAAGCCCAGCATCAGGGACTGCGGGAACGGCCAGGGCTGCGAGGAGTGATAGACCGCCTCGCCGACGGCGATGCCCACCTCCTCCAAGGTCTCGCGGCGGACCGCGTCTTCCAAGGTCTCGCCGGGCTCGACGAAGCCGGCGATGGTCGAGCGCCGGTTCTCGGCCCAGACGCCACGCCGCGCCAAGAGGCAGCGGGGTCCGTCGGTCACGAGCGTGATCACCGCCGGGTCGGTGCGCGGGAAGTTCATGCGACGGCACGCTTCGTCGCTGCAGCGGCGCCGGTGGCCGGCCGATTCCATCACCGTCGGCCGGCCGCAGCGGCCGCAGTGGCGATGCCCCTGATGCCAGTGGACGAGGCCGCGGCCGTAGGCCAGCAGCGCCGACTCCTCCCGCGCCATGCTCAGCGCCACGTCGCGCAGGTCGTGGAAGGCGGCCTCGTCGAGCGTCACCGCTTCGGGCTCGGCGATCTCGACGCAGAACTGGGCGATGCCATCGCGCAGCCCGAGCAGGATCGGGGCCTCGACATAGCCTTCGCCAGGCCTCGCGACGACGATGGGCCGCGGCGGCTCGTCCTCGGTGATGGCGCATTTGCCGCGCCAGACCGGATAGAAGCGGCTTTCGGGATCCGCCAGCCGCTCGGCCAGCCATTCGGCGTCGCCGCGCCGCTCCGCCGCCCGATCAAGCGCCCCGTCGGAATAGTAGTTTGGTTCCGGCATTCCCTTGCCCCGGCCGGCTCAGCCCGCCAACATGGCGACCAGCCGGCGTGGCGCCGTGTCGGCGAGATCTTCCGTTGCCGCCGACACCGCCGCCACGCCGTCCGGCCCCAATCGGTCCGACATCAGCATGGCGAACTTCGCCCTCAGCGCCGCCTCGCGCTCGGGATTGGCGACCGAGCCCGACGGGTCGGGGATATGGACGCGATCGAAGCCGCCGTCCGCTTGCTCGATTTCGACCCAGCCGACGTAGTGGGTCGGATAGATGCCGTCGAGCTCCGGGTCATGCACCAGCTCGATGCGCTCGGCCAGGGCGACGATCTCAGGATCGGCCATCTTGGCGGCGGCGAACTGGGGCGGCAGCACGCCGCCCTCGGCCAGCGCCGCGGCGATGCAGTAACGCGCGTTCATCTGGGCGTTGAGCTCGGTGCCCGGCGCATAGTCGAAGCCGCATTGAACCTCGACGACCTTGCACAGGCCGGCACGGACGCGCTGCCCCTCCGCCGGCGGCCCGCCGAGCCGTTGGCGCAGCGCCAGGGCGGCATCGACGTAGGCGTGCAGGCTGCCGCAACAGGCGTAGGGCTTGAACGAGGTCTCCTCGAGATGATAGCGCGCGCCCAGGCCATCGATCAGCTGCTCGGGGTGAATGACGTCCGAGAAGGCCCGCAGGTAGCTGCCGTCGTCGGCCTCGAAGAGGGCCGTCGGGCCGGTGATGCCAAGGCCGGCGAGCTCGGCCGCGGCGACGCCGGAACTCGCCGCAAAGCCCGGGTGCATGCGCTTGCTCATCGCACCATCGGCGTTGAAGCAGAAGAGCCCAGCGCCCTGGGTGCCGGCGAGACCCAGCGCCCAGGCCGCCTCTTCGGCGTCGAGGCCGAGGATGACGATGCCGGCCGCGGCGGCGCCGAGCGGGCCGCAGACGCCGGTCAGGTGCCAGCCGCGCAAGCGGGCCTCGTTCGGGTCGAGGGCGAGGCTGGTGCGGATCATGATCTCGTAGCCGACAGCGACGGCGGTCTCCAGCACCGTGCCCAAGACGTCGTTCGCTTCCGCCAGGGCCAGTGCTGCCGGCAGCACGACGGCGCCCGGGTGAAGCTTGGCGTGAAAGTCGTCGAGCTCGAAGGCATGCGCAGCGACCGCGTTGACGAGGGCCGCATCGGCGGGACGAAGCCGGGCCTCGGCCTCACCCCAGACCGTCGCCCGCCCGGCCCCCTCGGCGGCGACGGCGCGCCCGGCCCATTCCCGCACTTTGACCGGCCAGGGCCGGTCGATGCCGGCGAGGCCGGCGCCGAGCGTGTCGAGCACCGCGAGGCGGACCGCGCGGCGCGTCGTCTCGGGCAGGTCCTCGTGCCTGAGCCCGGCGATCCAGGCGGCGACGCGGCGGGTCAGGGCATCCGGCATCGTGGTCTCGGGCAGTTCGACGACGGCTTGGCTCATCTTTCGGTTCCTTCTCTTCAAGCCTCGGCGCGGCTCCTGGCGGCACGCCGGTCGCGTTGCCTATAAAACAACAGCGCCATGCGGCCGATCGGCGCCGAGAGCTCGTGGAATGGCAGCCACTTCGGTTTCGACTTCGGCAGCGGCAATTGTGCGGCGGCGGTGCCGAGGACGCGCTCTGCCAGGAGCTTGCCCATCGCCGTCGCCAATGCAATGCCGCGGCCGCTGTAGCCGAGGCCGGCGAAAAGGCCCGGTGCCGGCTCCAAGTAGCGCGGCAACCGGTCCATGGTGATGCCGACCTTGCCGTCCCAGATGTAGTCGACCTCCACATCGCCCACCTGCGGGAAGGTGCGGGCGACCCGCTCCTTCATCGAGCGCTCGGACTTGGCCCGCGAATTGACGGTGACGATGTGATCGCCGCCGGTGATCAGCCGGCCGTCGCGGTCGAGGCGGAAGGGCCAGAGGATGGTGCGGCTGTCGGAGATACTCTGGCGCTCGGGCAGGATCGACTTCAGGACATTCTCGCTCAAGGGCCGGGTGGCGCCGAGGAAGATCCGGAACGGCACCACCGTCTCCTTGACGCCGGGCCAGAGACGGGTCGAGTAGGCATTCGTGGCGAGCACGACCGCGCTCGCCTCGACGCTGCCGGCCGGGGTCTCGACCCGCCAGCCGCCGCCCCGCTGCTCGAGCTTGGTCGCCGGTGAGGCGGCGTACACGGCCGCACCGGCGGCGATCGCCGCCCGCGCCAGCCCCCGGGCATAGCTCAACGGCTGGATGTTGCCGCCCCGCTCGTGCAGCAGCGCGCCATAGTAGACCTCGCTACCGGTAGCTGCCGCCGTCGCTTGCGCGTCAAGCCACTTGACCGGCACCTCGCGCTTGGCCCAAGCGTCGGTGCGGGCGCGCACCATGTCGTGGCGCGCCGGAGAGTCGACCGGCATCAGCCAACCGGACTGTAGTCCGTCGCAGTCGATTCCGTGACGGCGGATCAGGTCGAAGACGAGGTCCGCGGAGTCCGCGACCCAAGCGTTCATGCGCTCGCCCAAGTCGGGGCCGAGGCAGCGGACCAGCTCGTCGGGCCCATAGGCGCCGAGCACCGGGACGACCTGGCCATGGTTGCGGCCCGAGGCGCCGAAGCCCGGCTCCTCAGCCTCGAGCAGGACCACGTCCGAGCCGGCCTCCGCCAGGTGCAGCGCCGCCGAGAGCCCGGTATAGCCGCCGCCGATGACGACCACGTCGGCCTTGCGGGATTGCTCCAACGGTGGCGTCTCGGGCGCCGGCGCGGCGGTATGAAACCAGAGACTGGAACGGGGCTCGGAGGTGTGCACGCGTTACCTCTTCGTTTGGATCAGGCACGACAGCCGCGCATTTTGCCCCCTTGGGCGGCGCAGCACAAATGACGGCGGCGCGGAATTCGGTCACTATCGAAGACCCTTGGTATATGATCGGGGCTGAGCCGCCGATCGCCAACCATGAACGAGCCGCACCGATGGATTACAGAGTCATCTCCGCCGATTGCCACATCGACCTGATCTGGCTGCCACCCGACCTCTTCACCGCCAACGCCTCGGCCGAGATGAAAGACCGCATGCCGTACGTCACCGACGGCGAGAAGGGGCCGAAATGGGTCAGCCGCAACGGCGGCGAGTTCGGTCTGCAAAACGGCATGGGCTCGGCGGGGCGCGAATACGTGCCGGGCGTGATCCACCGCTCCGACCGCATGGCCGAGCAAGGCCTCTACGACGATGGCAAGCGCGGCGTCCGCCGCCTGACCGAGCCCGACCTCAGGATCAAGGACCAAGACCTGGACGGGGTCCAGGGCGAGGTCCTGTTCGGCATTCTGGGCGCCGCCGGGCGGCTCAACGACCCCGACGCGGCGATCGAGATGATGCGGATCTACAACGAGTGGCTGGCCGGCTTCTGCGCCACCCATCCCGACCGCTTCGCCGGCCTCGCCTCGATCCCCAACCACGACATCGCGGCCGCCGTGGCCGAGATCGAGCGGGTCAAGAAGCGCGGTGTCCTGAAGGGCATCGAGGTCGCCAACACCCTCGATATGGCGCCGCTCTACCACCTGGACTGGAACCCTCTTTGGGCCGCCGCAAACGAGGCCCGCCTGCCGGTGAACTTCCACACCATCGGCACCGCCCGGCCCAACACCGACGGCCTGGCGCCGTTGCAGCAGCGCCAGGCCTTCGCCGTCCACATCACCAGCTTCCAGATGGTGATGTCGCGGATCCTGATGGAGATCATCTACGGCGGTGTGCTGGAATCATTCCCCAATCTCAAGGTGGTCATCGCCGAGAGCGGCATCGGCTGGATCCCCTACATCCTCGACCACATGGACCTGGAATGGGAGGACCAGTTCGGGGACCTGACGCTGACCATGAAGCCGTCGGAATACTGGTACCGCCAGTGCAAGGCGACCTACCAGAGCGACAAGATCGGCACCCGGCTCTTGGACGTGCTTGGCGAGGAAAACGTGATGTGGGGCTCCGACTTCCCGCATCCCGACGGGGTCTGGCCCGACAGCCAGGAGTTCATCGAGGCCGAGCTCGGCCACCTGCCGGCCGCGGTCCGGCACAAGGTGGTCTGCGCCAACGCGGCCGAGCTTTACGGCTTCGGGACGGCCTGAGCGGGAAGGCGATGCTGGGCGCGATCGCGGGCGACATCATCGGCTCGATCTACGAGCGGCATCAGATCAAGAGCAAGAAGTTCCCGCTCTTCGGCCGGGGCTGCGGCTTTACCGACGACACCGTCTGCACCGTCGCGGTCGCCGAGTGGCTGCTGGACGGCGGCGACTTCGCGGCCGTCTTGCGCCGCCACGTCCGCCGACACCCGAAGGCCGGATATGGCGGCATGTTCCTGAAATGGGCGCTGGCCGACGATGCGCCGGCCTACAACAGTTGGGGCAACGGCTCGGCGATGCGGGCCGCTCCGATCGCCTATGCCGCGGACGACGAGGCAGATGTGTTGCGGCTCGCCGCCGAGAGTTCGGCCGTCAGCCACGACCACCCGGACGCGATCAAGGGCGCGCAGGCGGTGGCGCTCGCCACCTGGGCGGCGCTGGGCGGCGCCGACGGGGCCGAGATCGGGGGCCTCGTCGAAGACCGGTTCGGCTACGACATGACGCAGAGCCTGGACCAGATCCGTTGGTGGTACCGCTTCGATGTCTCGGCCAAGGGCTCGGTGCCACAGGCGATCCAAGCCGCCATCGAGGGGACGGATTACGAGGACGCCGTCCGTTGCGCGATATCGATCGGCGGCGACAGCGACACCATCGCCTGCATGGCCGGCGCCGTCGCCGAGGCGCGCTTCGGCCTGCCCGAGGCCGTCGCCGAGCGAGCGCTCGACTACTTGAGCGAAGACCTCAGGGCCGTGGTGGAGCGTTTTGGGGAGCGTTTTCCGACGCCTTGACCGGTGCCAGCTCGTGGCGATGCTCGGGCATGTATTTCATGAAACCGAGGACGCCGATGCAGGCGACGAAGCCCCAGAGAAAGGTGAGGTAGAGGATCGTCGGTGTCGGCGCCATCCACAACATCAGCGGCGTCGCCGCCGCCGCCATGCCGCAGGCGGTCGAGCCGATGATGGCGATCCGGCTCAGGATCGGCCGGTCGTCCGCCGGACGCCTGGCCACCTGTGGAACGCTACCCCCCTCGCTCGCCTGCGCCATCACTCGCCTCGCCGCTTCAGACCGCCAGATTTTGTTTGCTCTTTACAACATAGGCTTGCCCGTCCGACAAGCCAAACCCGCCGCTTGTTGCCGGCGTCAATTTGCGCCACCTTGCCGTTCCCGCCCTCTGAATCGACGAGTGAACACCTTGAAAGTATCCCTTATCCAGATGAATTCCGGCACCGACAAGCAAGCCAACATCGCCGAGGCCGAGCGGCTGATGGTGGCGGCCATCGAGGCCGAGGCGCCGGACCTTCTGATGCTGCCGGAGACCTGGGACTATCTCGGCGGCACGCCCGAGGGCCAGATAGCGGCGGCCGAGGACATCCCCGGCGGCCCGGCCTACGAGATGTGCCGTGCGGTGGCGGCCCGTCACGGCGTCTTCGTCCATGCCGGCAGCCTGACCGAGAAAGTGCCGGGCGAGACACGTGTCCACAACACGACGGTGGCGTTCGACCGCGCCGGCGAGGAAGCGGCGCGCTACCGCAAGATCCACATGTTCGACGTGGAGACGCCGGGCGGCCGTGACTACCGCGAATCGGACGCTATCAAGCCCGGCCGCGAGATCGTCACCTACGAGGCGGACGGCGTCACCGTCGGCTGCTCGATTTGCTACGACCTGCGCTTTCCCGAACTCTACCAGGCGCTGGTGCGCCAGGGCGCCGAGGTGATCGCACTGCCGGCGGCCTTCACCAAGCAGACCGGCATGGACCACTGGGAGGTGCTCTGCCGGGCGCGGGCGATCGAGACCCAGACCTACGTCCTGGCCTCGGCGCAGACCGGCAGCCATCCCCACGGCAACGAGGAGCGGGAATGCTACGGCCACTCGCTTGCCGTCGATCCCTGGGGCCACGTGGTGGCCAAGGCGTCCGACGGGGTCGGCTTCGTCTCGACCCGGATCGAGCGGTCCCGTGTCCAAGATGTCCGGACCAAGATGCCGGTCGCAAAGCAGCACGTCCTCGACCGCTGATTGGCGTCGTGGCTAGGCCCGCGTCTTCGTCAGCCGCACGGCGTTGACGCGCATCAATGTTGCCTCCGGCCCCCCGCTCTAGAGAGAGGGCGTGAGGAAGGGGAGAAACTCAGATGGTTGAGAAGTCGCACACCGCCGCCGACACCGCTTGGTGGCCGACGATTCCGGCACCGCTGCGTGGCATCGGCCATAGGATCGCCCATTTCTTCGCGCCGAGCGCGGATGCCGCGCAGACCGAGGAATTCTACGAGATCAACGTCGAGCTACCGGGCGTCGCCGTGGCCGATATCGACGTCTCGGTCCACGACGGCACGCTGACGATCAAGGGCGAGAAACGCATCGAGAGGGAGGCCAAGGGCCGCACCTACTTCTTCTCCGAGCGGGAATACGGCGCCTTCATGCGCTCGTTTCGGCTGCCGGCCGACGTCAGCGAGGACAAGGTCGCCGCCGAGTTCAAGGACGGGATCCTGACGCTGCGCGTGCCCAAGGTCAGCGCCACGCCGAAGACGGCACGGCGGATCGAGGTCCGCACCGGCTGAAGCCGTCCGGACGATCGCGTTCGCTAGAGCAGTTCACGATCGATCGCGACCGGCTCGCGGGGTTCGCTGCCACCCCCACCTAAATCCTCCCCCATCAAGGGGGAGGATTTAAGCGCTTGCGCTGCAACAAACTTTCCCTCCCCCCTTGTGGGGGAGGGCCAAGGTGGGGGGCGTCGAGACGATTCTGACCGAACCGGATTTGCTCTAGCCCAGCACCTTGCCGGGGTTCATCAGTCCCTTGGGGTCGATCACGCCCTTGATCGCCCGCATCAGGGCCAGCCGCTCGGGCTTTTCGTAGCGCTCGAATTCGTCGCGCTTCATGCTGCCGATACCGTGCTCGGCCGAGTAGCTGCCGCCGTAGGAGAGCGCCAGCTCGTAGATCGCTCCCTTGATCTCCGCTGCCCGCTCGACCAGGGCACCGGGCGTGGCGCCCGACGGCCTGGCGACCACGTAGTGAATATTGCCGTCGCCCATGTGGCCGAAAGTATTGAAGCGGCAATCCGGCACGATGGCGCGCACGGCCGGCTCCGTCGCCTGCAAGAAAGCCACCACCTTGCTGACCGGCACCGAGATATCGCAACTGACCGAGCCGCCCTCCAACCGCATCGCCGAGGGCAACTCCTCGCGGAAGCGCCAGATGCCGGCCCGCTGGGCCTCGCTCTCGGCGACGACGCCGTCGGCGACGAGGCCGTCCGCCATCGCCCGTTCGACGATCGCCTCCAATTTGCCACGCAGGTCGTCGAGCGCCGAGGCGCTGGTCAGCTCCATCAGGATGTACCAGGCGGCGCGGCCCTCGATCGGGTCGCGCGTGCCCTCGATATGCGTCAGCACGAGGTCGAGCGAGAGCCTCGGCAGCAGCTCGTAGACGGTGATCTGATCGCCCGAAATCTCCCGCGCCATGTTGAGAAGGGCCTGTGCCGCCTCCAGATCGGTCAGCGCCAGGAACGCCGTCTCGCGCTGGCGGGGCCGCGGCACCAGCTGCAGTGCTGCCGCCGTGATCACGCCGAGCGTGCCTTCCGCGCCGATGAAGAGCTGCTTCAGGTCGTAGCCGGTGTTGCTCTTGCGCAGCCGGTTCAGGTTGTCGAGCACGGTGCCGTCCGGCAGCACCACCTCGAGGCCGAGGACCCGCTCGCGCGCGTTGCCGTAGCGGATCGTCATGTTGCCGCCGGCATTGGTCGAGATATTGCCGCCGATGGTGCAGCTGCCTTCGGCGCCGAGGCTGAGCGGGAAGTGCCGGTCGTGCTCGATCGCCACCTCCTGCACCCGCTGCAGCACCGCGCCGGCTTCCGCCACCATGGTGAAGTCGTCCGCGTCGACTTGGCGAATCCGGTCCATGCGCTCCAGCGACAGGACGATGCTGCGACGCTGGGCGACCGGGATGGCGCCGCCGGCGAGGCCGGTGTTGCCGCCCTGGGGGATCACGGCGACATCTGCCGCGTGACAGTACTGCAAGAGGGCGGCGACCTCGGCCGTCGACGCCGGGCGGCCGACAAGCTCGGAATCTCCCAGGACCTCGCCGCGCCAATCGACGACGTAACGCTCCATCTCGGCCGGCGCGTCGATTACACCGCCGGCGCCGAGGAGTCCGCGCACCGTCTCGACGAGCCCCTCTACCCGGCTCGGGGCCTCGTTCAATGCCATCGGTATACCTGCCTTGAAGTTTAGAGCATCAATGCTAGCCGCCGGCCGCCTCGGCCACCGCCTTGCGGAGCGCGTTAGCAGCTTTGCGGCCGTGGGCACGATTGATCAGGATATCCTCCGGCGTGACCTTGCCGTCGTAGTAGGCGCCGTTCCAGTCGTCGCGAACATCGAGAATGGCGCCCTCGACGTTGATGCCGCCGTAAAGGCCCTTGGTGCGCGAGAACGCCAGGATGTCGGCGGTCGCCGCCTTGGCCCCGACGCCGACCGGACCGGCGGCGACGGAGACATCGCCGCCGAGCTTGGCAGACGATCGCAAGAGCGATTGCATGCCCCGCTCGGTCATGACCAGCAACACGAGCTCCGAGACCTCGCCGCCGATTTGCAGCCCGAAGGTGACCGAGCCCAGGGTATAGAAGGCTGGGTGGCTCCAGGCCTTGCCCTTGTCACCGCGGGCTAGGAGAACGCCGCTGCCGCCCGAACCGCCGAGCAAGAAGCCGCCCTTGACCATGGTCGGCACGACCAAGAGCCCCTTGGCCCGGCCCGCGTATTCTCGAAACGTCGACATGTTCGGATCGGTCGCGAAGGTGCCGACCGACTGCGTCGCCTTGTCGACGATATCCTGCGCCTCCGCCTTGTCCTCGGCGAGCGCCGGCGGCGCGGCCAGCGCCAATAGAACGGCGGCGGCGAGCATCAGGCCTCTGTTGGTGCTTGGCATGGCATCCTTCCGATTGCTTACGGGCGTCGACGCGACCCAAGGCCCGCGCCCATGGCCCGGCGAACCTATGCCAGGCCCCCCCGGACGACAAGCCGGTCTGAGGGGCAAGCCTCGGCTCGCTTCTTGCCTCAGAGCACGTGCTCGCGCAGCACGCCCGCCAGCCAGTCGGGGTCGGTCATCATGATGTTGTGGGGCAGGTCGGTGGGAATCGCGGTCCACTCCGGATCGGCCTCGGCGGCGGCCAGGAAACGGTCGAAATAGGGGCTGGGATACTGGCCGCAGCGGATGTAGAGCTTCTGTGACACCTGCCGCCAGGCGCCGCTGAGGCTGACCGGCTGGCTCATGGTCGCCAAGGGATGCGGCGTCAGCAGCCGCTCGGCATGGGCCGCCTGCTCGCCCGCCAGGCCGAAGACCGTGGCCGGCGGCGGTGGTACCGAGATGCCGTCGGCCGATTCCGGTAGCGCCACAGCGCCGGGCTCGGCCGAGCGGATGGCGAGCGCCGATTGGCCGTCCTCGGGCAGGATGGCGTCGAGATATACGAGCGCGCTCAGCCGCGCCGGAATTCGGTCGGCGGCGCCGGTGATCGGCATGCCGCCGTAGGAGTGGCCGAGCAGGACCACGCCCGACAGTTCTTCCCACTCGAAGACATTGACGAGGTCCTGGACGTGTGTCTCGAGATCGACAGCCGCCGTCAACAGATGCGAGCGCTCGCCGAGGCCGGTCAGCGTCGGCGTGAAGACCCGGTGGCCCTCGGCGCCGAGCCGGTCGGCCAAGTCGCGCCAGCACCAGCCGCCGTGAAAGGCGCCGTGAACGAGAACGATGTCGGTCATACTGCTGTCTCCATGATCATCGGCCGCGCCGCTCGACCTTGACCCGCCGCTCCGACTGCCAGAACGACCAAGCGAGCCCGATGCCGACGGCGAAGGTGACGTCGTCTTGGAAGAGCGGGCTCGCGTCGTTGGTCGCACCGCCATGAAAGCCGACTTGTGCTGCGCCGAAGAGCGTCAGCCTGCCGCCGAGCGGCTTGCTGACCAGAAGTTGCAGGCGGCTGCCGAGATAGCCCGGGTCGGCATCGAAGGCCGGGCGGCCGGGCCTCGCGAAGGCGGGATCGACCTCGTAGAAATAGTCCATCAGCCGCTCCGTCGCCAGCACCGGCCCGAGCGACAGCTTGACCTGGTAGTCGGCGTCCAGGAAGTCCTCGTTCTGGTAGGCGAGCTCCGGCGCGAAGACGAAGCCGCGGTAATCAATGCTGGTGAGGTCGGTCGAGAACACCGCCCTGACGGGCAGCTCCAGATCCAGCCGGGCGTTGCGCGCCGCCCGCGCGAGCGTGATCTGCAGCCGAGGGCCGATCTCGCCCATCCAGTCGAGGTCCGGCATGCCGGCACGGGCATCGTTCTTGTCCGAGTCGGTCGAGAACGAGCCGCCGAGGCTGACGTCGAACTCGAAGTTCCGGGTCCGTAGGATACGGCCGCGCAAGCCGCGCTCGTCGGAGCGCAAGAAGTCGCCGCGATAGACGATATAGGGCAAGCCGATGGCCTGGAAGTGGTTCTGCCCGGCGGCCGGGTAGTCGGGCACGTAGCCGCCACCGCCGATGGCGCCGATCTCGAACAACGGCTTCTCCTCGGCCGGGGCTTCCCCGGCCGCGGCCCGATCGACTGGCGCCAAAGCAAGGCCCAACACGACTGCCAGAACAAGATGTCGGATCATGAGCATCCCAATGGCTGAACGACCCACCTTCTATCGGATCGGACGGCAAATGCAAAACGGCGACGCCTCCGATCCGGCCTCGGTTGACCGGGACGGCGACCGGCCGTATGAGAAGTCGATGGCGAGCCTCCTGCCCCAGCAACGACTGCTGCTCGAATTGTTGATCATGTCCGGCGACATTGCCGTGGCCGACGATATCGAGGGCTCGATCCTGCACCGAACGCTGGTCGAGTGCGAAGGCTCGGGCTGGGTGCGGCGCTCGCGCCACGGCGACGGCTACGCTCGGCTCAGCGTCACCGTCACCGGCCGCGCCCAGATCAAGCCGAGGGAGGCGTAATTCGAGGCCAGCGCACACAGGATTGGCGACGGGCGCCGCATTTGGGGTATCATGCGCGCAACGGAGGCGGCACGATGCACCGGTTTCCACGATACCTGACCGTCGGCCTCGTCGGCTTGATCCTGTCACTCGGCCTGGCGGTGGCGAGCGCGGCACCGGCAACGGCTGGCGGCTACAAACACCGTGGCCACGGTCACCATGGCTTCGGTTACGGCTACGGTCATCGTTATGGCCATCGCCGGCGCCACCACGGCTATCGCTTCCGCCATCACGGCTACCCTCACGGTCATCGTTCGGGCGTGCACTTCGGCTACCACGGGCATGGCGGCGGAGCCGTTGCCGGCGCCCTTGCCGTCCTCGGCGGCCTGCTGGTCCTCGACGTCCTGAGCCGCCCGCCCGCCTACGCGCCGCCACGGTATGCGCCCGCCGCCGCGGAGCCGCTCAGGCTCGGCAACTGCAAGCCCACGACCGGCGAGCGCATCATCGACGGACGCCGCGCCCTGATGCACGGCACCTGGTGCACCGATCAGTACGGGCGCGGCCATATCCTGAACGACAGCGTCCGCTTCGCCGGCTTCCTGGACTAGCTATCGAGGCCAATCCCGTCGTTCCCGGGTGTCTCTCGGCGTTCTCGCGCCAGCCATTCCTCGCGCAGGATCCCGAAGCAGACGACGTCGTGGTACGCGCCGTCCGGTCCCATTTCCTCCTGGCGCAAGATGCCTTCGTTGGCGTAGCCGAGCGCGGTGTTGTTGAAGATCGCCGGGACGTTTCGGCCATGGACGAAGCTGGCGACCTTGTGCAAGGCGCGGTCGCGGAACAGAAAGTCGAGGACCGCCGCCCGCATCTCCGTGGCGTAGCGGCCACCCCAATAGCCTCGATCGCCGATCACCGAGGTCGTCTTGGCCCAGCGATGGCGCGCGATCACGCCGACCTGGGTATAGCCGATGATCGTCGACGTCCCTTTCGGAAAGACGCCGAAGAGAAAGTTTTTTTCGTTGTCGGCGGCGCGGATCGCGGCCTGGGCCTTTCGCACCGTTGCCAGCGGCTGGGAGATGTAGCGTCCGATCTCGGGATCCTGGAACCAGGCGGCGATCTCTGCGGCACACTCTTTGGGCAGCGGCGATAGTTGGTTGAGCCGCTCTGATTCAAGGCGCACCGGCACGCCCGTTTCCTGAGTGTCCCGGCCTTTCCCGACCGATATCCGCGCCATCAGCGACGGCCGGTTTTCGATCTACCCCTCAGGCGAGCGCGATGCATTCGATCTCGATGTCGAACGGGATCGGCCACGACGACATGGCGACGAAGCTTCGGGCCGGCGGATCGTGGGGGAAATAGCCGCGATAGACGTCGTTGACGGTCTTGAAGTGCGCCGAGTTGGTGATGTAGATGGTCACCTTGACGACCTTTTCGAGCGAAGAGCCGGCGGCTTCCAGGGCGCTCTTGACGTTGGCGAGCGAGAGCTCGGTCTGCCTCGCGATATCGCCGCTGAACAGCTCACCGGTCTCCAGGTCCACCGGCGGCAGCCCGGATACGAAGACGAAGTCGCCGGCCCGCACTACCGGCGACAACGGCACCTCCTGCTGTCGTATCGCCTCGGACAGGACCGGCACTTCGCAGATGACCTTTTCCATTTCAATCCCTCCCCGTGATCGCGTCGGATCGATGCCGAACGGCTCGGCGACGGAAATTCTAGCACGGCTCGCCACGGGCCGTGGCACCCCGGATCGAGTTCACGCGTCGGGATTTGGCCCGACGGCGAGATAGTCGCATTCGCCGGGCCCGGGCGGCTCGGCGACGAAACGATCCAGAAAGGCAGCGCCGATGCGCTCGCCCTCGACGACGACCTCTTCGCCCATGGCCGACCAGGCGCGCCGCAAGGTGTCTGCGTCGTCGCCGGGTTTGCGAAGCGGCTCGATCGAGGCGCGGACACGCCGAATCGCATACTCCCGCGCCGCCGCCAGGGTCGGGAAGCCGCCGACCTCGAACGCCTCGTCGGAGTCGTGACGATGGAAGTTGTCGATGACGCGAACGCTGTAGGACCGCCGCCCGACCATGCGCATGCCGCCCTTGGGTGGGAACTTCGCATTCTGGCTCGGCGCCGGCTCAGGCGTTGTCGGCGTCGGCGTCGCCGCAGCCGTCAGCGGAGCCGGGACCAAGTCTCGCCGCGCGACGTCGAGAAACGGCTCGCTTCGGAAATAGGCGAAGAGGCGTTCGGTCTGCCACGCGAGTTCGGCGTCGCTCGCGACTTCTGCCGGCGGCGGGGCGGCGGCCTCGACCGCCTCGCGTGCGAACCTGGCCACGTGCGCGGGCCGGTCCCAGAAGTCGGCTTGGACGATCCAACGGACCGCCTTCCAGACGGCATGGGTGACGGGGTCGCTCTGCGCCGCGGCCTCCGCGGTCTTCATCTCGTAGCCGGCCGTCGTGGCCAGATGCTTGTGGGCGAGGTTCATCTCGCCGCAGACGGCCTCCCGTGCCACCCGAAGGGCGTCTTGGGGCCAGCTTTCTCCTGGCCGGCGCGCCTCGTAGAGGGGCAAGACCCGCTCCACGCAATCGGCCGCGAACAGGATCGCGGTAAGCCGCGTCCAGCGCGCGACAGAGCGGACCAGCCGGGCCTGCCGGACGAGGAGTCGATGCTCGGTATCGATCGCCTCGCCCTGGTATTCCGCCTCGAAGATCGAGGCATGGAGGCACCGCACCAGATCCTTGGGCCGGCAGAGGTCATAGCCGTTCTCATAGAGCACCAGCGGCCCGTCGGCGGCCGCCATCCACTGACCAGGCTCCGTCGCCGTCGGCAGCGGCCAGTCGCCGGTGCTGAGCGCGGCCGGCATGTCCGTGGCGAATACCTTGTAGACCGACATCTCTGGGCCTCTTCAGCACCTCCCAACGCGGCACCGGCGAAGCGTCGGACGGTCGCGCGAGGGAGCCGGCGCCGCATCGCTTGATCCGCTTTACCCATACAGTGTCTAATTATCCTCGACCAGGGGATCGGGCAACGAGCAGCGCAAGCACGACCGGGATTGCGGCACCATAGGCGACGATGTGTCGAATCTCGGGAGGAATCAATGCGAAGGCTTACCTTGCTCGCTACGGCCCTGCTGGTCGCCTTGGCGTCGGCGCCCCTCGTCGAAGCGCAAGAGCTGTTGTCGAACATTCAGCGCCGGGTGAATTCGGCGACCGACTCTCTCGACAAGGCCGAAGACCTGATCACCCGGGGCGAGCCCAAGCTCTCGCTCGGCCACATCAAGGGGGCGCAGAAAGAATACGACAACATCTTCAACTACTATCCCGGCAAGTTCGACCCCGAGCACCCGACGCTGGTGGCATTGAAGAAGCGGATAGCTGGACTGACGGCGCGAGCGCGCCAGGCGCCGGCGGCGGGCGCGGCGCCGGCAGCAACGACAGGAGCGGCAGCCGCTGGCGCCACCGGCGGCCGGGCCGCCGCGCAGCAGCTCCGCGCCCGCCTCGATGCCGCGTCGTTCAATATCCAACAGCTCAGGAACCGCGGCGATACCTCGGCTAAGACACTGGAGACGGCCCGGAAGTCGTTGGCGGAAGCGGAAGCCGCTTTCAAGAAGCTCACCACCACCTATTCGAAGTACGTGGACACCACGGGCAACGGCGGCTTTCTCGGTGCCAAGCACGCCTACAACAGCGCCCGCGAAAACTTCCAGTACATCGAGCGGCACAACGACGTCACCCGCGCCGCCGCCGCCAAGGCGGGCGCGGCCAAGCGGTCGGCCGCCGTCAAGGCCATCCACGAGCGCTATTCCCAGCAGGGGATCAGCGGCAAGCGGCATCGCGGAAACATCGGTCGTTTCATCTGGTCGAAGAAAGAGATCGGCCTGAAATCGCAGGACCAGGCGGTGTTGAGCGATACCTTCAAGCTCTCCGATCCGATCTTCGGCCGGCTCTATAGCGAGTACTCGATGGGCAACACGCCCGTCTATCAGGAAGGCGCCGCCAAGCCGAAAGCGAACAGTCGCTTCGGCTACGAGTACCGGCTCTACATCGACGGCAAGAACGTGCCCGTGAAGTTCGGTGTCTTCGTCGAGGGCCGCTATCGCGGCAAATTCCCGCAGTGGAACACCACCTGGCAATTCGGCCCCCACCCGGTGCCCGCCGACAAGGCTTTCGAGGCGGAGGCCAACGCCTGGCGCACCGCCACCAAGAACCTGTCGAAGGGCCGGCACCGGATCCGCTTCGAATTCTGGAGCAAGGACGGGAGCTACCGGAGCCAGGGACCGACGGCGGTTGGTGAGTTCACCTTGCTGGTGGGCGCGGGAGAGCGGATCGCGGCGACCGGCACGTTCCCTGCCGACAGCTATGGCGGCGGCGATCTGAAGTCGATCCGACAGCAGATGCGAAAGGCCCTGGTGGGCCCGGTCACGAAGTCCGCCGACCAGGTGTTGGACGTCTCGGTGATCGGCGATTGGGCGTACGGCCGCTATACCGATACCAAGATCCGCTATCGCAAGATCACCGGTACGGTACTGTGGGCCGATAGCGACGACGACAAGGTCTGCCGCTACAACTCCTACGTCTTCATCTCCGACGAGGCCGGCGGCGGTAAATGGTCGCCGGTGCGCTACCGCGCCTTCCGCACCGGTCCCGCGCACGAGGGCGACGTCGAATGCCCGGCCGGCTGAGCCGGCCCGAGACGCACCGTACTCGGGAAAGTCGTCGAGGCGAGCAGCGGTAGACGGTGCGCGATCCCGCCCGTTGTCGAGGCGTCGGCGAGGGTGTATTCAGACGGACCGAACAGGGGCCGATGGCCGAGCCTAGGGGGCTGGCGGGGCGATACGTCACGACGCATTGATGAGCCGAGGATGACCACGCAGCGCGACGCCAAGCGGCACGTTCTCGCACTTTGGGACGACTGGCCGGCGAAAACCGGCGGCGCCTCGGACCCCAAGGCCTTCTTCCAATGGCTGAGCGACCACCACCCCGAGGCCGTCAGCTTCGAGGCCGACGGCGACAAGGGCCTGCTGGTCGAGTTCTGGGTCAAGACTCGGGCCCTGGCGACGGTGCGACGCGACCGCCCGGAGCCCCGGCCGACCGAGGAGCACGAGGTCGTCGGCGCGACGACGCCGACGGTCGAGCCTCGGACCGGCGAGGATAGCGGCCATGGCGAGCCGCACCATGAAAGAGACCTCCGACGGACGACGCTGCTTTCGGCCAAGGTGATCTACAACGACAGGCAGAGTGTCTTGAGCTGCACGGTCCGGGACCTGTCGAGCGGTGGCGCCAAGTTGTTGTTCGCCGCGACACCGACTTGTCCCAACCAGATTCTTCTCGACTTGGGACAGGACCGGGAGCACCGCTGCGAGGTCGTCTATCGCACCGGCACCATGATCGGGGTCCGGTTTCTAGACGGCGAGGGCGACGCAGGGGCCGAGGGCGCCGAGCAATAGCCGAAGGCGCGACCTTGGTGCGGATAATGCTCGGGCGCATGCCATCGGGCGTTGCCGCGCGATCGGAACAGGGGAACGGGGCCATGGCCAATCGAGGCAACGTCTGGTGGAACGAGCGCAACACCTGGGATGCCGAGGCGGGCGCGGCCCCGGCCTGGCTGGCGAAGCGTGACGGCAAAGCGGTCTGCGGTTTCTTCTCTTTGCGCTCGCCCGAATTCGACGGCATGCCCTCGCACTGGCTCACCTATCTCGCGGTCGACGACTTGGACTAGGGATTATCCGACGTGCTTGCCGCCGGTGACGAGGTCTTGCGGGACGCCCTCACGATCGCTGTTGTCGGCACCATCGTCATCGTCGCCGACGACAGCGGCTGCGTCTTCGGGATGATCGAGCCCGATACGAGCGATGCCCGTTAGAGGCGTCGGCGCCTGGTCAGCTCAGGCCATCTCGGCAGCGGGCTTGATCCCCGGCATGCCGACATAGCCCGGCAAGGCCTGCACGTCACCGATCCAACGCCGAACGTTGGCGTAGTCTGCCAACGATACCTCGCCCTCGGGCGCCAAGGCGACATAGGGATAGCAGGCGACGTCGGCGATCGTCGGACGCTCGGTCGCGAGCCAGCGGTGCCGGCCGAGATGGCGATCCATCACCTGAAGCCCGGCGCGGCCCAGTTCCTGCGACTGTGCCAGGTCCCAGGGTCGGCCGAAGAGGCGCACCGCCCTGGCCCTCGCAAGGCCATATAGGATCTCGTTCTCCGCCAACGCGAGCCACTGCATGACGCCGACCAGTCCGGGTGTGTCTTCCGGCAGCCAATCACCGGCTCGAGTTCGCGCCAGATGCACCAGAATTCCTTGGGAATCCCAAACCACCGTGTCGCCGTCGACCAGGACGGGAATCTGGCCGCGAGGGTTGATGGCGAGAAACTCTTCCGTGCGGCTCTCGCCTGCGGCCAGATCGACCGGAACCAGCTCGAGCTCGATCCCGGTGAGCGCAGCCAAGAGCCGTACTTTGTAGGCATTCCCCGAGACAGCGGCATCGTAGAGCTTCAACATCGCCTCACTCCCCATATCGGGCGGTTCGCATTACCGCGAACTCACGACTCCAACAACTGGGTCCTGAGACGGCGCGAGGCGCCTAATTGCCAGATCAGATAGGCTGGCGCGCCGATGCTGGCCGCCACCAGGAAGGTCTGCAAGCCGCCGAGCCAGGCAATCGGCACGATCAGATAGAGGACATCCTCGGTCTCGAAGCCGAGAACGTTCGGCTGTTTCGTCGCCTCCGGGCCGGCGACCCGCTCCAGGTCGAGGCGGACCGCGAAGATGACGGCGATGGCGAGGCCGGCGGTGGCGCCCATCATGATCGCCCACGGGCCGAGCGGCCCGCTGGAGAAGCCGATGCCGATGCCGAAAAAGACCGAGGCCAAGATGAGGGCGCCGCTGCACATGTCGAAATAATAGCCGAAACGGCTCGATTGGCCGGTGCTGCGGGCCAACTCGCCGTCGGCGTGATCGATCACAAAGGACAACGCCAGCAAGAGGCTGCCCCAGCCGGCGGTCGCCTCGCCAAGGGCGAAGAGCACGGCGGCGAGCAGCCCCAGCATCAGCCCGAAGGTGGTCACCATGTTCGGCGTCACGCCGATCGGTGCGATCGCCAGCGCCAACGCACGCGCCAGCCGTTGATCCCATGGTGGCTCGATACTGTACAAATGCTTCACCTTGAAACCCTCGATTAACCCTCAAGACAGCTCGTTCGGATGCGTGGCCGCCATCCCGAACATCGCCCCCCCGCGCCACTCGTTCCAAAGCCGAAATCGGCTCGAATCGATCCGGCGATTATAGACGCTTCCACGCAGGCGCCAACTCGCCGACACCGCGACGCTCGGTCGCACGACCGGCTCAGGACGGCAGGCCGTCGAGGCAATGCTCGCGGACCCGATCACGATTGACCTTGCCGCGGTCGGTCTTCGGCACCTTGTCGACCACGAACCAGCGCCTCGGCACGCTGTCGGGCTTGATCCGCTCGCCGCACCAGGCCCTGAGCGCGGTCGCATCGCCACGGGCATCGTCGGCCAAGTGAACCGCGACGGCGACGACCTCGCCGCTGATCTCGTCCGGGATCGCGAAGGTGCAGGCTTCCACCACGTCGGGGTGTCGCTCCAGCAAGAGATCGATCTCCTCGGCGTGAATCTTGACGCCGGCGCGGTTGATCTCATTCTGGCGCCGGCCGTGGAGGTGCAGCACGCCATCGGCGTCGATCCGGCCCAAATCGCCGGTCCGGTACCAGCCGCCGCTCAATGCCGAGGCCGTCACCTCGGGCCGCTCGTGATAGCCGGTCATCATCGACGGCGTCTGCACCAAGAGCTCGCCCTCGCCCTCCCCGGCCACCGTTCCCTCGGCACCAAGAACCGCGGCGAAGCCGCCCCAAGGGCGCCCGATCAGCCCATCGGAGGGGTCATAGTCCTTGCTGGAGGCGCCCGAGAACCAGTTCGCCGTCTCGGTAATGCCGTACATGTTGACGACCTCGCCGGCCCCGGACCAGCTCGCCACCTGGCGCCAGAGGTCGGCCGACAGCGGCGCCGAGCCGACGTTGACGCGCCGTAGCGTCGCCCGGGGCGGCGGCCGGCCGAACTTCAACGCCAGCTTCCAGAACGCCGGCACCGAGCTCATGAAGCTGACCTCTTCGTCGGCCAGGAGGGCGCCGAGCGCCCGTGCGCCTTCGAGGCCCCGCTCGGGATAGAGCAGCAGCTCGCCGCCAGCCATCAGCGGCGTCAGGCAATTGCCGATCAGGCCGTGGCCGAAATAGGTCGGCAGGACGCAGAGCGTCCGGCTGAGCGTGGCGTCACCGATGAAGGCGCGGTTCAACGCCGTTCTGGCCAGGAGAGAACGGAAGCTGTGCACCACCCCTTTCGGCGTGCCCGTGGTGCCCGAGGTGAAGAGCACCAAGGCCGGATCGTCCAGCGCCGAGCCCATGCTTTCGCAGTCTGCCGCGTCATCGCCGCCCCTGCTCTCCGCCAGCGACAGCACCGGCGCGGACAAGCCGGCGCCGTGCGGTGAATCCAATGCCAACAAGACCGCGCGCGGGTCCATGAAATCGACGATGTTGGCGAGCTCCGGCGCCGTCACGGTGGCGTTGACGGCGGCGGCGCAAGCGCCACTCGACCAGACGGCGAAGAGGTCAGCGAAGAAATCAGCCGAGTTGCCGTGCGCCAGGACGACGACGTCGCCCCGGCCGACGCCGACCCGCCGCAACACCGACCGACGGCGCCCGACTTCCCGAGCGAGCCAAGCGGCATCGCATCTCCGGCCGCTGTCGAGCTCCCGGATCGCACCGAATCGTTGCAAGGCCAGCTTCATGTCGACACGACCGCTCTAGATCAAGCGCCGCCCGGCCGCACAGGCCCGGCTCGGACCGGCCGTGCGCTTGGTCGCCGGTCGCAGACAACGGGGCCGTTCGCTTGACCTGACAAAGACAACGGGCACCGGTCGGAAAGGCGGCTAAGTCCTTGAAATAAATTGGCGTCCCCTAGGGGAATCGAACCCCTGTTTCCAGCGTGAGAGGCTGGCGTCCTAACCGCTAGACGAAGGGGACGCGGCGGGGAGAGACCTAGCAAGCGGGGGCCGATCGGGTCAAGGCTTTTGGCGCTCGAATTCAACCGCCTTCCGCACCGGCCAGCGCCCCGCGGGCAATCGCGATCGCGGCGTCGACCACCGCCGCCTCGGTGTCGTAGGCGGTGACGAGGCGGATGGTGCGGCTCTCGGCTCCGCCCCAGCGGTGAAAGACGACGCCGGCCTCGGCCATGGCGGTGAGAGCTGCCTCGGGTAGGGCAATGAAGATCTCGTTGGCCTGGACCGGGTGCGCGAGGCCTGCGTCGGGAAGCGCGGCCAAGCCGTCGGCAAGCCGGGCGGCCATGGCGTTGGCGTGTTGGGCGTTGCGCCGCCAGAGGTCGTCCGTCGCGTAGGCGCGGAGCTGTGCGGACAGAAAGCGCATCTTCGAGAACAGGTGGCCGCCGCGCTTGCGCCGGTAGCGGAAATCGGCCGCCAGCTCCGGCTTGAAGAAGAGCACCGCCTCGGCCGCCATGGCGCCGTTCTTGGTGGCGCCGAAGCTCATCACGTCGACGCCGGCGCGCCAGCTGAGGTCGGCCGGGCTCACGTTCGCCGAGACGACGGCGTTGGCGAAGCGGGCGCCGTCCATGTGCAGGCCGAGGCCGTGGCCGTGCGCCACCTCGGCGATGGCGGCGATCTCGTCCGCCGAGTAAACGGTGCCGAGCTCGCTCGCCTGGGTGATCGAGACCGCGGCCGGCTGCGGGTGGTGCTCGACCCCGGGGCCGGCACCCGCCAAGGCGCGGCTCAGCGTCTCGGCATCGAACTTGGCGTCGGCGCCGTCCAAGAGGTGCAGCTTGGCGCCGCCCGAGAAGAGTTCCGGCGCGCCGCACTCGTCCTCTTCGATATGGGCGTGGCGGTGGCAGTAGACGAGGCCCCAGGGCGGCGTCAGCACCGAGAGGGCAAGCGCGTTCGCGGCCGTGCCGGTGGCGACCGGAAAGGCTTCGAGCTTGCATTCGAAGAGCTCAGCCAGCGCCGCCACCGCGGCCGTCGTCGCCGCATCGTTGCCGTAGGCCATCGCCGGGCCGGCGTTGACCTCGGCCAGCGCCGCCATGATCTCCGGGCAGCAGCCGCTGGCGTTGTCACTGGAAAAGTTCATGGCCCCTCCTCGTTGCCGCCCGAGCCTAACGGCCCCGTCCCTGTCCGCAAGGAGATTTCCTCGAAGCGGGTGCGGACTTCGACCAGGCGATGCGCGGTAACCGCCTCGGCCCGACCTGCGGCGACGGCGACGATGACCCAGACGAGACCTTCTTCCCACGCTCGTTCCAGATCGGCCGCCGAAGGCCGGGCGCTGCCGTCGGGATGCGAGTGGTAGAGGCCGACGATCTCCTCGCCGCTGCCGCGCAGGAGCCGCTGCAACGCGAGCCGCTGACCAAAGTCGATCTCAAAGCTCCGCGCCGGCTCGGCAGCCAGGTTTCTCGAGGCCTCGATCCGCGTTACCTCCACCGCCGCACCGTCTCGGTTCCGGCCGACGATCAGGCCGCAGGCCTCGTTCGGATAGGTCCGCTCAGCGTGACGGCGGACCTGGTCCAGGAGCGCCTCGGGAAAGCGGATCATGGCGCCGCCTCCAACCGGATGAGACCGAGCCGACGGCCGCTGGCGGCGTCGACCACCAGGATCTGTTGTTGCCCGTCGCCGGTCTGGAGGCGGAGGTAAAGCCGACCCGCATCCGCCGTCATGGCGACCAGACGGGTGCCGGGCGGCAAGGTTACGCGGACTTCGCCGAAGGCCGCCGCCGCCGGTGGCGCAGCTATTTCGACCGATGGCTCGCCGCCAAGCTCGCCCACGGTCCGGACCACGCCGACGACCAGCAGGCCCATGCCGATCACCAACAGGGCCGTCATGGTGCCGACGAGAAGCTTGAGTCGGAGGCTTACCTGGGTCCAGTCTTCGCTCATGGAGACCTCGCCGGGAGATCGAACCCATCGTTGCACGGTCCCGCCCGAGGCCGCCGGCGGCCGCCTCGACCGCTGGCTGGCGGATCAACTGCCGGACCTTTCCCGCATGCGGATCAAGGGCTTGATCGAGGCCGGCCGGGTCCGCCTGGGGCCGGCGACGATAGCGGAGCCCTCTTACCGGGTCAAACCGGGCGAGGCCTTCGTCGTTACCGTGCCGGCGCCGGTGGCGGCGGCGCCGAAAGCCCAGGCGATGCGCCTCGATATCGTCTACGAGGATGCCGACCTCATCGTCGTCGACAAGCCGGCCGGCCTGGTGGTCCACCCCGCCCCCGGCAACCCGGACCGCACGCTCGTCAACGCGCTGCTGGCCCATTGCGGCGACGCGCTCTCGGGCATCGGCGGCGTGCGCCGGCCCGGCATCGTGCACCGCATCGACAAGGACACGAGCGGCCTGTTGGTCGCGGCCAAGACCGAGCCGGCGCACGCCGCCATTTCCGCCGCCTTCGCCCGCCACGACATCGAGCGCGCCTATCTCGCGCTCGTCTGGGGCCGCCCGGCCGAGGCCCGGGGCCGAATTGAGGGCGCCATCGGCCGCGATGCACGCAACCGTAAGAAGATGGCGGTGGTGGCCCGGGGCGGCAAGGCGGCGGTCACTCACTACCGTCTCCGTCGCCAGTTCGGCCAGGCGGCGAGCCTGCTCGAATGTCGGCTCGAAACCGGACGCACGCACCAGATCCGCGTCCACCTGGCCCATAGCGGTCATCCCGTAATCGGCGACCCGCTCTATGCCCGGGCGCGGCGCGGCCGCCTGGCGGCCCTGCCGCCCGATCTGGCGTCAAGGATTCGCGACCTCCACCGCCAGGCCCTGCACGCCCACATCCTCGGATTCCAACACCCGAGAAGCGGCGAGCCACTACGGTTCCAATCCGAGCTACCCCAAGATCTCAAAGTCTTGGTCGACAGTCTGGAGGAACTCCAACTCCCGAATGCCTGACTGTTACAAAGGGCCTAATATTGACTTTTCGCCTTATTTCGGCCTAATATCCGCGCCATTCACCAGACCACCGACGGCCGTTTTGCCAGAGCCCAGGACAGCCAAGGGATCACGCTCTCATGAGCGAGAAAGAGACCGCTACGACCAGAATGCCGGCGCCCAGCCCCGAGGGCAGCCTGTCGCGCTACCTGCAGGAAATCCGCAAGTTTCCGATGCTGGAGCAGCAGCAGGAATACATGCTGGCGAAGCGCTGGACCGAGCATGAGGATGCCGAGGCGGCACACCAGTTGGTGACCTCGCACCTGCGCCTCGTGGCCAAGATCGCCATGGGCTATCGCGGCTACGGCCTGCCGGTGGGTGAGCTGATCGCCGAGGGCAACGTCGGCATGATGCAGGCGGTGAAGCGCTTCGATCCCGAGCGCGGCTTTCGCCTCGCCACCTATGCGATGTGGTGGATCCGCGCCGCGATGCAGGAATACATCCTGCGCTCGTGGTCGCTCGTCAAGATCGGCACCACGGCGGCGCAGAAGAAGCTCTTCTTCAACCTGCGCAAGATCAAGGGCCAGATCCAGGCGATCGAGGAAGGTGACATGCACCCCGACCAGGTGACGCTGATCGCCGACAAGCTGAACGTGCCCGAGCAGGACGTCGTCTCGATGAACCGGCGCCTGGCCGCGCCCGACAACTCGCTGAACGCGCCCGTCCGCCACGACGGCGACGGCGAGTGGCAGGACTGGCTGGTGGACGACACGCCCGACCAGGAGTCGCTCTTGGCCGACCGCGAAGAGCTGGACGCGCGGCGCGCCCTCTTGGCCAAGGCGATGACCGGCCTCAACGAGCGCGAGCGCCACATCCTGACCGAGCGCCGCCTGCAAGAGAGCCCGACGACGCTGGAAGACCTGAGCCAGGAATACGGCATCAGCCGCGAGCGCGTCCGCCAGATCGAGGTCCGCGCCTTCGAAAAACTCCAACGCGCCATCAAGAAGGCCGCGGTGGAGGCACGGATCAGGTAGGGGCAGCCCCCAAGCGCTCCCCGTACCCTCACGACCCGTCATCCCAGACGGCGCTTGGGTGCCATTCCAGGATCGAGAATCCTTTGGCGGCACCAGAATTCTGCTTGTCGCAGGTAATGACGGTGCCGGTCACCCCCTCACGCCGCCTTCGTGCAAGCTGCGACCACCTCTTGCACATGACGGAGGTTGGTTGGGGGACTCCGCCAACGCGCAGCGACTTCCAAATAGCTATTGAAGGTATATACAGCTACTCTGATGGTGTTAACCGGAAAACATCCGGGGAATGCTGGTGAAGTTCCAAATGTATGTAATGGCAGTGGTGTGCGCCTTGGGCGTCGCCAATCCTGTGCTCGCAGACACTGAATCCAGGACGATTGCCGAAAGCATTGATGCGATCCAGAACTTCACCGCCCCTCAGACTGATAAGGATTTCGAGAAGGCCAACGAAGAGGCTGACAAGCGCTGGTGGTATTTGGAGAACCATCTCGAGGCAGCATTGCCGCAAATTAGAAGTCATATACGGCAGCATTTGCAGCGCCGAGACTTATCAGATTTTGCCATTATTGATCTCGGGTATTTTTGTCGCTGCACGGCAATTCCGAAGACCAAACCCTTGCTGTAGATGCCCTACAAGCCCTCGACCTCAATTCGAAAACCGTTGCAATCAATACACAGCAGCTATTTCAGTTGATTCACCAGTTGACACAAACTGGTGACCCGCGATTGCTGAACCTAATGCAAAGACTTTATATTGAGGATGATGTCACTGTTTGGGGTGGCAACATCGTGCACCCGCTTATGGACATTAAAGGTGCCATGTTAGTGGCAATGACCTGAGCCCCAAGGCTCCCTCATTCATAAGGAGAGTCCTGTTGCTGCATAACTCATTGTTGATGGGTTCGCGAG
>JASLMY010000079.1 GCA_030746295.1 Alphaproteobacteria bacterium | reverse complement strand
CGAGCGGATGGAGCGTTTCGAGTACCCGGTGCTGTTCCTCTTGGCCACCCTCGGCATGCTGATGATGGTCTCGGCCAACGACCTGATCTCGCTCTATCTCGGCATCGAGGTGCAGAGCCTGGCGCTCTACGTTATCGCCGCGATTAAGCGGGATTCGCACCGCTCCAGCGAGGCCGGGCTGAAGTACTTCGTGCTCGGCGCGCTGTCCTCCGGCATGCTGCTCTACGGCTGCTCGATGATCTATGGCTTTACCGGCAGCACCGGTTTCGACGCGATCTCCGAGCGGGTCGCGGGCGAGGCCGGAATCGGCCTCATCGTCGGTATTGCCTTCCTGACTGCGGGCCTCGCCTTCAAGGTCTCCGCCGTGCCCTTCCACATGTGGACGCCCGACGTCTACGAGGGCGCGCCGACGCCGGTTACCGCCTTTTTTGCGGTGGCGCCCAAGATCGCGGCACTCGCCCTCTTCATTCGCGCCATGATCGGGCCCTTCAACACGGTGACGGCGGATTGGCAGCAGATCATCGTCTTCATCTCGATCGCCTCGATGGTCTTGGGCGCCTTCGCCGCCATCGGACAGACCAATATCAAGCGGCTGATGGCCTACAGCTCGATCGGCCATGTCGGCTATGCCCTGATCGGCCTCGCCGCCGGCACCGCCGAGGGGGTCAGGGCGACGCTCGTCTACCTGGCGATCTATTTGGCGATGAACGTCGGCACCTTCGCTTGCATTCTCTGCATGCGCCGCCGCGAGGGCATGGTCGAGGGGATTGCCGACCTGGCCGGCCTCGACCGCACCAACCGACCGCTGGCGCTGGTGCTGATGATCTTCATGTTCTCGATGGCCGGCGTGCCGCCGGCGGCCGGCTTCTTCGGCAAGTTCTACGTCTTCCTGGCGGCGATCCACGCCGAGCTTTACTGGCTGGCGGTGATCGGCGTGCTGGCGAGCGTGGTCGGCGCCTTCTACTACTTGCGCATCGTCAAGATCATGTACTTCGACGACCCGGCCGAGCCCTTCGTCAGCCCGATTCGGGTGGAGATGAAGGCCATCCTGGCGGCGGCCGGCCTCTTCATCGTCTTCTTCGCCCTCTACCCGGCGCCGCTTCTGGATAGTGCCGGGGCGGCGGCGGCCGCGCTCTTGCCGTGAGTGGAGCGCCGGCACCCGAGCAACCTTCCCTGCCGGCGTTCTTTCGGCGCTTCGATTTCGATCACCTCGCCAGCACCAACGACGAGGCCAAGCGCCTGGCCCGGGCCGGTGCGCCCGAGGGCTGCCTCGTCGTCGCCCGCCGACAGACGGGCGGCCGGGGCCGTCGCGGCCGAAGTTGGGAGTCGCCCGCCGGTAACCTCTATTGCTCGCTGCTGTTGAGGCCGGAGTCGTCCCTGGCCGAGGCGGCGCAAATCTCGTTCGTCGCCGCCGTGGCCCTGGCCGAGGCGCTGTCGGGCTGGCTAGAGGCGGCGCGGATCGGTCTCAAATGGCCCAACGACGTGCTGGTCGACGGCGCCAAGGTTTCCGGCATCCTGCTGGAATCAGAAGCGGGCGCGGTGGGCCGTTGCGACTGGCTCGTCGTCGGCATGGGCGTCAATATCGAGAGCGCCCCCGTCGGTTTGACGCAGGCCGTGAGCGCGCTCGCCGAAGTGGCCCGGGCTCCGGTGAACGTTGAGGCGGTCCTGGGTGCGCTGGCGCCGGCCTTTCTCTCCTGGTATGACCGCTGGCGGCGCGAGGGTTTCGCACCGGTCCGCTCGGCTTGGCTGGCACGGGCCGCTTTCGTCGGAGAACCGATCGGCGTGCAACTGGCGGACGGCGCACTCCAAGGCCGGTTCGAGGACCTCGCCACCGACGGCAGCCTCGTCCTGCGTCTCGACGACGGCAGCACCAGGCCGATCGGCGCCGGCGAGATCCACGCGCTCACCGACTAGGAAGGATCGCCATGCTGCTCGCGATCAACGCCAACAACACAAACGTCAAGTTCTCCGTCTACGACGACGATACCGCCGTCGGGGAATGGCGCCAGCGCACCTCCACCGGCCGTACCGGCGACGAGCATGCGGTCTGGCTGTTGCAGCTGATGCAGATCGAGGGCATCGATCGTGGGGCCATCGATGCCGCGATCATCGGCACAGTGGTGCCGCAGGTTCTGTTCAACCTCAGGCGTCTCTGCACCCGCTACCTGAACTGCGAGCCGATGGTGCTGGGCGAGCCGAACGTCGACCCCGGCATCGAGATCCGGGCGACGCCGCCGGTCGGCGCCGATCGCATCGCCAATACGGTGGGGGCGGGCGTGATGTTTCCGGGCAAGGCGATGGTCGTGGTCGATTTCGGCACGGCGACCAACTTCGATGTGGTGAGCGCGGTGGGCGACTATTGCGGCGGTGTCATCGCCCCGGGCCCCAACCTCAGCCTCGAGGCATTGCACAACGCCACTGCTCAGTTGCCGCGCATCGTCGTCGAGCGGCCCGAGCACGTCATCGGCACCCATACCGTCGAGTGCATGCATTCGGGCGTCTTCTGGGGCTATGTCGGGTTGATCGAAGGCATCGTCGCGCGCATCAAGGCCGAGTTCGGGGAGCCGATGGGCGTGGTTTCGACCGGTGGTCTGGCGGCGGTCTTCGACGGCGCGATCGACGTTTTTGAACAAATGGTGCCCGACATCACCATGCGCGGGCTGCTCGAAATCCACCGCCGGAACCAGGCCGGATGAACGTGGCGTCACCGGACCTCGACGCCGACGAGCTCCTGTTCCTGCCGTTGGGCGGGGCCGGCGAGATCGGCATGAACCTCAACCTCTATGGCCTGGGCGGCAAGTGGCTGATGGTCGACCTCGGCATCACCTTCGGCGACGAGAGCGTGCCCGGCATCGACATCATCACGCCCGATCCGAGCTTCATCGCCGAGCGCCGCGATGACCTGCTGGCGCTGGTCCTGACGCACGCGCACGAGGACCATCTGGGGGCGGTGGCGCATCTTTGGCCCGAGCTCGGCTGCCCGGTCTACGCCACGCCCTTCGCCGCCGCGATCCTGGAGACGAAGCTGGAGGAGGCGGGCTTGCTGGCTGAAGTGCCGCTCCACGTCGTGCCTTTGGGCGGCACGCTCAGGCTCGGCGGCTTCGAGATCGAGTTCCTGTCGATCACCCACTCGATCCCGGAATCGAATGCCCTCATAATCCGCACGGGCCTTGGCACGGTGCTGCATACGGGCGACTGGAAGCTCGACCCCGAGCCCCTTGTCGGCGAGGCCACGGATGAGGCAGCCCTGGCCCGGCTCGGCCGCGAAGGCGTCCTGGCCATGGTCTGCGATTCCACCAACGCACTGGAGGAGGGCTGGTCCGGCTCCGAGGCCGCGGTACGAGAGAGCCTGACCGAATTCGTCGCCGGACGGCGGGGCCGGGTCGCCATCACCAGCTTCGCCTCCAACATCGCCCGCATCGAGACCGCGGCGGCGGTGGCGCGCGCGGCTGAGCGTCATCTGGTGGTGGTCGGCCGCTCGCTCTGGCGGATGCTCAGGGCCGCCGGCAAGACCGGCTATGCCGACGGCGTGGGCCCGGTCCTCGAAGCGGGCGAAGGTGGCTACCTGCCGCCCGAGAAGGTGCTCTATCTCTGCACCGGCTGTCAGGGCGAGCCGCGCGGTGCCATGGCCCGGATCGCCAGCGGGAGCCACCCGGACGTGACCTTGGAGGCCGGCGATCTGGTGATCTTCTCCTCCAAGGTCATTCCCGGCAACGAGCGCTCGATCGGGCGCTTGCAGGACCAATTGGCGCTGGCCGGTATCGAGGTCGTGGGCGAGAAGGACGGCTTCGTCCACGTCTCCGGCCACCCCTGCCGGGACGAGCTCAGACGCATGTATCAGTGGGTGCGGCCGGCGATCGCGGTGCCGGTGCACGGCGAAGCCCGCCACCTGGCGGCGCATGTGGCTCTGGCCACCGAGTTGCAGGTGCCCGACGCGGTCGCAATCGAGAACGGCCGTATGCTGCGATTGGCGCCGGGCCGACCCGAGATCGTCCAAGAGGTCCAGAGCGGGCGCCGCTACCTCGACGGTGGCGTCTTGTCGAGCGAAGCCGACATGGCGGTGCGCGAGCGTCGTCGGCTGATGTATAACGGCCTCGCCGCGGTCACGCTTCTGCTCGACGCCGATGGCGGTACGGTGGCGCCACCCTCATTGGTCCTGCAGGGCATACCCCGCGCAAACGGCGAGGCGAGCCTCGATCTGCTCGTGCTAGAGGCGGTGGAGACGGCGGTCGGGTCGCTGCCGGGCGCGGTGCGGCGGGACGACCGCAGGGTCGCGGAGGCCGCCCGGGTCGCGGTCCGACGTGCTTTGCGTGACGCGATCGGCAAGCGGCCCGTGGTCGAGGCGCGGGTCGTTCGTTTGAACGCGGGAAGGTAGATGCCGGGCAATGTTGGAGGCAAAACCATGATCGGTCGCTTGAACCACGTCGCCATTGCGGTGCCGGACCTGGAGCAGGCGGCGCGCGTTTATCGGGAGACCCTCGGCGCCGAGGTCTCAAGCCCCGTGCCGCTGCCCGATCATGGCGTCACAACGGTCTTCGTCGATCTCGGCAACACCAAGATCGAGCTCTTGGAGCCGCTCGGCGACGGCTCGCCGATCGGCAGCTATCTGGAGCGCAATCCGGCCGGCGGCATGCACCATGTCTGCTACGAGGTAGATGACATCGCCGCCGCCCGGGATCGGCTGGTGGCCGACGGCGCGCGCATCCTGGGCGACGGCGAGCCTCGCCCCGGCGCCCACGGCAAGCCGGTCCTGTTCCTGCACCCCAAGGACTTCCTCGGCACCCTGGTCGAGCTCGAGCAAGCCTGAGGCGAGGGGAGACCGCCGGCATGAGCATCGCCACCGGCTTCATGGTCTATGGCATCATCTGGTGGCTGGTCTTCTTCATGGCCCTACCCTTTGGCATTCGCTCGCCGGAGGAAGCGGGCGAGGCCGTCGAGCCGGGCAACGTCGAAAGCGCCCCGGTCAAGCCCCGGCTTTGGCTCAAGGCGGGGCTGACGACGCTGATCGCGGCCCTGCTCTGGGGGGTCTACTACGTCGTCGCTGCATACGATCTCCTGGGCTTCCGGGATTTCGTCCGTCCCTGATCCGGTAGAAGGCACGAAGGTCTGGTCGAAAGGTCCAGTTGTGCACGGTTTTGGACAGACTGATTCGCAAGGAGATGTAACTTTCTATCTAGTCGGCGGCCGACCGATACGTGAAGACATGAAAATAACCGGCCCGAAGTTGCACATCGTTATTTGCTGAATTCAGCCATTTTTTGACTCCGGCCACCTTATCGGTCGAATTTCTTTCTTGCCGCTCGCGATTCCCGCTCTCATATTTCTCGCGCTGTTAGAGGCCTGTTGCTTCTGACGCACGCTTGAAGGCGCTTCCTCCCAAGACTTGGGCCGTTCCTCAAAGGGGCGGCCCAATTTTTCTTCATGGCCCGCCGATTGTTCCCGATAGGGTTCGCTTAAGCATTGCCGGGCTAGGCTCGGTCCTATGAAGACGTGCGTGGCAATCTTCTGCGGGGCGGCTGCAATGCTGTTCTCGGGACCGGCGACGGCGGACCGGGAGACCGGCCACGTCCGCGTCGAGACCGGCGATTGCCGTTGGCTCGTTCGTCATCGGCCGGCCGACGGCGTCGCCTTCGAGCCCGGCGTCGATCGACGGGGGCGGCCGGTGACCCCGGCCGACCTGGAGGGCGCGCCCCGGCTGAGGCTTCCGCCCGAGCTCAAGCTCCGGCTCGAGATCCCGCTGGCGCTTCTCGGCGACCGGAACGGTCTACCGAGGCTGGCCGAAGCCGAACTGCAGCTCGGCGAAATCCGGATCGACCGGCAGAGCGGCGAGGTCAGCCACAACGGAGAGCCGCTTACCCCTGCCGCGACCCGACATCTGGTCGCGGCTTGCCGCGACGCATTGAAGCGTTAGCGCCGGACCGACGCCGTCAAAGCCTCGACATTGCTATCGAGCGTCCAATTCCTTAAGTAGGGCGGGAAGCGGGCACGCGGGCCCGCGGCGTCCAGATGGCATAGGGTGACCTCGATGAAGCTCAGTCAGTTCTTCATGCCGGTCCTGCGAGAAGACCCGGCCGAGGCCCAAATCGTCTCGCATCGCCTGATGCTGCGGGCGGGCATGGTCCGCCAGGCCTCCGCCGGCATCTATTCGTGGTTGCCGCTGGGCTTCCGGGTCATGAAGCGGATCGAGCAGATCGTCCGCGAGGAGCAGGACGCCACCGGCGCCCAGGAGCTTCTGATGCCGACCATCCAGCCGGCCGACCTCTGGATCGAGAGCGGCCGTTACGAGGATTACGGCCAGGAGATGCTCCGCATCGAGGACCGCCACGAGCGCAAAATGCTTTACGGGCCCACCAACGAGGAGCTGATTACCGACATCTTCCGCCACGCCATCCGCAGCTACCGGCAGTTGCCGCAGAACCTCTACCACATCCAGTGGAAGTTCCGGGACGAGGTCCGGCCCCGCTTTGGGGTCATGCGCGGGCGCGAGTTCTTGATGAAGGACAACTACTCCTTCGACCTGAACTACGAAGGTGCGCGCCATTCCTACAACAAGATGTTCGTCGCCTATCTCAGGACCTTTGCTCGCATGGGCTTGAAGGCGATCCCCATGGAGGCCGAGTCCGGCCCCATCGGCGGCGACATGAGCCACGAATTCCTGATCCTGGCCGAAACCGGCGAGAGCGAGGTCTTCTGTCACCAGGACTTTCTCGACTTCGACCCGATCTCCGAGAGCGTCAACTACGAGGCCGACCTGGAGCCGATCGTCTCGCGCTGGACAAGCCTCTATGCCGCCACCGACGACCAGCACGACGCCGCCCGCTTCGAGGCCGAGGTGCCGGAGGCAAAGCGGATCCAGGCCCGAGGCATCGAGGTCGGGCACATCTTCTATTTCGGCGACAAGTATTCGAAAGCGCTGGGCGGGCTGGTCGCCGGGCCCGACGGCGAGCAGGTGCCGGTCGAGATGGGCTCCTACGGCATCGGCGTCTCGCGCCTGGTCGGCGCGATCATCGAGGCGAGCCACGACGAGGACGGCATCGTCTGGCCCGAGCCGGTGGCCCCCTTCAAGGTCGGTCTCGTCAACCTGAAGGCCGGCGCTGCGGATTGCGACGGCGTCTGCGGCGACCTCTACGGCAAGCTTCGCACCGCCGGCATCGAGGTCCTCTATGACGATACCGACGAGCGGGCGGGCGCCAAGTTCGCCACCATGGACCTGATCGGCCTGCCCTGGCAGCTCATCGTCGGGCCGCGCGGGGTCAAGGACGGCACCGTCGAGGTCAAGCGGCGCACCACCGGCGAGCGCCAGACATTGTCGGCCGAGGCCGCGCTCGAACTCCTGACCTGAGTCCGGGCGCGCCCATGTTCTCCCGCTTCGAGTGGATGATGGCGGCGCGCTACCTCAGGGCCCGGCGCAGCGAAGGCTTCATTTCCGTCATCGCCGTCTTCTCGCTGCTCGGCATCGCCTTGGGCGTCGCCACGCTGATCATCGTGATGAGCGTGATGAACGGCTTTCGAGGCGAGCTGTTGGGCCGGATTCTGGGCCTCAACGGTCACCTGGTGGTGCAGAGCTACGAGGCTGGCCTCAAGGACTACGACGCCATGGCGAAACGGCTGTCCGGGATCGCCGGCGTCCGGTTGGCGGCACCGATCGTCGAGGGTCAGGTCATGGCGACCGCCAACAACGTCGCCAGCGGCGCCGTCGTCCGCGGCGTCGCGGCCAGCGACCTGGCCGCCCGCAGCATCCTCACCGACAACATCCGGGCCGGCTCGCTCGAGGGCTTCAAGGGCCGCGACGCGGTCTTCATCGGTGCCCGGCTGGCGCGCAAGCTCGGCCTCGGGCCCGGTGACCGGATCTCGCTGATCTCGGCGCAAGGCACGGTGACGCCCTTTGGCTCGGTGCCCCGGCACAAGGCCTACCGGATCGTCGGCACCTTTCAGGTCGGTATGTACGAGTACGATTCCACCTTCGTCTACATGCCGCTGGAGGCGGCACAGGTCTATTTCCGCAAACCCGGCCTTGTCTCGGGCATCGAGGTCTTCGTCGACGAGCCCGAGCGGATCGCCAGCTATGGCCGCCAGATCCTGGAGGTTGCGGGAGAGCCGGTCCGGATCACCGACTGGCAGCGGATCAACTCGCATTTCTTCAACGCGCTGCAGGTCGAGCGCAACGTCATGTTCCTGATCCTGACGCTCATTATCCTGGTCGCCGCCTTCAACATCATCTCCAGCCTGATCATGCTGGTGAAGGACAAGGGCAAGCAGATCGCGATCTTGCGCACCATGGGCGCCACCAGGGGGGCGATCATGCGGATCTTTTTCCTGGCCGGGGCCTCGATCGGTGTCGTCGGCACCATTGCCGGCTTTGCCCTCGGCGTCGCCTTCTGTCTCAATATCGAGACCATCCGCCGCTTGCTCGAGGGCCTGACCGGGACCGAGCTGTTCGCGGCCGAGATCTACTTCCTCTCCAAGCTGCCCGCCGACATGGACTCGACCGAAGTGGCGGCGGTGGTGGCGATGGCGCTGGTGCTGTCGTTCCTGGCCACCATCTACCCTTCCTGGCGGGCCGCCTCGATCGATCCCGTCGAGGCGCTCCGCTATGAGTGAGGCGGCGCTCGTCCTCGACGCGGTCGAGCGTACCTTCGTTCAGGGCGAAGAGCGGCTCGAGGTGCTGCGCGGTGCCAGTGCCACCGTCGCTTCGGGCGAGATCGTGGCCCTGGTCGGGCCCTCCGGTGCCGGCAAGTCGACCTTGCTGCACATCGCCGGGCTGCTGGAGTGGCCCGACGCCGGCCAGGTGGCGATCGACGGCATCGCCTGTGCCGGCATCGGCGAGCGTGGTCGTACCGTCGTTCGCCGCGACAAGGTCGGCTTCGTCTATCAGTACCATCATCTCCTGCCCGAATTCTCGGCGCTGGAGAACGTCATGCTGCCGCAGCGGATCGCCGGCATCGCGCCGGCCTCGGCGCGGGTCCGGGCCGGGGAGTTGTTGCGGCGCCTCGGTTTGGGCGAGCGCACCAGCCACCGCCCGGCCCGGCTCTCCGGTGGCGAGCAGCAGCGGGTCGCGATCGCCCGCGCGCTCGCCAACGAGCCGGCCTTGCTGTTGGCCGACGAGCCGACCGGGAACTTGGATCAGAACACGGCCGACGGCGTTTTCGACGAGCTCTTGGCCATGGTTCGCGAGCATGGCCTTGCTGCCCTGGTCGCCACCCACAACACCGAGCTCGCCCGGCGCATGGATCGTATCCTCCGCCTCGACGCCGGCGTCTTGGTGGAGAACTAATCCACAAGATATTTGCGCTGCCGACGCGACCGCGCATGACTCCACAGGGTCGCCATGGGATCATTCGGTGATCCCAATCGATTCGCAGCGTTGCCCATGCCCCACGCCGATTTCGTTCACCTTCGCGTCCACAGCGCCTACTCGCTCGCCGAAGGGGCGATCCAGATCAAGGCCCTGGCCGCGCTTTGCGAGCGCGAGGCGATGCCGGCCTTGGCGCTGACCGACAGCGGCAACCTCTTCGGCGCGCTGGAGTTCTCCGAAGCCATGGTGGCAGCCGGTGTGCAGCCGATCATCGGCTCGGCCCTGGCGGTCACGCCGGCGGAAGCGCGCAACGGCAACGGCAATGGCCGCCGACCGTCGGAGCGCCTGGTGCTGCTGGCGCAGGACGAGCAGGGCTATCTCAACCTGGTCAAGCTTTCCTCGAAGGCCTTCCTAGATAGCGAAGGCACGGAGCCGCCGGAGATCACGCTCGACGACCTGGAGGCCCATGGCGACGGCCTGATCTGCCTCAGCGGCGGTGCCGAGGGGCCGCTCGGCCGGCTGATCCTGAACGGCCGCGAGGCCCAGGCGCGGGCCTTGGCCGAGCGCCTGGCGGCGGCCTTTCCGGGCCGGCTCTATATCGAGATCCAACGCCATGGCACGCCCGAGGAAGCCCGCACCGAGCCGGTCTTCCTCGATCTCGCTTACGCGTTGGAGCTGCCGTTGGTGGCCACCAATGACGTCTATTTCGCCGCGCCCGAGATGCACGAGGCGCACGACGTCCTGCTCTGTATCGACCAGGGGGTGCCGCAATCGGAGGCCGACCGGCGTCGCGTTACGGCGGAGCACTACTTCAAGACCGCGGCCGAGATGCGGGCGCTCTTCGAGGACCTGCCCGAAGCGGTCGACAACACGCTCGTAGTCGCCCGGCGCTCGGCCTACCGGGTGCCGATGCGCGAGCCGATCCTGCCCCGCTTCACCTCCGCCGACGGCCGGGAGGAGCCCGAGCTCTTGCAAGCGATGGCGGCGGCGGGCCTGGAGGAGCGGCTTCTGGCCCATGTCTTCGGTGACGAGATGGACGAGGCGGCGCGGTCCGAGGCGGCCAAGCCCTATCGCGACGGCCTCGCCTTCGAGCTTGGCGTCGTCATCGAGATGGGCTTCGCCGGCTACTTCCTGATCGTTGCCGACTTCATCCAATGGGCCAAGCGCGAAGGCATCCCGGTCGGGCCCGGCCGCGGCTCCGGCGCCGGCTCGCTGGTCGCTTGGGCACTCGAGATCACCGATCTCGATCCCTTGCGCTTCGGCTTGCTTTTCGAGCGCTTCCTCAATCCCGAGCGGGTCTCGATGCCGGACTTCGACATCGACTTCTGTCAGGACCAGCGCGACCGCGTCATCCGCTACGTGCAGGAGAAATACGGCCACGACCAGGTGGCGCAGATCATCACTTTCGGCAAGCTGCAAGCCCGCGCCGTGCTGCGCGACGTCGGCCGAGTGCTGGCGATGCCTTATGGCCAGGTCGACCGGCTGTCGAAGCTGGTGCCCTACAACCCGGCCAACCCGGTGAGCCTGGAACAGGCCCTGGAGGCCGAGCCCCGGCTCGTCGAGGAGCGCCGTCAAGACCCGACGGTGGCGCGCCTGATCGACGTCGCGATGAAGCTCGAAGGCCTCTACCGGCACGCCTCGACCCATGCCGCCGGGGTCGTCATCGGCGACCGCCCCTTGGACCAGTTGGTCCCGCTCTACCGCGATCCGCGCTCTGACATGCCGGTTACCCAGTTCAACATGAAGTGGGTCGAGCCGGCCGGCCTGGTGAAGTTCGACTTTCTGGGCCTGAAGACGCTGACCGTGCTCGACCGGACGGTGAAGATGCTGGCCGAGCGCGGCGTCGAGATCGACCTCGACCGGCTGGCCCTCGACGATGCCAAGACATACGCATTGCTGCAGCGGGCCGAGACCATCGGCGTCTTCCAGTTCGAGAGCAGCGGCATGCGCGACCTGTTGCGCGAGTCCGAGCCGACCAATATCGAGGACCTGATCGCACTCGTCGCCCTCTACCGGCCCGGGCCGATGGAGAACATCCCGAAATACATCGCCTGCAAGCACGGTCGTGAGCGGCCCGAGTTCCTGCAAGAGACCATCGAGCCGGTGGTCAAGGACACCTATGGCGTTATCATCTACCAGGAGCAGGTGATGCAGATCGCCCAGGTCTTCGCCGGCTACACGCTCGGCCAGGCCGACCTGCTGCGCCGCGCCATGGGGAAGAAGAACAAGGCGGAGATGGCGGCCCAGCGCGACGACTTCGTCGAGGGCGCGATGGCCCGCGAGGTCAGCCGCGAGCGGGCCGTCTATGTCTTCGATCTGGTGGACAAGTTCGCCGGCTACGGCTTCAACAAGGCCCATTCGGCGGGCTATGCGCTGCTGGCCTATCAGACCGCTTACCTGAAGGCCAATTACCCGGTCGAGTTCCTGGCCGCCTCGATGACGCTCGACCTCGGCAACACCGACAAGCTGAACGTCTACCGCCAGGAGCTGGACCGTCTCGCCATTGCCCTGCTGCCGCCCGACATCAACAAGTCGGACGTCACCTTTGCGGTCGAGCGCGCCGAGGCTGGCCAGGGCGCTATCCGCTACGCGCTTGCCGCGATCCGTAACGTCGGCCGCGAGGCGATGCGGGCCCTGGTGGCCGAGCGGCGCCAAATCGGCAGCTTCACCGACCTCTGGGACTTCGCCCGGCGCATGGACCATCGCCAGGTCAACAAGCGCCAGCTCGAGAATCTGGCCCGGGCCGGCGCCTTCGACGGCCTGGTCGCCAACCGCGCCCAGGTGCTGGCGGCGGTGGATCTGATGTTGCGCTTCGCCAACCACGCCGCCGAGGAGCGTGAGAGCCAGCAGACCAGCCTCTTCCAGGACGCGAATGGCGACAGCGAGGTGCCGGCGCCGCCGCTGCCGGTGACGCCGGAATGGTCCGAGACGGTGAAGCTGGGGCACGAATTCGATGCCGTCGGCTTTTATCTCTCCGCCCATCCGCTGGATGCCTATGGCAGTATCCTGGAGAAGGCACGGGTGATCCCCTATGCCGAGTTGGAGGCTCGCATGGGGCGCGGCGGCAACCACTTCAAGCTCGCCGGCACGGTGCTGGCGAAGCGGGAGCGGAACTCGGCCCGCGGCAACCGCTACGCCTTTGTCCAGCTCTCCGATCCGAGCGGCATGTACGAGGTGACGGCGTTCTCGGAGATTTTGCTGGCGAACCGCGAGCTCTTCGAGCCGGGGGCTTGCGTAGTGTTGACGGTAGAGGCCCGCGAGGAGGGCGATGGCGCCCGTCTGACGGTGCAGAAAGTCGCCGCTATCGAGAGCGTCAGCGCCTCCAACGGCGGCGACCTCAAGATCTTCCTGAAAGACGAAAGCCCGCTTCAGGGCATCAAGGGGCTGCTGGGCGAATCCGGCCAGGGCCGCTCGGAGGTGCATCTCCTGCTACAGATCGACACCGGCCGCGAGGTCGAGCTGGCGTTGCCCGGCCGCTTCGCCCTGTCGCCCGAGGTGCGCGGCGCCCTCAAGGCCGTCGCCGGCGTCGTCGACGTGCACGAGATTTGATGGCCAGAGGCCGCTCTTGGCCGCTAAGCTCGGGCCGGGAGGAAGAGCCATGACCGACGTCTATACTGAACGTTCCTACGGTGCGCATGAGATCGGCTTCGGCGAGAAGCCGGGCATCGTGGTGGTGGACTACCAGCTCGGCTTCACCGATCCGCAGTATCCGCTGGGCGGCGCGCCCTTGATCGCGCGGGGCGTGGAGAACACAAGCCGGCTCTTGGATATCGCCCGGCGCGCCAACGTGCCGGTCGCGGTCTGCAATACCGCCTACATGAACGCGCGCGAGATGCCGCACTGGAAAGTCGGCGCCGTCGCCGAGACCTTCCTGCACGACCATCCCTCGACCGCGTTGGACCCCAGGATCTACGACCCCGGCTACGACCTGGCGGTCTGCAAGACGGCGGCCTCGATCTTCTTCAACACCACCGTCGCCTCCTACTTCACCAAGGAGCGGGTCGACACCGTGATCGTCACCGGCTGCGTCACCTCGGGCTGCATCCGGGCCAGCACCATCGACAGCTTCTCGCACCGCTTTCGCACCATCGTGCCGGAGGACTGCGTCGGCGACCATGACGAGGGGCCGCACCGGGACAATTTGCGCGACGTCGGCCGCCGCTACGCCGACATCTCCACGGCCGATGTCTGCATCGACTATATCGAGAGCTGGCGGCGGAAGAACGCCTGAGGGGCGCGGCTACCGGGCCTCAGAAGACGCCGACCCAGACCAACAGCAAAAGCGTCGTCAGTCCGACCACGGCCTGCAACGAGGCGCCGCTGGCGAGCATCGCCACGACCCGGCCTTCGCTCATCTCCTCCAACGCATCGCGGCGCACCAGCCAATAGAAGCTCTCGTTCGGCAGCATAGTGACGAAGGTGCCGAGGCAGATGGCGAAAACGGCGGCGACGGGATCGATCCCCGCCGCCAGGACCAAAGGTGCCGCGACCGGCGTCACCGCGGCGAAGGTCGCCATCGACGAGCCCTGCATCAGCTTGAAGGCGACGGTCAGCACGAAGAGCGTCAACAGGCCCATGATGCCGGCTTGGCTCGGCACCAGCTCGGCGACGGGTATGACGCTGGTCAGCACGCCGCCAAAGGCCGAGGCGGCGCCGATCACCAACAGCAGTGAGCCCGTGCGCCGAACCGCCGAATCGAGGCACTCGCGCCGGGCCTCGACCGGCTGCTCGATGAGTGCGACGACGGCGGCGGTGATAAGGGCGCCCTTGGGCTGGGTGATGAAGTCCACGAGCGGCCAGGCGCCGAACTCGGCCACGCCGCCGACGACGAGCAGGGCTGCCAGGACCACGAAGGGCGTGACGCCGCGCATCAACTCGCGCCTTCCGGCCGTCGGCGCTTCGATGTCGCCGAGAGCACCGGGCGCACGTGCTGCGACCTTGTCCTCGAAGCGCCGCGCCCAGACGAGGCCGGCGAGCCAGACCGGGACCAGCAGCGCCAGGCCGAAGACGAAGAGCTTCGCCGAGGCGACGCCCAGCGCCGTGGCGACGATCAGCGGCCCTGCCGGGAACAGCAGCCGAAAACCGGCATAGGCGCCGAAGGCCATCGACAGCTTGCGCCCGGCCGCGGCCGGCGACAGCGCCGCATAGGCGGTATCGGGGCAGACCATGCCGGCGGCCGCGAAAGGCGAGGCGACGACGGTAACGCGAGAGGCGGCGGACATGTCGTAGCGCGAGAGCGCCGCCGCGATCGTGAACGAGGGCAGCAGGATCAGCGCGAACTCGCCGAGCGCCCGCCCGAAGCCCTTGTTGAAGGCGTGCACGAGACCCTCCGCGTCGAGCCCGCCGACGAGCCCCAAGGCGAGCGCGAGGACCACCATCCAGACAATCAGCGGCAGCGTCGTCAAGAGCCGCATCCCGGCGTCTGGCGTGGGGAGGGAGAGGGTCTTCTCTGACATAGCTGTCGGCTCCGAAGGCCGTGGTGCGCACTCTCGACAAGATGACGGCATCACTATTTTTTGTCAACGATTATTCTAGAATTATCGAAATAACGACAAATTGTCGCGGCCCTGCCGCCGGCGCTTCGAACTGTGCTTAAGTGGCGCGCGTCGAAAGCAACAACATCGAGGGAACGTCGTGGCGGAAAAGAGGATCGACAGCGTTCGTTTACAGAACATCGCCCAAGCCTACGGCCGGTCGGCGGCATTGATGTCGGCGGTCGAGCTGGGCGTCTTCACCGCCGTCTCCAAGGGCGCCGACACGGTGGTGGCGATCGCCGAGGCGGTCGACATCCACCCCGTCAACGGCGAACGCCTCGTCACCATGCTGACGGCGATGGACCTGCTCAGGCGCGACGCCGCCGGCCGCTACTCGAACGCCGAGGACGTCGAGCGCTTCCTGGTCGAGGGCACGCCCCGCTACGCCGGGCCCTGGATGCTCTTCACCAAGCCGGAATGGAACGATTGGGGGCGGCTGGCCGAGCACTTGCGCGCCAAGGAGCTGTCGATCTTGGGGCCGATCGAGGACTTCACGGTCGAAAGTGCCAGGGCCTATCACGAGGCGACCTACTCGATCGGCATGGGCGCCGGCCGGCGTTTCGCCCGTCAGGTCGACCTGCCGGGCCGACGGAAGATCATGGATTTGGGCGGCGGCTCCGGGGCCTACTGCATCAGCGCCGCCAAGGCCTACCCGGAGATCGAGGCGGTGGTCCTCGATCTCGCACCGGTGGTCGAGGTGGCGCGCGTGTTCATCGCTGAGAACGGTGTCGCTGGCCGGGTCACGGCCAAGCCGTGTGATTTCACCGCCGATCCTTTTCCGACCGACGCCGACGTTGCCATCATGGCCTCGAACCTGCCCATGTACGGGCCCGAGACGATCCAGGCGGTGGTGCAAAAGGCGTACGACGCCTTGCTGCCCGGCGGCGAGTTCCACCTCGTCGGCGAGACGTTGAACGATGCCCGCGACGGCCCCATCGGCCCCGCCTATTGGGGCCTCGGCCAGGCCATCGACGAGACCCTGGGCGTCGCCCATTCCGAGGCTGACTGCGTCGGCTATTTCCGGGCTGCCGGTTTCGAAGATGTCGAGGCAATCCCATTCATCCCGGGCTCTCTCTCGCGCATCTACGGGCGCAAGCCGGCATGAGTCAGCCCCGCGCTGAAACCAACGGCCGGGCACCCTTCCACAGCGCCATCTGCGACATGCTGGGGATCCGCTACCCGATCCTGCAAGGCGCGATGCAGGGCGGCGGCGGTGTCGAGTTGGTGGCGGCGGTCAGCGAGGCCGGCGGTCTCGGCATCCTGCCGACCTTCGGTGGCACCGAGGAGAAGCTGCTGCAAGACATCGCCCAAACCCGGCAGCGCACCAACAAGCCCTTCGCCGTCAACATCACGCCCATGGGAAAGGCCTTTACCGAGTCCCGGGCCCAGATCTGCGTCGACCAGGGCATCGGCGTCGTCACCACCGGCCGGGCCGACCCCGGCGAGGCCGCGGTCGCCAAGCTGAAGGCGGCCGGGATCACGGTGATCTCGGTCATTCCGACGGTGGCGCACGCCAAGCGCATGGTCGCCGAGGGCGTCGACGCGGTGGTCGCGTCTGGCACCGAGGCCGGCGGCCATGTCGGCACCGTGGCAACCCTGCCGCTGGTGCCGATGGTGGTCGACGCGGTCGACGTGCCGGTGCTGGCCGCCGGCGGCATTGGTGATGCCCGAGGTTTCCTTGCCGCCCTGGCGCTGGGTGCTGCCGGCGTCCAGATCGGCACCCGCTTCATGGCGACGGCGGAGAGCGACCTCGGCCCTTGGGGCAAGGCCCGGCTCTTGGAGATGGTCGAGACCGAGACCGTCGTCACCCGGGCGATGACGGGGGCGACGGTGCGCTGCATCGCCACGCCCGAACTGGAAGCCTACGAGGCGGCGCTCGCCCGCGGCGCCGACAAGGCGGAGCTGGCGGAATTGCACCGCGTCGCCCGCGCCGGGCGCAGCCTGCCGCTGGAAGAGCGCCGCCAATCGGCCGCCGGCCAGATCGCCGGCATGATCCACGAGGTCCGGCCCGTGGCCGAGCTGATCGAGGAGATGATCGCCGAGGCGGCGCTATTGAGCCGGCGCCTGGCCGCCGCGGCGGACGCCTGAGGCGGGTTCCGGGTTCGTCGCGCCACGCGGCGGCGTCAGCGCGAGCTTCGGCTTAGGGGCCGCTCCACTCGAAGTTGGCGTAGTAGGCATTGCGCCCGGCGTTGTTCCAATCGAGGCCGTGGTCGCTGAAGGTGGATCGGGTCGAGCGGCAGGTATAGAGACGCCGCGAGACGAAATGGCGAAGGTTGTCCAGCCAGGAAGCGGAGCCGTCCGAGCCTTCGATGCCTTCGTACTCAACGTCCAGAATGCCGGGGATCTTGGCCCAACCGTTGCGCCCGTCACGCCCGAGCTCCATCTGCACGACACGGTTCGGTAGCCGATCCTTGATGAGCGGGCCGAAGAAGCGGCCGACAGCACCACCGCTCTCGCCGCTGAAGATTCTTTCCGACGCGTCTCGTTGCTCGGGCGTCGCGCGTTCGTCGAGGTAAAGGCCAAAGGTCCAGTCGCCGAGACCCATCGCACCCGGCGTATAGATCGCGACGCCGACCATGGTGCCGGCCAGGGCCACTTGACCGTAGTAGCCATCGTGGATGTGAAAGATCATCGGCACATCGCAATGCCCCTCGGTGGGCTCTGCCAGCGCTGACGCTTCTTCGTTGCGCGGCCCCAGCAGGCATGGACACAGCACCTCGCAGTTGCAGCTTTCCATGTATTCACCGCGGATCGACCAGTTCTCCGACATCACGCCCTCCCTCGTGCTCACGCTGCCGGCAGCATCATACGACATGGATCGACAGTTGGCTTGCCGTCTGTTCCAAGCCCCGATTCTGCGGGCCTCTCAATCGCGAAGGTCGGCGCGGTCGGCATCCTTGGGCCGATCCCGCTATGATTCAGCGACCTACCGAAGGAGGACGCACTCCGGCGGCATCGGGCTCGACCACGCGGCAAGGACAGCTCGTGCACCGACAAAATGGTATGGGAGAGCTCTTCGGGATTGGGTATTTCGAACATACCAATGGACGTCTTAGCATGGTTCCAGCAGCGGTCGCTGATTCGAGCCTGATGCCTGAAGCTTGGCGAGTAGGGCCGTTCGCGATCGCCAAGATGGGCGCCGTTCGACCCAGGTCGCGCCGTCCTATCGGCTTGTAGTGAGGCTGAAACGATGGCCGACACGGTGAAGGATACCGTCCGTCCCGTCGGGGGCACGACACGCCGGACCTCGACGGGCGGAGCGTTCGCCCGCGAGCGATGGACGCTCGGTCTCGTCAGCGGCGGCCACTTCTTCAGCCACTATTACGGGCTCGTGCTGCCGCCGTTGTTTCCGTTTCTCAAAGCGGAGTTCGGCGTCACCTATCTGCAACTCGGCCTGGCGATGACCGCCTATGGGCTGCTCGGTGGCGTCGCTCAGGCACCGGTCGGATTTCTCGTCGACCGCATCGGACCGCAACGGGTACTGCTGGCGGGGCTGGCATTGAATGCCGTTGCGGTGCTGCTGATGGGCCTCGTCGGGGCGTACTGGGTCTTGCTTTTCCTCGCGGTTCTCGCTGGCCTCGGGAACAGCGTCTTCCATCCGGCGGACTACGCAATTCTGAACGGTGCGGTCAGGGAGGAAAAGCTCGGTCGCGCCTTCGCAATTCACACCTTTTCCGGCTTCCTGGGCGCTGCCTGCGCGCCCGTGTCGATTCTCGTATTGGCGCAGTGGACGTCGTGGCGGACGGCACTGATCGTCACCGGCTTGGCGGGGCTGCTGGCCCTTGTCGCCATGGCGTGGCGCCGCGAGCTGCTTGTGGTCAGAAACCCGTCCGTGGCGCCAGGCGCGACGGCTGTGCCTGCTCGCGACGACCCGCCCGGCCAGCTCGCCGGGGTGCGCCTCTTGCTCTCGGCCCCGGTGCTGTTCTTTCTGCTCTTTTTCATTCTCTACGGGATGTCCAGCGGCGGCCTCCTCGCCTTCACTGTCACCGGCCTCGTGGAATTGCACGGGATAAGTCTCGCCGATGCCAATGCCGCGTTGTCCGGACACCTCTTCGGCATCGTCGCTGGGATCCTGCTCGCCGGCCTCATCGCCGACCGCTTCCGGCGACATATGGTGACGGCGACTGGTGCCATGCTGCTGGCGGCCGGCGGCTCG
>JASLMY010000078.1 GCA_030746295.1 Alphaproteobacteria bacterium | reverse complement strand
GCGGCTGCCATCCACCATCCGGGCGATGATCTCGCGCACCTCGTAGGGCTGGCGGACGTCCTGCGGCAGGACGCCGTAGATCTCGTGCGGATCGTAGGCCGGCGGCTCGGGCGTGCGGACCTCCATCTCCTGATGCTTCGGCCGGTTCAGGTTGGCGACGATGGTGCGCGTGATCGCTAGGGCATGATGGTCGTCGACGGCGTAGTGGTCGGTGACGCCCGAGACGCGCGAGTGAACGTCGGCGCCGCCCAGCTCCTCGGCCGTCACCACCTCGCCGATCGCCGCCTTCACCAGTGGCGGCCCGCCGAGAAAGATCGTCCCCTGCTGGCGCACGATCACGGCCTCGTCCGACATCGCCGGCACGTAGGCGCCGCCTGCGGTGCAGCTGCCCATGACGACGGCGATTTGCGGGATCCCCTTGGCCGACATATTGGCCTGGCTATAGAAGATGCGGCCGAAATGGTCGCGGTCGGGGAAGACGTCCGGCCATTCGGGCAGATTGGCGCCGCCGGAATCCACCAGGTAGATGCAGGGTAGGTTGTTCTCCTCCGCGATCTCCTGGGCGCGGACGTGCTTCTTCACGGTCAGCGAATAGTAGGTCCCGCCCTTGACGGTGGCGTCGTTGGCGACGATCACGCATTCCCGGCCCGAGACCCGACCGATGCCGGTGACGACGCCGGCAGACGCGATGTTGTCGTCGTAGACGTCACGGGCAGCGAGCTGGGAGAGCTCGAGGAAGGGCGAGCCCGGGTCGACCAGCTTGCGGATGCGCTCGCGCGGCAACAGCTTGCCGCGCGACAGATGGCGCTCGCGGGCCCGCTCGCCACCGCCGAGCTTAACCTCGGCGACGGCCTCGCGCAGGCCCTGAACCGCGGCCTGCCAATGGGCGTGGTTCTCGCGATAGTCGGCGTCGCGGGTCGCAACCTTGCTGCTGATGAGCCCCATGAAGGCACCGCCCCAGTCGGATGAATGGCGGCGCTAGACTAGACCGTCGGCGGAAGACGGAAAAGGCCGGCCGGCCGGGGCGGAATGAGAAAGCCCCTCGCGGCAGGGGAATACCGCGAGGGGCTTTCGCACTTGCGCCTTGGCCAACCGGGCCGGTGGCGCATTCCGCTACGCCGCGCGGACGTCGGCGAGGAACTTCTCGACGATCTGCCGCAAGGTCTCCGACTGCTGCGACAGCTCGCGCGAGGCATCGAGAACGTGCCCCGAGGCCTCGCCCGTATCGGTCGCCGCCTGGCTGACGCCGGCGATGTGGCCGGAGACCTCCTGGGTGCCCCGCGAGGCCTCGGCGACGCTGCGGCTGATCTCGCTCGTCGCCGCACCCTGCTGCTCGACCGCCGAGGAGATCGTGGTCGCGATCTCGTTGATCTTCTCGATGGTCCCGGAGATGCCCTGGATCGCCGAGACCGCGCCCCGGGTCTCCTCCTGCATGGCCGTGATCTGGTCGGCGATCTCGTCGGTCGCCTTGGCCGTCTGTGTCGCCAGGTTCTTGACTTCCGAGGCGACCACGGCGAAGCCCTTGCCGGCATCGCCGGCGCGGGCCGCCTCGATCGTGGCGTTGAGCGCCAGCAGGTTGGTCTGACCGGCGATGTCGTTGATGAGATCCACGACCTCGCTGATCTTCTGCGCCGCCGTGTCGAGGCTCTGCACCGTCTCGTTGGTGCTCTCGGCCTGTCGCACCGCCTCGACGGTGATCTCGGTCGACTGCAGCACCTGCCGGTTGATCTCGGCGATCGAGGCCGACAGCTCCTCGGTCGCCGAGGCCACGGTCTGCACGTTGGTGGTGGTCTGCTCCGAGGCGGCGGCGACGGCCGACGCCTTGTCCGTCGTGTCGCTGGCCGTCTCCGACATCGACCTCGCCGTGCCGTCGAGCTCGGTCGAGGCCGAGGCCACGGTTTTCAGGACATCGCCGACACCGGTATCGAAGCTCCCGGTCAGATCCTCGACGCGCTTGGCCCGGGCCTCGCGCGCGGCGCGCTCGGCCTCCTGCTCGGCCAGCAGCTCGTCGTTTCGGATCATGTTGTCCTTGAAGACCTGAACCGCGGCGGCCATGTCGCCGACCTCGTCGGCGCGATCCTGGGCCGGGATCTCGACCGTCTTGTCGCCTTCCGCGAGCACGCTCATGGCGCCCGTCATGTCGACGATGGGACGGCTGACCGAACGGGCCAGGAAGTAGCCGATGGCGACGATCGCGACCAGGCCGACCAAGCCGATGACGAGCATCAGCATCGTCAGGCTGTCGATGGCGGCGAACGCCTCGGCCTCGTCGATCTCGGCCAGCAAGGCCCAGATCGTCCCGCCGACCCTGACCGGCGTATAGGCGGAGAGCACCGGATTGCCGTTGTAGTCGATGACGATCTCGGCCCCGGTCTCGCCGGCCAGTGCCTTCTTGGCTGCCACCGTGTCGACCCGGCCCTTGGCGGGATCGGCGAAGGAGGCGACGACGGAGTGGTGCTTGGGATCGAGGTAGGAGTCCGAGCGCATCAGGTTGTCGCTGCCGACGAGGTAGGTCTCGCCGGTCTCGCCCATGCCGTCGCGCTGCTGCATGATCGCGTTGATCGCCTTCAGCGAGAGCTGCAGCGCCACCACCAGCTCGACCTTGCCGCCGTTCACGACCGGCTGGGCTATGAAGGCCGCCGGCTCGTTGTTGGACGGCGCGTAGGGCGCGAAATCCGCCAGCCCGAACGACTTGCTCTCCATCACCCGGCGGACCAGGCCGCCCAGGTTGGAGGTCGAGAACTTGCCGTCGACCATGTTGGTCTGGTAGTCGGCCTCGTGGGTCACCGTGTAGAAGACGTAGCCGTCCGGGTTCATCACGAAGAGGTCGTAGTAGCCGTACTTCTCGATGTACTGGGCGTAGAAGTCCTTGGCCGCCCCTTCCGAGCGCGGCACGAAGGCCTCGGCGACGTCGATCTCGGCCAACAGGCCCCAGGTCAGACCGTTGATCTCGACCGGCGTGTAGGCGGACAGCACCGGGTTGCCGTTGTAGTCGATGATGATCTCGGCCCCGGTCTTGCCGGCGAGCGCCGCCGCCGCCGCCGTGGTCTCGACCTTGCCCTTCTCGGGATGGCGGAAAGAGGCGCCGACCGAGTGATGCTTGGGATCGAGATAGGAGTCCGAGCGCATCAGCTTGTCCGGACCCACGAGATAGGTCTCGCCGGTCTCGCCGAGGCCGGCCCGCTCGGCCATCACCTCGGTAATTCGGTCGAGCGGCATCTGGAAGATCAGCACGCCTTGGAGCGCGCCGCCGTCGAAGATCGGCGAGGCGATGAAGCTGGCCGGGGAATCATATGACGGCGCGTATTGCGCGTAATCGACGAAGGCGACGCCGTCCTTCTCGGTGAGCTGACGGGCCTGCTTGAAGACCTCGGCGAAGTTGGTGTCGGCCCAGGGCCCGCTCAGAAGCGAGGTGTTGTAGTCCAGCTCCTTGAAGACCGAGTAGACGATGCGCCCGCTCTCGGGCTCGATCAGGAAGATGTCGTAGTAGCTGAATTTCTCGAGATAGCTGCGGATGACGGGGTGGACCTCGGCGTGAAGCGCGCTGTAGCCCGAGCCGTCCTCGGCCCGGTCCAGCAGGTGCTTGCTGCCGAGCGGATTGGCATTGGCCTGGATGTAGTGGTACTGCAGCAGCACGGCGCGGTCGGAGAGCTTGGCGAAATAGCCGTCGACATCCGCCGTCTTGTCCTCGTTCTGCTTCCGGTACTCGACCCCGAACTGGTCGGTCCAGTAGCTCTTGAGCGCCTTGCGCATGCGCGCGACATCGGCCGGCGTGACGTCGGTCTCGGCCTGGAAGCTCGCTTCCTTCTCGCGGAAGCCGCGCATCGCATCCACGATCATGCGATCCTCCGACAGGGTCACCACCTGATCGGCGATGTTCTGGAAGTAGCGCTCGATGGCGATGCGCTTGACCTCGCGGACCGCGACCAGCTTGCTGAAGGCTTCGCGGCGAACCGCGCCGACGGTGTCGACGAGGACGCCCATGTCGCCCTGACGCTCGCCCATGAAGGTCTCGATCTGGGCCTTCTTGATGCCGCGCACCGCCTTCAGTTGATTGAAGGCCTGCTGGTTCAAGGCCTCGCTCGAGGTGTCGAGCGCGGTGATGCCGACGACGGCGAATGGTATGATTCCGATGACGAGAAAGGCCGCGATCAGCTTTGGGCCAATTCTGAGACGTTTCAGTGCTTCGAGCTTCATTCTGAGTTCCCCACCTTCTTCCTTTCCCCGATTGCCAACTCGCCTCGGAACGCGGTCCGGGCAGCCGTCTGCCGTCCCCACGGCATGTCGTCCCCAACTCGCAGTGGTAGAGCAGTGCCGTTAAATTTAAGTGAATTCACTAATTCGCGCCCAAGAGCGCGGCGCGGGAAAGCCGACCGATACGCGAGCGCGGATCCGGGTGGGCGGTCGTGGCCTCGAAGTCGTCCGCCGTCGACCCGGCGGCTCAGGGCGCCGACGCGCCGCCGATCACATCGTCTCCTTGAACAGTTCTCGCCCGATCAGCATGCGGCGGATCTCTGATGTGCCGGCGCCGATCTCGTAGATCTTCGCGTCCCGCAACAGCCGCCCGGTCGGCGACTCGTTGATGTAGCCCATGCCGCCCAAGGCCTGGATCGCCTCCAGCGCCATCCAGGTGCCCTTCTCGGCGGCGTAGAGGATGGCGCCGGCGGCGTCCTTGCGCGTCGTCTGGCCGCGGTCGCAGGCCTTGGCGACGGCGTAGACGTAGGCCCGGCTGGCGTTCATCGTCGTGTACATGTCGGCGAGCTTGCCCTGCATCAATTGGAATTCGCCGATCGGCTGGCCGAACTGCTCGCGCTCGTGCACGTAGGGCACGACCACGTCCATGCAGGCCTGCATCAGCCCCAGGGGCCCCGCGGCCAGCACCGCGCGCTCGTAGTCGAGGCCGCTCATCAGCACCTCCACGCCCCGGTTGAGGCCGCCGACCAGGTTCTCCTCGGGCACCGCGCAGTCCTCGAAGATCAATTCGCAGGTATCCGAGCCGCGCATGCCGAGCTTGTCGAGCTTCTGCGCCGTCGAGAAGCCGGCGAAGCCGCGCTCGATCAGGAAGGCGGAGATGCCGCGCGGGCCGGCCTCGGGCTCGGTCTTGGCGTAGACGAAGAGGACGTCGGCCTCGGGCCCGTTGGTGATCCACATCTTGTTGCCGTTGAGGACGTAACGGTCGCCCTTCTTCTCGGCCCGGGTGCGCATGCCGACGACGTCCGAGCCCGCGCCCGGCTCCGACATTGCGAGCGCGCCCACGTGCTCGCCCGAGATCAGCTTCGGCAGATAGCGGCGCTTTTGCGCCTCGGTGCCGTTGCGGCGGATCTGGTTGATGCAGAGGTTGGAATGGGCGCCGTAGCTGAGGCCCACCGAGCCCGAGGCGCGCGACAGTTCCTCAACGGCGACCACGTGCTCCAGATAGCCCATGCCGGCGCCGCCGTACTCCTCCTCGACGGTAACGCCGTGCAGGCCCAACTCGCCGATTCGGGGCCAGAGGTCACGTGGGAACTGGTTCGTCCGGTCGATCTCCTCGGCCCGGGGGGCGATCTCGTCTGCGGCGAAATTCACCACCGTGTCGCGCAGCATGTCGGCGGTCTCGCCGAGACCGAAATCGAGCGTCGGATAGGTGTTCGACAGCATGGGCGTGACCTTTTCTGCTCTCGTCGCTTGCCGCGACCCAGTTTGAATTTAGCGCTTGCCCGGCGCTATGCGAAGCGCCGAGGGGCTGTGATACGCTGCCCCACCCGAGCGCGTCAGAGGGGTGAGACAGTTGCGGATAGTCGTCATCGGCGCCGGTGCCATGGGCGGGCTCTACGGCGGCCTCTTGGCCCGTGACGGCGCCGAGGTCACGCTGGTCGATACTTGGGACGCGCATGTGGCGGCGATCCGCTCGCACGGCCTCGGCCTCGACGGCATCGGCGGCGAGGCGACCATCCAGGTGCCGGCCACGACCCGACCCGACGAGGCGGGCGTCGCCGACCTCGCCCTGATCCAGACCGATACCAACAACACCGCCGCGGCGGCGGCGACGGCGGCCCGCGTGCTCGGGCCCCAGGGCTGGGCGATCACGCTGCAGAACGGCGTCGGCAACCTGGAGGTCTTGATCGAAGCGCTGGGGGAAGAACGGGTCGCGGGCGGCCTCAGCTACCACAGCGCTGCCGTGCCCGGGCCCGGCCGGATCTCCCACACCCATGCCGGTCCGACTTGGCTGGGCGAGATCGACGGCCACGACAGTGCCCGCATCCGCACCCTCGCCGAGCTTCTGGCCGGGGCCGGCTTCCAGCCGACCGTGGTCGACAACATCGTCGGCCATATCTGGACCAAGTTCGTCCACAACGCCGCCATCAACCCGATTGCCGCCCTCTTGGGCCAGCGGGTCGGAGAGATCGCCATGACGGCGGAAGCGGACGCGCTGCAAAGCCGGATCATCGAGGAGGCGCTGGCGGTGGTCCGGGCCAAGGGCATCGCGCTCGTCGATCCCGACCCGATGGCGACGATCAAAGACTTCTGCAAGACCAAGTTCAACAAGCCCTCGATGCTGCAGCACATGGAGGTGCCGAAGCCGACCGAGATCGACTCGCTGAACGGCGCCGTCGTCGCCGAGGGCCGGGCACTCGGGATCGCGACGCCCTACAACGAGGCCCTGACCTGGATGGTGAAGGCGCTGACGCGCCAACGGATGCGCCTGGCGGAAGGTGGCGAGATCGATTACGACCGGTTGGAGCGCGAGGCGATCGAGAAGCATGGAAAGGGCTGAGCGATGACGTCGACGGCACATTTGCTGAGCGAGGACGAGCTGGCACGCTATCGCCAGGACGGCTACATCGTGCCGCGCTGGCGCCTGCCCGAGGCGCTGCTGGCGAAAATGCGGGCGGCGCTCGATGACCTGATCGCCGAGAACCCGGAGCGCCGGCCCGAGCATCTGGTACTGCGCTGGGGCGGCGGCGCCGCGGCACGACCGACCGACGCCAAGTTCCTCGGATTCGTGCGGACGCCCGAGATCCTCGACATCGTCGCCCAGATCGAAGGCCCGGACCTGATCTGTTGGGGCGCGCACGTCATCGCCAAGGCGGGCGGCGACGGCCTCGAGGTGCCCTGGCACCAGGACGCGCCCTATTGGCCGATCCGCCCGTTGGCGACGGTCACGGTCTGGCTGGCGCTGGACGATTCGACATGCCAGAACGGCTGCCTGCGCGTCGTCCCGGGCTCGCATCGGGAGAGAGCGATGCTCGACCACCGCACCGACACCCGGCCCGGGCTCGCCATCGACCAGGTGGTGGACGATCCCGGCTTCGACGGGAGCGGGGCCGTCGACGTGGTGCTGGAGGCGGGGCAGATGTCGATTCACGATGCCTTTCTGCTGCACGGCTCGGCGGCCAACCGTTCCGGGCGCCGCCGGGCCGGGCTCGCCGTCCGCTACATGCCGGCGACCTCGCTCTACGACCGGACGATCCAGCGGCTGGGCGGTGGTGCGGCGATCCGCCAAGACATGTCGAAGCGGCCGATCTACCTGGTCCGGGGCCGCGACCGCGCCGGCAACGACTTCCGAATCGGTCAGGACCGGCCCTTCGAGGTCGGAGCGGCCTAGGTGGTGGCGCTCACGCTCAGCGTCCTCGACCAGTCGCCGATCCGCGAGGGCCGAACGGCGGCGGACGCCATCGAGGAGAGCCTGGCGCTCGCCCGGCACTGCGATGCCTTGGGCTATCGCCGCTATTGGCTGGCCGAGCACCACAACGCCGGCGGCCTCGCCGGCTCGGCACCCGAGATCCTGATCGGCCGCATCGCCCAGGTGACCGAGCGGATGCGGATCGGCGCCGGTGGCATCATGCTGAACCACTACTCGGCCCTGAAAGTGGCCGAGAGCTTTCGCATGCTGGAGACCCTCTATCCCGGCCGCATCGACCTCGGCATCGGCCGTGCACCCGGCAGCGACAGCCGCACCGCGCGCGCTTTGGCACATGGGCCGGGGGCCTTGGGAATTGAGTATTTTCCAAGGCAAATCAAAGATGTGGTTGACTTCGTTCACGATCAAGTCGAAGAAGAAAGCCCTTTCCGCGGCGTCCACGCCGAGCCCCGCGGGCCGGGCGCGCCGGAGATCTGGCTGCTCGGCTCCTCCGACCAGAGTGCCGCCTATGCGGCCCATTTCGGCCTCCCCTTCTCGTTTGGCCACTTCATCAACGACCAGGGCGGCGAGGCGGTGATGCAAGCCTACATGCGCCAGTACGCGCCTTCCGAGCTCTATCCCGAGCCTCGGGGCAGCGTCGGCGTCTTCGTCATCGTCGCCGAGACCGAGGCGGAGGCCCAGCGCCTGGCGCGGAGCCGCGACCTTTGGCTCTTGAGGCTGCGCCTCGGACGCCCGGGGCCGGTGCCCTCGCCCGAGGAGGCCGAGGCCTATCCCTACACCGCACAAGAGATGATGATCGTCGAGTACAACCGCCACCGCACCATCGCCGGCGACCCGGCCGGCGTGGCGGCGCGGCTTGGAGCGATTGCCGAGGCCCATGGTGTGGACGAGCTGGTCGTCGTCACCATCACCCACGACTTCGAGGCCCGGCTCCGCTCCTACGCCCTGCTGGCGGAAGCCTTCGGTCTGGAGGCGTGATCCGAGCGGCCCGGCAGCGCCATCAGCGTCACCAAGGCGGTCGCGATCAGCTTTCGGCTTCCCGCCCGCTCGCCATAGACGTCCGATCGGCAGACCGTCAGCGAACGGCCCGGCTTCAAGACCTCGGCCTCGGCGACGAGGCGGTCGCCCTCGGCCGGCGATAGGAGGTTCAGCTTGAATTCGACGGTCAGGATCGAGCTGTCGGCCGGCATCAGCGAGAAGGCGGCGTAGCCGGCGGCGTTGTCGGCGATGGTGGCGACGACGCCGCCGTGAAAGAAGCCGTGCTGCTGGGTCAGGTCGGGCCGGTGGGGCAGCGAGAGCGCGACTTGGCCGGGCGCGACCACTGGCAGCTCGGCGCCGATCGTGGCCATGAAAGCCTGGCGGCGGAAGCTGTCGCGGACCCGCGCCTCGAAGTCCGGGTTGGCGGGCGTGAAGGCAGACATCGCGCGCACCCTCCATGAGATCTCAACGCTCCGAGAATATCCGGCTCGAAATTATTGATAAAATCCATGCTTTCGATAGTTATCATTGGTATTGTCTATGGCATGGAGCTTTACCAACTGCACTATGCCCTCGCGGTCGCTGAGACCGGCAGCTTCACCCGTGGTGCCGCGCGCGTCTTCGTCTCTCAGCCGACCTTGTCTCAGGGGATCAAGAAATTAGAACAAGAGCTTGGCGTTGCTCTATTTGAGCGCGGTGCCCGCCGGGCCCGCCCGACGCCGGAGGGCGAGCGCTTCCTCGAGCACGCCCGCGAGGCGCTCGGTGGCCTCAATAGGGCCAAGCATGCTCTCCGACAGTCGGCGCCCCAGAACCGCTTTCGCGTTGGCCTCCTGTCGAGCTTGCCGAGCGCAGCCACGGCCCGCCTGCTGGCGGACTTCGGCGGCGCCCATGGCGAGGCGGGAATCGAGCTGATGGAAGGCGGCGTCCAGGAGATCGACCGCTGGCTCAGCCAAGGCCGCCTCGATGCGGCAATCACGCGGCTGGACCTGGCGGCGCCGAGCGGCGAACGCCACCACCTCTTCAACGACCGCCTGCTGCTGGCCCTGCCGGCGGGCCACGCGCTGGCCCGCAAGGCGAGCCTCAAAGGCACCGATCTCGACGCTCGATCGCTCATCGTCCGGACCCACTGCGAGACCCTGACCGAGGCCAGACGGCGCTTCGACACCCTCGGCATACGGCCCCGGATCGTGCACCGGACGACGCGCGACGACTGGGCCTTGCGCCTGGTCGCCGCCGGTGTCGGCCTCTGCCTGGCGCCGAATTCGCTAGAGGCGCCCGAGCTCGCCTGGCGGCCGGTCGAGGGCGTCGAGATCCGGCGCACGATCGGCCTCGCCTGGCACGAGCGGGCGCCCGAAGCGCTCTGCCGCGCCTTCCTTGGCTTCGCCCAGAGCCACGCCTGGCGCGCCGGCGCGGACGGCAGCGCCAGGCTCGGCTTCGCGCACTAGATGCGATCTGGGCATTGCGGCGAACGCTCTATCGCCATCAGAGTGAAAATCGCCCCTTGCAATTTGGACCGATTGGTCCTAAATTGCATCCCCATGGGACGGCCACGCGAATTCGACACCGAGACGGCGCTCGAAAGTGCGATGCAGGTGTTTTGGTCGAAGGGCTATGAGGCGACCGCGCTCACCAACCTGATCGGCGCCATGGGGATCTCCAAGAGCAGCTTCTACGACACCTTCGGCTCCAAGCACGAGCTCTACATCGCCACCCTGGACCGCTACCAGGAACGCTTCGCCCAGCGCGGCTTGAGGGCCCGGATCAAGGCCGCCGGCGGCGGCAAGCGGGGCATCGTCGCGGTCTTCGAGCGTCTGGTCGCCGAGGTATCGGCCGGCGGCGAGCGTCGCGGCTGTTTCATCAACAACACCGCGGTCGAGCTGGCGGGCCACGATGCCCAGTGCTGCGCCCGGGTCGAGGACGGCTTCGCCTGCATGACGGCGGCCTTCCAGGATGCCTTGGTCGAGGCCCGCGGCCGCGGCGAGATCGGGCCCGACCACGAGGTCGAGGCCCTGGCGGGCTATCTGACGGCCAGCCTCAACGGACTGCTGGTCCTGGCCAAGGGCGCGGCGGACCGGGCCCACCTCGAGGCGGTCGCGGGCATCGTGACCGGAGCGCTGGACTGAGTTTTTTACCATATCTGGACCAATTGGTCCGAAACTTGAAGGAGGGATGAAGCGATGACACGGGATAGGAAGACAACGACAACCGAACGGCCGCAGGCCGCCGCCGTTGGACCGGAGACCCTGTGACTCCTGAATTGCTACGACCGTTGGAGCGCCACGCCGCGGCTCACCGAGGACTGCAATTGCTTCCGCAGCCACGAAAGCAGAGCCACGCGCCCTGTCTCGGGCCTTGGTACCTGAATCGCCCGCTCGGCACTTTGAATGTTTTGGACGGCTCGGTCCTTAACCATAGGAGCCGGCGCCAACTGACCAGCCAAGGAGAACCCAACGGATGCCAAGTTTCCCGATACACACGACCGAGACGGCGCCGCCACCGAGCCGGCCTCGCCTGCAGGCGGCCGAGACGCGCTACGGCTTCCTGCCAAACCTGCTGGGCGGTCTCGCCGAGGCGCCGGCCGCCCTCGACGGCTATCTGACGTTGGCGGGCATTCTCGACACGTCGACGTTGAGCCAAGCCGAGAAGGAGGTGCTGTTCCTCGCCGCCAGCGTCGTCAACAACTGCGGCTACTGCGTCGCCGCCCACTCGACGGCGGCCGACCTCACGCTGCCGGCCGGCCAGGTGGCAGCGTTACGGGCCGGCCGGCCGCTGGCGGATCCCAAATTAGAGGCGCTACGCCGCTTTACCGAGGCGCTGATGATCAAACAAGGCTGGGTCGAGGACGACGAGGTCGAGGCCTTTCTCGATGCCGGCTACGGCCGCGGCCAAGTGCTCGAGGTGGTGCTGGGGATCGCCCTCAAGACGATCTCGAACTACGCCAACCACCTGATCGGCACGCCGCTCGACGCGGCCATCGCCTCTCGCGCCTGGGCCCAGGGCGGCCCCGGTCTGTCGAAGAGCGCCTGAGGAAGCGGACCAACGGCCAATTCATCTGGTTCCGGGCGACCCGGCACCACGGGGAAAGTATCCCCCGGAAACCTGCCGTCCCTAGCCGAATGTCGGGAATCGGTTCGCTGGCGTCCGAAGGTCTTCCCGGCTTTTCCCGTAAGATCAGCAAATGCTGATGGGCCGGAGATGACCCCAAGCGGCCATTCCGATTAGTCCGGCAGGCCGGCGGCGCGCAATCCCTCGATGTAGGGCGTTATGTCAACCCTGTCGCTGAAATAGGGCAGGCCGGCGACGCGGCCGATCGTGTAGTGAGGCTCACCCGCCAGCAACCGCACCGCGTAGTACCGCGCCCGTTCGATGTCACCGTTCCGGCCATGCGCGGCCGCCAGCACACGCAGCGCATGGCCGTGCGCGGGGAGCTCGTGCAGCGCCTGTTCCGCCACGCGAACGGCGTCCGCCGGCCGACCCGCGAGTAAATGGGCAAAGCTCGACGCGGCGAGCGCGGCGACGGCCTGTGGATCGTCGGGGTTACGGGTCAACGCCGTCTCGAGTTCGGTGATTCCGGCGCCGTATTGGCCGTCGAAGACCAGGGCCCAGCCGCGCATGAAACGGGCCTGGAAGTCGTTCGGATTGATCGCCACGGCCCGCTGCAGCTGGCGGTGGGCTTCGTCGTGGTCGCCGGACATCATTGCCACCACCCCCAGCCCCTGCATCGCCTCGTAGTTGTTGCGATCGAGTTCCAGCGCCCGATGCGCAGACCGTCGCGCCTCGTCCAAGGTCTCGACCGGTGCGGTCGCCGCACTGCGATAGAAGTTTCGGCCGAGGCAGATCGACAAATGGGCCAGGGCGGTGACGTCGTCTGGATCGCGCGCGATCACCTGGCGCAATAATGCAATAGCCCGCGCGCCCTGATCGACGCCGAAGCGCCGGTACTCGTAGCGCGCCCGCATGACCAGGTCCCAGGCATCGAGGTCGGTGGTTTTGCGCCGCCGCACCCGGTTGAGCTCCACGCTCTCCACTTGCGGCGCCACGGCAACGGTGATCGCCTGGGTGAGGTCGTCCTGAAGCGCAAAAATATCCGTGATTTCGCGGTCATAGCGTTCCGCCCAGATGTGGCCGCCGGTCGCCGCTTCGATCAACTGAGCCGTTACCCGCACCCGGTTGCCGGCCTTGCGCACGCTGCCCTCTAGAAGATAGCGCGTGCCGAGCTCCTGGCCGATCTGCTTCAGGTCGACGGCGCGGCCTTTGTAGGCGAAGGCGCTGTTGTGGGCGATCACGGTCAGCCAGGAAAACCGCGACAGCTCGGTGATGATGTCCTCGGCGATCCCGTCCGAGAAATATTCCTGTTTCGCTTCGCCCGACATGTTGTCGAACGGCAGAACGGCGATCGAGGGTTTGTCAGGCTGAGGCGCCGCCTCGTCGGCGCCTTCGAAGATGACTACGTCGGGCACGAAACGGTAACCGCGTCGGGTCACCGTCTTGATCCGTTCCTGCTTGCGGCCGTCGTCGTCTACGGCCCTACGGGCGGCATGAATACGGGCATCGACGGCCGATTCGGAAACGGCGCGTCCGCCCCATATGGTGGCGACCAGCTCGTCCCGTGTGATCAGGCGACCGTGGTTCTCGACAAACAGGCGGAGAATGTCGAACACCTGCGGTTCGAGTAGGCGGATTTCACCTCGCGACCGAAATTGGAGCTGGTCGATATCCAGTTCAAATCCGTCGAACCTGTAGCGCATCGGCCAGCGCCCCGCTTCCCCAATGGCCGTTTTCTGCGGAAAATGCAAAGACCGACAGACAGCAGGCACAAAAATAACGGAATTCTAAAGACCGCAGCAAGGTCTTTGGCCGCCGCTGCTACTAGGCTGCGCGTGTTGCCGCTCCTGCGCACCCGCCACGACGGGGCAGAGCACGGCAGACGGCGACGACCATGCAGCAGGAGGCTTGACTGAGATGCACCCTACGTTCGAACGCCTGTGTCGATACATAGTGATCCTGGTTGCAACCTGTCTCCTGGCGAGCGCCGGGCACGCGGCCGACATCGGCGGGTATATGCAATCCCGTGGGGTCGGAGGCGACTCCGTCGAGGCTGCGACGCAGGAGGGCACACCGGTTCGACACCGGAGTCTTTTCGAGCTGAGCGCATCGCGGGCAGCCGGGAGGTTGGATCCGCGCTCCCTACAGGTCGGAGACGAGACGGCGTCCCGGCAGGCAGATCGGGGACAGCTGAGCATCGACCGGCGGCCGGCACCAGGGCGAACAGGCGGCTGGACGCCGTGATGCCGTGGTGGGGCGCGCCATGATCAACATACGCGGGCCAGGGGGCGGCCGCTCCCCGCTCGCCGGCCCGCTGCTCGCTTGCATCGCGGTTTCGGCGTCGCTGGCGCCGTCCGGCACGGCCGCCGCCGGTCTCGACCGCTGGCGCGTCTCCGGTCTGATCGCCAGTGTCGCCCGGGAGCTCCAGCAACCCGTCGCCGGCGTGCACGTGCATTTCGCCGATCCGTCCGACTATCTGCGTGCCGGCGACGGCCGCGGCGGCATCAGCGTGGATCTCTCGACGCTGGTCGGGCGAATCGGCGGCGAGCTTGCGGCGCCCCTCGATTTCCTCAGGGCCATGAAGATCAGCCGGGAGGCCGCTTTCGTGCTCTCGCAGGGCGAGATGGCGACCACGCTGCACGCCTTGCCGGAACGGGAAACCCTCTGCGTCGTCTTCCCGCGGGCGGCGCCGCTCGGACTTGCGCAGCTGGCATCGAACCTGTCGGGCAGGAACGAGAGCGAGCGGCTTGTCGGCCAGACCTTCGTGGCCGCCGATTTCTTCCGCTTCCTGCTCTACCACGAGGCCGCCCATTGCGCCGAGGACGCCTGGCATTTCCGCAGCGCCGAATTCTCCGCTTACGATTCCTATCTCGCCGAAAGCCGGGCCGATGCTTTCGCCGTGTTGATGCACGTCCGGCGCACCTGCGACGATAACCTGCCCCGCTTCGTCGCGGGCCTGCGACAGGCGGGGCTGCACCATCGCGGCGACGAGACCCATCAGACGAGCGCCGTCATCGGACCGACGCTGGCTTTCGCGATGAACTTGCAAATGACCAGGATGCTGGCCGGGCGGACGGTGGCGGAACTGTTGTTCGCGGCACGCGTTCTCGTCGAGCGCCATGCCCTCGGCCGGGAGACATTTGCGCGGCAGGGCGGCGCCACGTTCAAGCGGCGGAGGCAGGTGGTAAACATGCGCTGACGGCGATCAAGTTGGCGAATGTCTGCCCATGGCTACTTCTTCCGGTTCCGGGCCACTCGGCGCCACAGGCACTATGCCCCGAAACCTGCCGTCACAAGCCGAATGTCGGGATGGGGCCCGCTAGAGCAGGAACCAGGCGGCCAGGCCCAGGAAGGCGAAGAAGCCGACCACGTCGGTGATCGTGGTCAGGAAGACGCTGGCCGCGATCGCCGGGTCGACCCCGAGGCGCTCGCAGCCGAGCGGCACCAGCATGCCGAAGAAGCCGGCGATCAGCATGTTGATCACCATCGCCGCCGCGATCACCAGGCCCAGCGCCGGGTTCTGGAACCAAAGCCCGGCGATCAACCCCATCAGAATCGCGAAGAGGACGCCGTTCAAGCCGCCGACCAGGACCTCCTTGCCGAGCACCCGCATCGCGTTCGCCGCGGTCAGCTCGTGCGTCGCCAGTGCCCGCACCGCCACCGTCAGGGTCTGGGTGCCGGCGTTGCCGCCCATCGAGGCGACGATCGGCATCAGGATGGCGAGGGCCACGATCTCCTCGATGGTGGCATCGAAGAGGCTGATCACGAGCGAGGCCAGAATGGCGGTGAAGAGGTTGACCAGCAACCAGGTGAAGCGGGTCCTGGACGTCCGCATCACCGAGAGCGCCAGATCGGTCTCACCGGCGACGCCGGCGAGGCGCATCAGGTCCTCCTCGGCCTCCTCCTGGATCACCTGGGCAACGTCGTCGAAGGTGACGACACCGACCATCCGCCCGGCCTCGTCGATCACGGGACCCGAGGCCATGCGGTATTGCTGGAAGAGGTAGGCGACCTCTTCCTGGTCCATGTCGATCGGGATCAGCCGGGTCTCGGGCGCCATGATGCTGCGCACCATCACCGGCCGCTCGGTCCGCATCGCCCGGTAGAGCGGCACGCTTCCGATCGGCCGCTGGCGCGGGTCGACGACGAAGATCTCGTAGAACTCGTCCGGCAGATCGGCGCTTTCGCGGCAATAGTCGATCAGTTGCCCCACGGTCCAATAGGCCGGCACGGCGATGAACTCGCGCTGCATCAGCCGGCCGGCGCTGTCCTCGGGATAGGAGAGCGCCGCCTCGACCGCCACCCGGTCCGGCGCCGGCACAGCGTGAAGCACCTCCTGCAGCCGTTCCTCGGGCAGGTTCTCCAGCAGGTAGACGGCATCGTCGGTATCGAGCTCGCCGATGGCGCGGGCCAGGTCCGTCGGTGCCAGCCGCGCCAGCACGCCCTCCAGCACCGGTTCCTCGAGCTCGGTCAAGACTTCGGGATCGAGGCCGCCGCCGAGCCAGGCGACCAGGGTCTGGCGGTCGTCGCGGGGCAGCATTTCGACCAGGTCGGCGAGGTCGGCGGCGTGCAGCGGGTCGAGCAGGTCGGCGAGGTCGTCCCAGCGCGTGTCGTCGATGGCGGCCTCGACGGCGCGCACCAGCTCGGTGCTGACGGCATAGACCTCGTCGACGCCGACTGGCACCTCGCCGCCGATGTTCTCGGGATTACTCATCGGCCCGCCCTCGCCCAGGTGACGGGGCACCGCCCCAGGCTGGCATGCTTTTACGTCAACTGGTACGGGATCGCCAGCCGGAGGCCGATCGACCGCCTCAGCCGCGGCCCGACAGCGCAACGGCCTCCGCCGCGTCGACGGACCGGACCTGGGCCTCGACGACCGAGATCGCGGTCATGTTGACGAGGCCACGCACGGTGATCGCCGGGCTGACGACATGGGCCGGGTTGGCCATACCGATCAGCATCGGCCCGACCGAAATGCCGTTGCCGATCACCCGGGCCAGGTTGAAGGCGATATTGGCCGCGTCGAGCGAGGGCATCACCAAGAGGTTGGCCATGCCTTCCAGCTCGCTGTCGGGCAGCAAACGCTCACGCAGCACGTCGACGAGCGCCGTGTCGGCTCTGAGCTCGCCCTCGACCATGAGCTGGGGCGCCAGCTCTTTGATCAGGTCGCGGGCGCGGCGCATCTTCTTGGCCGAGCGGGTGTCGTGCGAGCCGAAATCCGAATGCGACAGCAGGGCCACCTTCGGCGTCATGCCGAAGCGTCGGACATGCTCGGCGGCAAGCAGCGTCATCTCTGCGATCTGCTCGGCAGAGGGGTTGTAGGAGACCGCGGTGTCGCAGATGAAGACCGCCCCCTCACCGGCCAGCAGCAGTTCCAGCGCCGAGGCCTCGCTGACGCCCTCGCGCCGCCCGACGACCTCGTTGACGTGGCGGAAATGGCGATCGAAGCGGCCGGTAGTGCCGCAGATCATCGCGTCGGCGTCCCCGTTGGCCACCATCATGGCGGCGATCAGCGTCGCCCGAGTCCTGAGCAAAGTGCCGGCATGCTGGGGCGAGATGCCGCGGCGCCCCATGTGGCCGTGGTAGGCGGCAGCATAGGATTCGTAGGCGTCATAGTCCTGCGGGTCGACCACCTCGACGTCCCGGCCGACTTGAAGACGGAGGCCGAACTCCTGGATCCGGGCCTCGATCCGCTGGCGGTCGCCGACCAGGACCGGCCGCACGATACCGTCGTCGACGCAAATCTGCACCGCGCGCAAGACCCGCTCGCCCTCGCCCTCGGCGTAGACCAGGCGACGCGGGTCGTGACGAGCCCGGTCGAAGAGCGGGCGCATGACGAGGCCGGTGCGGTAGACGTGCCGCTCCAGGCCGTGGACGTAGGCATCGAAATCCGGGATCGGACGGGTGGCGACACCGCTTTCCATCGCCGCCCGGGCCACCGCTGGTGCCACCCAAAGGATCAGGCGCGGGTCGAGCGGCTTGGGGATGAAGTAGTCCGGCCCGAAGTTGAGCTGCTCGTCGCCATAGGCCGAGACCACAATGTCCGAGCTTTCGACCGTCGCCAGCTCGGCGATGGCGCGGGCCGCGGCCAGCTTCATCTCCTCGTTGATCGTCGTCGCCCCGACGTCGAGGGCGCCGCGGAAGAGGAAGGGGAAGCAGAGCACGTTGTTGACCTGGTTCGGATAGTCGGAACGCCCGGTGGCGATCAGCGCGTCGGGCTTGGCCCGCTTCGCTTCCTCGGGCAGGATCTCCGGGTCGGGATTGGCGAGCGCCAGGATCAGCGGCCGCGCTGCCATCGTCGCCACCATCTCAGGTGCCAGGACGCCGGCGGCCGAGAGCCCCAGGAAGATGTCGCGCCCGACGACGGCGTCGGCCAGGCTGCGCATCTCGGTCGCCAGCGCGTAGCGCGACTTGTAGGGGTCCATGTCTTCCTCGCGGCCCTCGTAGACGACGCCGTGGATGTCGGTGAGGACGATGTTCTCCGGCCGGGCACCGAGGCTGACCAAGAGGTCGAGGCAGGCGAGGCCGGCAGCACCTGCGCCGCAGCAGACGATCCGGGCTTGCTCGATCTCCTTCTCGACCAGGCGCAGGCCGTTGTAAACGGCGGCGGCGACGCAGATCGCGGTGCCGTGCTGGTCGTCGTGAAAGACCGGGATGTTCATACGCTCGCGGCACATCCGCTCGAGCGTGAAGCATTCCGGCGCCTTGACGTCCTCGATGTTGATGCCGCCGAAGGTCGGCTCCATGGCGGCGATGATCTCGACCAGCTTCTCAGGATCGCACTCGTCGAGCTCTAAATCGAAGACGTCGATGCCGGCGAACTTCTTGAACAGCACCGCCTTGCCTTCCATCACCGGCTTGGAGGCCAGCGGGCCGATCTCTCCCAGGCCCAGGACGGCGGTGCCGTTGGTCACCACGGCGACCAAGTTGCCCCTGGCCGTGACCCGAACAGCGGCCTCCGAGTCCTCGGTTATGGCGCGGCAGGCGGCGGCGACGCCGGGCGAGTAGGCCAGCGCCAAGTCGCGTTGGTTGGCGAGCCGCTTGGTGGGGACGACGGCGATTTTGCCGGGCGTCGGCCACTCGTGATACTCCATCGCCATTTCGTCGAGTTCATCGGCCATCTCTGCCCTCTCGCGTAGCCTGGCGGTGCCTCGGGAGATACATGTGGGTTCGGTATAAAGCAAAACCCGCGGGACCGGCATCCCACGGGTTCCGAAAATCATGGTGCGGTCGAGAAGACTCGAACTTCCACGGGGTTTCCCCCACAGCGACCTCAACGCTGCGCGTCTACCAATTCCGCCACGACCGCACTGGCGCCGATGTAGCAAATCCCACCGCCACTCGCAAGCTTGGGGCACGCGGTGCGGCGGCGGCCGCGCTACCCGCCCCCGACGCCGGTCAGGGTCTCGGTGATCTGCACCGCCACGTTCTCGCCGTTGACGACGATCTCGCCCCTGGCGAT
>JASLMY010000077.1 GCA_030746295.1 Alphaproteobacteria bacterium | reverse complement strand
GGCGGTGGCGATGTCGCCGGCCGCCGGCGCGCATGGCGAGACCTGCGGCCTGATGGCGATCCGTGCCGCGTTGCAGGACCGGGGCGATCCGCGCCAGGTGGTCCTGGTGCCCGAGAACGCGCACGGCACCAACCCGGCGACGGCGGCGATCTGCGGCTACGACATCGAGGAGATCCCGGGCAACGCCCGCGGCCGCATCGACATCGAGGCCCTGAAGGGCGTGCTCGGGCCCCATGTCGCCGGCATCATGATCACCAATCCCAGCACCTGCGGGCTCTTCGAGGACGAGATCGTCGAGATCGCCGATCTCGTGCACCGGGCCGGCGGCTTCTTCTACTGCGACGGCGCCAACTTCAACGCCATCGTCGGCCGGGTCAGGCCGGGCGACCTCGGCATCGACTGCATGCACCTGAACCTGCACAAGACCTTCTCCACACCGCACGGCGGCGGCGGCCCCGGCAGCGGGCCGGTGGTGCTGTCGGAGGCGCTGGCGCCGTTTGCGCCGCTGCCCTACGTGGTGCACGGGCCCGACGGCTTCGCGCTCGTCGAGCACCGGGCCGAGGACGCGGCGGCAGCCAAGAGCTTCGGCCGCATGAAGAGCTTCCACGGCCAGATGGGCATGTTCGTCCGGGCGCTCTCCTACATGCTGAGCCACGGCGCCGACGGATTGCGCCAAGTGGCCGAGGATTCGGTGCTCGCCGCCAACTACGTGCTGGCCGGGCTGGAGGACGTGATGACGCCCTCCTACCCCGGCCCCTGCATGCACGAGGTGCTGTTCGACGACGGCTTCCTGAAGGACACCGGAGTCACGACGCTGGATGTCGCCAAGGCGATGATCGACGAGGGTTATCACCCGATGACGATGTACTTCCCGCTGGTGGTGCACGGCGCCATGCTGATCGAGCCGACCGAGACCGAGTCGAAAGAGAGCCTGGACGAGTTCATCGCCGTGATGCGGGGCCTCGCCGCCGATGCCAAGGCGGGCCGGACCGACCGCTTCAAGGGCGCCCCCTTCTACGCCCCGCGCCGCCGCCTCGACGAGGTCCAGGCGGCCCGCCACCCAGTGCTGCGTTGGCAGCCGCCGGCGGCCGAGGCGGCGGAGGCGGCTGAGTAGAACGCGCTTCCTACGAGAAGAACGCGATCTCGCCCCAAGGCTCGTCCCGCATCGCCCTGAGCCGTGTCGCCAGGTCGCCAGGTCGCCGACGTGCAGCTCCAGCTTGTGGCCGTCGGGGTCCAGGAAATAGAACGAGTCCCCTTCCGACCGGTTCTCCGACCACTCCTCGGCCCCCACCGTGCGCAGGGCCGCGACGAGGCCAGCGAACTCGGCCGCCTCGCAGCCGAAGGCGAGGTGCGAATAGTCGGGCCGGTCGGCCTCGGCGACCTTGCCGTCGACGATTAGCGCCAACCAGGTCTCTCCAGCTTGGAGATAGGCACCGCCGGGCCAGCGCGCGACCAGCCGGCAGCCCAGGGCGCGAACGTAGAAATCGACCGAGCGCTCGAGCCCGGTCACCGCCAAGGTGATGTGGTTAACGCCCCGGATCATCGCGGCCTGAACTTCTCCATCACTGGCGCCTACTCGTCGAGGACGTCCAGGATGTAATCGCGGCCCTTCCATTCCGGCTCCGGCGGCGTGTAGTCGGGCCGTGGCGCGTAGACCGAGGGCTCGACGAATTCCATCTTCGGGATGTAGCGGGGGCAGTTGTAGTAGATGTAGTCGGCAGCGACGCGGATCAGCCGCTTGGCGCCGGGCAGGCCCTCGAGCGCGGCCTCGCTCTCGTCGATCCGGGCTTGGCCGGTCAGGCGAAGCCGCGTCGACGCGGCATCGAAGGTGACGAATAGCAGCCCCACGGACGGATTGCGGAGCATGTTGCCGAGACTCCGGTACATGCGGTTGCCGTCGTAGTCGGGCCAGGTGAGCTCGCTCGGGCCGGTGACGCGGACGAAGCCGGGCATGCCGCCCTTCATCGAGCAATCGACGCTGTCCTTCCATGCGGTGGCGAGAAAGAAAAACGGCGACGCCTCGATCAGCTGCCGATCCTCATCGGTGAAGGTGGCGTGCCGGCGATGCTGCTCCAGCCTGTCCGCCACCTTGCGGCCACCGTAACGGTCTTGCAGCTCGCGCATGCCGTCGTGATACATGCTCATCGGCCGTTCTCCTTGCTTTCAGCGTCGCCCGCCCGCCAGCTTAACCGATTCCGGGTGGGCGCGAAGGCGGGCCATGGCCCAGACGCCGAGGAAGGGCCCGATGGCCAGCGAGGCGAAGGCAAAGCGCCAGCCGACGATCTCGACCATGCCGGGGATCAGGTGCACGGTGGCCAGCGTCAGCATGAAGCCGACACTCGTCTGCATGGTCAGCATGGTGCCGACCTTGTCGGGCTCCGACAGCTCGGCGACGGAGGCCGAGAACTGGGCCGAGTCGGCGATCACCACGGCGCCCCAAAAGAGGGCGACCAAGAACACCAGCCACGGCTCGGCACCGTAGAGGAAGCCGATGGCGATCGCCGTGAGGCCGCTCGCCGTCATCGCCCCCATGGTCAGCGTGGTGCGCCCGAAGCGGTCCGCCAGGACGCCGCCGAGCGCGGCACCTACGGCGCCACCGACGCCGATCGCGGTAAAGGCGGCGAGCCTGGACCAGAGCGCCGCCGCCTCGGCCTCCAGGCTCGAGGAAAAGCTCGCCTGCAGGAAGACGGCGAGCCAGGCCCACATGGCGAAGAGTTCCCACATATGGCCGAGGTAGCCGAGGTTGGCGAGCCGCATGGACGGTACCGTATAGGCCTCGAGGGCGACACGGGGGTCGAAGGGCGGCGAGGGGCCGTGCTTGGGGCCGACGGCAACGAAGTTGATGGCCAGCGCCGCGGCAAGCGCTACGGCCGAGGTGGCGAGGATGGTGAACTGCCAGTCGAGGCCGCCGAAGGCGTTGAAGAGATGCGGCGAGCCGGTGCCGAGCGTTATCGCCGCCACCAGCAGGCCGACGAGCAGCCCCATGTCGCCACGGGCCCAGGTGGTGGCGAGCTTCATGCCGACCGGATAGATCCCGGCCATCGCCGCGCCGGTGACGAAGCGGCAGAGAAGGACCAGCGGCGAGGTCGGCTCGACCAGCAAGATCGCCGCGTTGGCCGCCGTCGCCAGCAGCGTCGAGGCCATGAAGAAGCGCCGCATGTCGAGGCGGTCGGCGAGGCCGAGCACGGCGCTCGCCAAGGTGCCGGCGACGAAGCCGGCCTGCACCGAGCTGGTATAGAGCGCGGCCAGCGTCGGGCCGATATCGTATTCCGCCTGCAACGAGGGCAGCACCGCGGAGGCGGAAAACCAGAGCGCCAGGGCCGCCACCTCGCAGAAGGCCAACAGGCCGAGTGACCAAGCCTTCGAGCGCACCCCCGCGTCGCCTCCCACAAATGAAAACGGCGCCTCGGTCTAACGGGCGCCGCTGGCTGAAGAACTCCGACCTCGCTCAGTTGAGGTGCCGGCGCAGATCCCCGATCGCGTCGTCGACGAGGGCACCGGCGCGAGCCTGGTCGAGCTTGCTCTCGATCACTTGGCGGGCCGCCTCGATGGCGGCGTCGATGGCGGCGTCCCGGACCTCTTTCTCGGCCTGGGCCTCGGCCATCCGGATCTTCTCCAGGCTAAGCGTCTCGCGACGCTCGAGTGCCTCGTCCAGCTTCGCCGCCGCGATCTCGGCCTCGCGCCGGGCCTCCTCGCGGGCATGCTGCAGCATCGCCTCCGCCTCTTCGACGGCGTCGCGTTGCTTGCGCTCGTAAGTGGCCAAAAGCGCCTGCGCCTCTTCCCTCAGGCGCTGGGCCTCTTCCAGCTCCTTGGCGATCTTCTTCGACCGCTCGTCGAGGCCGTCGATGATCATCTTGTGGACCTTGAAGTAGAACATCAGGCCGACGAAGACGAGGAAGGAGAGGCCGACCCAAAAGGTGGCGTCGAATTTCATCGCTCCGCTCCTTCCATTGCCCGCTCGACGGCGCCCGCCACCTCGTCGGCCGGCACGCTGAGGCCGATCAGCCGGTCGACCGCGGCGCCGGCGAGCTCGGCCGCGACGGCGCGGGCCTCGACCAAGGCCTGGGTTCGGCCGGCGGCGATCCGGGCGGCCGCTTCGTTCGCCTCGCGGTTGAGGCGGGCGCCGACTTCGGTGCCTCGCCGCTCGGCCTCGGCAGCACTCTGGGCCGCCGCCTCCGCCAACACCGCCTGGGCGCCGGAGCGGGCCTCGGCCAGGGCCGCCTCGTACTCGGCCAACGTCGCCTCGGCCTCGCGGCGATGCTCCTCGGCCTTGTCGAGGTCGGAGGCGATCCGGTCCTGGCGCGTCTCCAAGACGTCGGCGATCCGCGGCAGGGCGATCCGCGACATCAGGAAGTAGAAGACGACGAAGGAGACGACCAGCCAGAAGATCTGGGGCGCGAAGTCCTCCATCCAGAATTGCGGCATCGCTCGGCCTCCTCGTGGTGCCGTCGCCTCGGCTGCCGGTAAACGGCCCTAGAAGACGAAGAGGATGATCAGCGCCACGACCAAGGCGAAGAGCGCGATCGCCTCGGTCAGGGCGAAGCCGAGGATGACGCGGCCGAAGACCTGCTGCGCGGCACCCGGGTTGCGCATGGCGCCGGCGACATAGTTGCCGAAGATGAGGCCGATGCCGATACCCGCACCACCCATGGCGATGGCGGCGAGTCCGGCTCCGATGAGCTTGGCGGCGGCTGGTTCCATTGTTTCGTTCCTTCGTCTTGCCGGATGTTCTTCCGAGGTTTGGCGGGGTGCCGCCCGGGGACCTTAGTGCTCCAGGTGGACGGCGTCGTTGAGATAGAGGCAGGTCAGGATGGTGAAGACGTAGGCCTGGAGGACGGCGATCGCGACCTCGAGGCCGGTAAGGGCGATGATGAGCGCCAGCGGCAGGACGCCGAAGACGCCCATCTGCACGACGAAGCCGCCGAACACCTTCAGCATGGTGTGGCCCGCGGTCATGTTGGCGAAGAGCCGGACCGAATGGCTGATCGGGCGCATGAAGTAGGACAGCACCTCGATCGGCACGACCAGAAACAGCATCGGAATCGGCACCCCCTTGGGCACGAAGAAGCCCAAGAAGTGCAGCCCGTGACGCTTCAGGCCGATCGCCGTGACCAGGACGAAAACGGTGATCGCCAACGCCCCGGTGACCGCGATGTGGCTCGTCACGGTGTAGGAATAGGGCAGCATGCCCAAGAGGTTGCACATGACGATGAAGCTGAAGATCGTGAAGACGAAGGGGAAGTAGCGGCGCCCCTCCGAGCCCACGGTCTCGCGCAGCATGCCGGCGATGAACTCGTACCAGAGCTCCGCCACCGACTGCCAGCGCCCCGGCACCATCGCCCGGCGGCTGGTCGTGAGCGTCAGGAACAGCGTGACGATGACGACGGCGGCCAGCATGAAGGCCGCGGCCTTGGAGAAGGAGACGTCGATGCCGCCGACCTGCCAGTCGCTGAGGCGGCCGATCAGGAACTGATGCATCGGACTCGCGTGGTCGATCTCACGCCCTGCGGCCACCTTCTCCCTCCCGCTTGCGGCCGTCCCCGGCCTCGCCCTTCAGCGCCTTTTCGCGTTCCGCCGCCAGCGCATCCATCCGGTTCATCGTCCTGATCGCGTTGTTGATGCCGGCGGCAGCACCTAGAAACAGAAACACGACCATCAACCACGGCGTGGTGCCGAGCCATTGATCCAAGACCCAGCCGAGACCGGTGCAAAGTGCCAGCGCAACCACGATCTCGATCGAGATGCGCCAAGCCATGCCCAGCTCACCAGACGGCGGCGCCTCTTCCGGCTTCTCACCCTCGGCGTCCAGACCGGCTTCGTGTCGCACCTTGTCGATGCGGGTGCCGAGTTCCTTCAGCGAGGGGGGCTTGTCAGAATCTGACATCCAGAAGCGCTTCCACCGCCCGGCTCGGCGGCTTTCGAACCATGCCGAACCGCGCCAAAGCGCCGGCACCATAGGCAATGGGCAGAGGCCTGTCAAGCCGCAAACGGGTTGGCCCAAACCCTTGTAAACAAAGAAAAATAACGCTCGTTGGAGGGGGTCTTCAGGCCTGTGCGCGAAGCCGCTCGGCGCGGCCTAAATCGACCGAGACGAGCTGCGAGACGCCGCGCTCGGCCATGGTCACGCCATAGAGCCGGTCGACCCGCGCCATGGTGTAGGCGTGATGGGTGATGATCAGGAATCGGGTCCCGGTCACCCGCGAGATCTCCTGCGCCAGGTTGCAGAAGCGCTCGACGTTGGCGTCGTCCAAGGGCGCGTCGACCTCGTCCAGGACGCAGATCGGCGCCGGGTTGGTCAGGAAGACAGCGAACAGCAGGGACAGCGCCGTCAGCGCCTGCTCGCCGCCCGAGAGAAGCGACATCGTTTGCAGCCGCTTGCCGGGCGGGCTCGCCATGATCTCCAGTCCCGCCTCCAGGGGGTCGTCCGATTCGGTGAGGGCGAGATGCGCCTTGCCGCCACCGAAGAGGCGGACGAAGAGCGACTGGAAGTGCTCGTCGACTTGCTTGAAGGCAGCCAGCAGCCGCTCGCGACCTTCCCGGTTGAGGCTGGCGATGCCGTGGCGCAGGCGGTTGATCGCGGCCTCGAGGTCGGCGCGCTCGGTTGCCATCGTCTCCAGCTGCTCGCCGAGCTCCTCGGCCTCCTGCTCGGCCCTGAGGTTGACCGGGCCCATCCGCTCGCGCTCGCGCAACAGTCGCTCCAGCTTGGTCTCGGCCTCGGAGAGCGCCGGCAGCTCTTCATCGGCCTCGATCCCGGCGCTCGCCAGGGCCGCCTCGGGCGCGCAGTCGAGGACCTCGCGGACGCGCCGCGCGACCTCGGTCACCCGCTCCTTCGCGGCCTCCAGCGCGGCCTCCAGACGGGCCCGGGTCTCGCGCGCCTCGGCCAGCCGCCGCTCGGCCTCGCGCAGCGCCTTCAGATGGGCCTCGACCTCGGCCTCCTGTCGGGTCAGCGCCTCGGCCGCCTTGTCGCGCGCCGCCTCGGCAGTGGCGATCTCGTCCAGCAGGGCGCGCCGACGCTTGGCGATCTCGGCCGGCTTGGCGCGAGCCAACGCGAGGTCCCGCTCGGTGTCGCCTTGGCGTTGGCTGAGCGTCTGGAGCTGACGTTCGGCATCGGCGGCCCGTGTCTGCCAGGCCTGGTGGCCGGAGCGAATCGCGGTCAGACGGTCGGCCCGCTGGAGCAATTCCCGCTTCAACAGCGCCTCGGCATTCCGGGCCTCGGCGAGGTCGGACCTGAGGCCGGCAAGGGCTTGGCGCAGTGACGCCAAGCGGTCGCGGGCGGCATCGAAGGGCGGCAGCGCCGCCAAGGCCGTCTCCGCGGCTGTCCTGACATCACCGGTCTCGGCGACGTCGGAGGCCAGGCTGGCGATCAACTCCGCCAGTGTCGCCCGGCGCGAAATCCGCTCCGCCGCGTGGCGCTCGGCCTCGGCGAGGGCGGCACGGGCCGCCTCGCGGGCCTGCTCCGCTTGCCTCGCTTGCTGGCGCGCCGTCGCCAAGGCCTCGCCGGCCGTCTCGGCGGCCTGCCGTGCAACCTCGAAGCCCTGCCGCGCCTGGTCGCGCAGCACCTCGACGTCGGTCTTTTCCCGACGCAGCTCGGCCAGCCGGTTGCGTTGTGCCAGCCGCGCCGCCGCCTCGGTCTCGGCCCCGGCGGTGACGGTGAAGCCGTCCCAACGCCAGAGCGCGCCCTCGACCGAGACCAGGCGCTGCCCCTGGGCCAGTTGCAGGGAAAGAAGGGCGCCGTCCGCGTCCGCGACGACGCCAATCTGAGCCAAGCGGCGGGCCAGCGCCGGCGGCGCCCCGACATGGCGGCTGAGCGGCACGGCGCCGGCCGGCAAGGCAGTCGCATCGCCGTCGGCTTCGAGGGTGCGCCAGTGCACCGGCGCGCCTTCGTCGGCAGGCACGTTCAGGTCGTCGCCGAGCGCCGCCCCCAGCGCCAGCTCGTAGCCGGGCTCGACCTTGACCGCATCGACGAGCGGCGCCCAAAGACCACTCTCGTTGACTTCCAAGAGGGCGGCGAGTGCCGCTTCCTCGGCGCTCAGTTCGGCGACGGCACGTTCCGCCGCCTGCAGTGCCTCGCGCGCCTCGGCGAGCCCGGCCTCGACCTCGGCACGGGTCCCCTCGGCCGCTTCCGCGCCCTCGGCCGCCGCCGCCGCCTCTGCTTCGGCCACCGTCGCCGTCTCAAGTCGGGCGGCGACCTGGTCGTCCTGGTCGAGGGCGGCATCGATCTCCGCCGCCTCGGCGGCAGTCTGGCCGGCGCGGGTCTCGAGCCGCTCGAGGCGCGCCGCCGCCTCGCGAAGTTGTGCTTGCAAGGCCTCGCGCCGGGCCGCGGCGGCCGCGGTCTCGTCGGTCAGCTTCTCGAGCTCGGCCTCTTGCCCGTCGACCGCCAGGGCAGCGCTCTCGATGCGGGCCTCGGCGGCTACGAGCGCGGCCGTCTCGCCCTCGGCCGCAGCCCTCAGCGACGCTTCCTCGGCCTGGAGCTGCCGCAACGCGGCCTCGGCGTCCTCCTGGATCGCAGACTCGCGGCGACGGTCGTCGGCGATCTGCGTCAGCCGCGCCTCCAGGCCGATTGCTTCCTCGGCAACCCGGCGTTCCTCGGCATCCAAGCCGTCCTCGGCGACGGCCAGGCGGTGCAGGCCGGCCGCCGCCGCGGCCTCCGCCTGGCGCAACGCCGGCAGGGTCTCGGCCGCGGCCTCGTGGACGCTGTTGGCCGCCGCGACACGCGCCGTCAGATCGCCGACCTCACGCTCGGCGGTGGCGAGCTCGTCGCCGAGCCGGCCGGCGGCGGTCGCTGCCTCCCGGTGGCGCAAATGGAGTTGGATCGCCTCGAAACGGCGGATCTGGCCGCCGATGCGGCGGTAGCGGTTGGCCTGGCGGGCCTGGCGCTTCATCGCCTGGAGCTGGCCTTCGAGGGCGATCATGACGTCGTCCAGCCGCTCCAGATTGTTGGCCGCGCCCCGAAGCCTTAGCTCGGCTTCATGGCGGCGCGAATGCAGGCCGATGATGCCGGCCGCCTCCTCCAACAGCGCCCGCCGATCGGTCGGCTTGGCGCTGATGATGGCGCCGATCCGCCCCTGGCTCACCAAGGCCGGTGAATGGGCACCGGTGGCCGCATCGGCGAACAGCAGCTGGACGTCGCGGGCCCGGACCTCGCGGCCGTTCAGGCGGTAGGTCGAGCCGCTCTCACGCTCGATGCGGCGGCTGACCAGCAGCTCGTCGGTATCGTTGAAGGCGGCCGGCGCGGTCCGGTCGGAGTTGTCGATCGTCATCGCCACCTCGGCCAAGTTGCGGGCCGAGCGCGACTGGGTGCCGTTGAAGATGACGTCGTCCATGGCGCCGCCGCGCATCTGCTTGGCCGAGGTCTCGCCCATGACCCAGCGCAGCGCCTCGACCAGGTTCGACTTGCCGCAGCCGTTCGGGCCGACGACACCGGTCAAGCCTGGCTCGATCGTCACCTCGGTGGAGTCGACGAAGGACTTGAAGCCGCTGAGGCGAAACTTGATGAACTGCACTAACAGACGCTCCCGATGCGGCCTCGCGCCCTCATCTCAGATGCTTGGCCAGGATTTCGTCGAACTGCGCCAGGGTCTTGCTGCCCGAGAAGACCTCGCCGTTGACGACGAAGCTCGGGGTCGAGCTGACCTCGTGCTCCTTCTCGCCCACCATGCGGTTCTTGATCACGACGTTGGCCAGCGCCTCGTCGGCCATGCAGGCATCGAACTGGGCCTGGCTGACGCCCGCGAGACGGCCGATCTTGGCCAACTCGGCGAGCGGGGTCTTGGAGCGGCTCCAGCCCTGCTGCTGGCGAAAGAGCACGTCCAGCATGGCGAAATAGCGCCCCTCGCCCGAGCAGCGCGCCAGCATCGAGGCCCTGAGCGCCAGCCCGTCGAAGGGAAACTCGCGAAAGACGAAATGCACCTTGCCGGTATCGACGTATTTCTCCTTCAAGGCCTTGAAGGTTTCGGTGTGGAAAGTGGCGCAGTGGGGGCAGGTCATGGAGGCGTATTCGATGACGGTGACGGGCGCCTTCTCGTCGCCGAGCGACAGCTCGCCCGTGGCATAGCCCTTGGCATCGCTAGCGGCACCGGCCAGCGTCGCCCAAAGCATCACGACACAGAAACACGCAATCGCCCCAAAATCCCTTATTTGGGTCATCATTCCTCCTAACCCCAACATCTGGTGCTACTATAATTCCAGCGACGGCACGCGACAAGCGGTGTCAGCGTCTCCTCGGATCGTCGATTTACCACCGGACCAGCGTGCCGCGCGGAGCTTAAAAGCGGCGGAAACGAAACGCTATTCACGTTTCGTCGACATGACGCCAGCGCCCAGGCTGGCGAGCGCCCGGCGCAGCTCGGGATCGTCGATCGCCGCCAATTCCCGCTCCAGCGCTTGCCGCTCGGCAGCACTTGGCTGTCGCCGGGCGGGTCGCATGTCGGCCTCGGGCAGCGGCTGCTGGCGCAGCCGCAACGAGTCGACGGCGCGATAGCCGTAGTAGGTATTGATGCGTTCCAAGATGGTCGGCGCCAAGTGCTGGATCTCGGTCGCCGCCGCCGGCTCGACCAAGAGATGCAGAACGCCGCCGCGACCGGCCTCGCGCGGGAAAGCCAGCCGCTCGGGCAGGCACCGCGCCGCCAGCCGCTCGCCGACGACGGCGGACCAGCGGAACACGACCTCGGTCTCGGTCAGCCCGCGCTTGCCGAGGACGCCCCGGGTGATCTTGGAAAGATAGCTGGCGGCCTGACGCGGCCCGCGGCTCGCCCTCTGCTCGTCCATGGCGGCATCTTGACCGATGCCCCGCCGCCTGTCATTCGGTCTTTGGGGAGAGACAGGGATGACCGACCAGGCGACCATGCGCGCGGCCGGACCCGAGCTCGGCCGACGGCTCCTGGACTGGTACGACGGCCACGGCCGCAGCCTGCCCTGGCGCGCCGCGTCCAGGGCTCGGCCCGACCCCTATCGGGTCTGGCTCTCGGAGATCATGCTGCAGCAGACCACGGTCGCCACGGTCGGGCCGTACTACCGCGCCTTCCTGCAACGCTGGCCCGACATCGAGGCGCTGGCCGGCGCCGAGCTGGACCAGGTGCTGCACGCCTGGCAGGGCCTCGGCTACTACGCCCGGGCCCGCAACCTGCACCGTTGCGCGGCCCAAGTCGTGGCCGAGCACGGCGGCCGCTTCCCGGCCTCGGAGAAGGCACTTCTGGCGCTGCCGGGGATCGGCCCCTACACCGCGGCGGCGATCGCCGCGATCGCCTTCGACCTGCCGGCGACGCCGGTCGACGGCAACGTCGAGCGGGTGATGGCCCGCCTCTTCGCGATCGAGACGCCGCTGCCGGACGCCAAGCCGGAGCTTCGCCGGCAGGCCCAAGGGCTGACGCCCAAGCACCGCGCCGGCGACCACGCTCAGGCGGTGATGGACCTGGGCGCCACCGTCTGCACGCCCAAGAAGCCACTCTGCGAGCGCTGCCCATGGGCGGACGCCTGCGCCGCCAGGGCGCGCGGCATCGCCCCCACGCTGCCCAAGCGGCGACCGAAGAAGCCGCGGCCGTTGCGCCACGGGGTCTCGTTCTGGGTCGAGCGCGCCGACGGCGCCGTGCTGCTGCGCCGCCGCCCCGAGGCGGGCCTGCTGGGCGGCATGATGGAGCTGCCCTCGACCGAGTGGCGCGATGCGCCCTGGAGCGACGCGGAGGCATTGGCCCAGGCCCCACTGGAGGGCCTCGACTGGCTCCCGCTGCCGGGCGAGGTGGCGCACGGCTTCACCCATTTCCGGCTTCGGGTAACGTTGCTGGCGACGGCGGTCGCGGACGGCCGCGACGGCGACGGCGTCTGGTGCCCAATCGACGCGCTCGGCGGCCAGGCGCTGCCGACGCTGACCAAGAAAGCGGTGCGCCACGCCCTCGACGCCGGGCTCGGGCCGCTCTTCCGAGGCCACCGAGACTGACTTGCCGTCCAGCCCCAAGCCGATTGCCGTCAAGGCTCTCCGCGTTTGAAGCCAGTGACCATGGCGCAGATGAGGTTTTCGCGATGCAGGAGGCTGGCAAAGCAAACGCCCAAGACGTGCACGATCACCAGCGCAAGCATGACACCGGCGACGCCTTCATGAAGCTCCTCGACCCATCCCATGCCACGAAACACATCCATGGTCATCATGACCCCGGTTCCCGCTGTTGCCGAAAGCAAGACCAACAGCACTAGTATCAACGCGCCTCCCGCCGGGTTGTGGCCGACATAGCGCGTGGCGCTGAGACGCATGCTATCCTTGACATAGGCGGCAACCGCCGCCGGCCCGAAGACGAAATCGGAGAAGCGGGCGTGCCGCGTGCCGATCAGGCCCCAGACCACGCGGAGACCGACCAAAGTGGCGACGACGTAGCCGGTGAACTCGTGCGCACCGTCCCATTCATCGGCGGTGAGCCAAGCGAGACCAAAGAACAACACGAGCGACCAGTGGAAGAGGCGAACGAACGGGTCCCAGACCTTGATGAAGGCTGGCCGCGGCTCGCGACCAGCCCCCCTCGTCCTGTCGGCGGTACACACGGCTTAAGACTTTCGCTCGCTCTCGACGACCTGGCCCGTGACCGGGTGCATCTTGAGTTCGAGGCGCGTGCCATCCCTGTCGGTCGCATGCACTTCCACGCAACCGTCGTCGTGCTCCACGTCGCCGACCTCGTAACCCATGCTCGCGACCTTGTCCTTGATCTCCTGGATCGACAGCGGTTGGCCGTCGGCCTTCTGCCGGCACGACGCATCGTCGCTGCTGGCGAGGGCGGGAACCGTCGTCGCGAAGACGATGGCGGCGGCGATGGTGCTGATCTTGCGCATTTTCGGGTCTCCATTGCTGAACGTCGCCCCAACGGCGATGGGCGCACCCTAGACAAGCCCCAATGACAGAGCGCCAAAGGGGACGTTCAGCGTTTTGTCATCTGGGCCGGCGCATGGTGCCGCCATGAGCGCGACAAGCTGCCGAGCCTTTGCTGTTGTTATCCTGTCTGCCGCAGTGCTGATGCTCGGACCGGCGAGCGACATCACACGCGCCGACGACAAGCATCAAAGCCGCAAGGCGGGTGACCACGATGACGCGCTGAAGGCGCGCCAGGACGGGGCGGTTTTGCCATTTCCCGAGGTGCTAGCCATGGTCCGCCCCGACATCGACGGCGAGATCATCGAGATCGAGTTCGAGTACGAGGACGGTGTCGCCGTCTACGAGTTCAAATATGTGGACAGACGCGGCCGCGTGCGGGAGCGTTATGTCGATGCCCGCACAGGCGCCGTTCTGAAGGACAAGCCGGACTGATGCGCATTCTCGTGGTCGAGGACGATCAGCGGATCGCCCGCGATGTCGTCGACACCCTGACCAGTGCCGGTTACGTCGCCGATCACGAAAGCGACGGCGAGGAGGCCTGGTTCAAGGGCGACACCGAGGACTACGGAGCGATCGTTCTCGATCTCGGATTGCCGGGCATGGACGGTCTGGCGATCTTGAAGAAATGGCGTGCCAACGGCCGAACGGCACCGATCCTCGTTCTGTCGGCCAGGGGGACATGGAGCGAACGGGTCGAAGGCATCGATGCCGGGGCCGACGACTACTTGACGAAGCCGTTCGAGATGGACGAGCTGTTGGCCAGGTTGCGCGCCGTCATCCGGCGCTCGGCCGGTCATGCCGAGCCGGCCATCGCCATCGGCGAGGTCGTCCTCGATCCGAGGCAGATGCGCGTCACGTTGGCCGGCGTGCCGAAATCGCTGTCGCCGCAAGAGTACCGATTGCTGGCCTATCTGATGCTCCACGCCGGCCGCGTCGTGCCGCAACAAGAACTCGCCGAACAGCTGCACGGCGCCTACGACGCGCGGGAATCGAATGCGGTCGAGGTCCTCGTGGGCCGGGTCCGGCGCAAGCTGGGCGTCGACCTGATCCAGACCCGGCGCGGCTTCGGCTATGTGATCGAAGCCCGAGAGCAATGAGCAGTCGGTCGCTGCGGCTGCGGTTGCTGTTGGCCGCCACCATCACCATTCTGCTGGCACTGGCGGTCGCCGGCTTCGGCCTGGTGCTGCTGTTCGAACGCAACGTCGAGCGCCGCGTCGGGTCGGAGCTAGACACCTATCTCAATCAGATCGCCGCGCGGGTCGTCTTCAATGCGAAGGGCACCGCGAGCCTCGACGGCAAGCTCGCCGATCCCAGGTTCGAGCAAGTCTACAGCGGCCTCTATTGGCAGATCTTCGACGAGCAAACGGCCGCCCACGCACGTTCCCGCTCGCTGTGGGACACCCGGCTCGATCTTCCGGAAGATACGCCGGCCCTGGGCGTGATCCACGTTCACGACGTCGCCGGGCCAGAGAACTCCCGCCTGCTCAGCCACGAGCGGCGCCTCGCCCTGGAGACCGGGAGTGGGGAGAAGGTGCTTCGTATCGCCGTCGCCATAGACCGCGCCGACGTGACTGCCCTCAGCGCGGAATTTGGCTCCGACGTCATGCTATCGCTGCTTATCCTCGCGACCGTCCTGATCCTCGCCGCCTGGCTTCAGGTCAACATCGGATTGCGGCCGCTTGTCGCGATCCGACAGGGGATCGCTGCCATCGGTGCCGGCAGGATCGACAGGCTCGATACCGTCGTCCCTACGGAAGTCGCGCCGCTGGTGGCCGAGGTGAACGATCTCCTCGATGCCCAGGATCAGGCCATGCGGCGTGCGCGCGACAGGGCGGCGGACCTCGCGCATGGCTTCAAGACGCCGTTGACCGCGCTTCTGGCCGATGCCAACCGGCTGCGCGACAGCGGCGAGGGCGACATCGCCGGTGAAATCGAGCGGACGGCGAACCAGATGCGGGGCCAAATCGATCGGGAGCTTTCGCGAGCCCGAATCCGAAACGTCAGGACGTTGCCGGCGGTCGCGCTCGGGCCGTTGGTCGAGGCTCTCCTCGGGACCCTGAAGCGAACGCCGCAAGGCGAGCACGTCGAGCTCGTCTCAGACCTCGAGAGCGGTGTCGCTGCGCGCGCGGAGCCGGACGATCTCAACGAAATCCTCGGTAACCTGCTGGAAAACGCCGTCCGCCATGCCGCGAGCAAGGTGGTCGTACGGGTTGCGCGAAGCGGTTCCCTCGTGCGCTTCGACATCGAAGACGACGGCCCCGGCATCGCCAAGGCCGAACGCGAGGTCGTCATGAATCGCGGCCAGCGGCTCGACACCTCGCCGGTGGGCACCGGCCTCGGCCTCGCGATCGTCAAAGAAGTGCTCGACCACTACGCGCGGGCTCTCACCTTGGACCGGTCGGAACTCGGAGGACTCAAGGCGTCCTTCGAGTTCGAAGCCAGCGCGCCCGACCGGCGCACGGGCAACGGCTGACGGTTCGCTAATGCATCTCGGCGCGCAGGCGCTGGCGCAGCATGTCGATCGGAAACAGTTGACCCTGGCGCTCGAAGCACCAGAAGGTCCAGCCGTTACAGGCCGAGAGGCCCTGCAGGCGGGCGCCGACCTGGTGGATCGAGCCGGTGTGGTCGGCGGCGACGAGGCTGCCGTCGGCCCGGACCTTGGCGGCCCAGCGCCGGCTCGGATCATAGAGCAGCTCGCCCGGCTCCAAGAGGCCGCGCTCGACCACCCAGCCGAAAGGCACGCGCGGCTCGGCCCGCTTGGAGCGGGTGATCTCGAGGGCCTCGTCATCGAGGCGGCGGACGCCCTCGATGCGCTGGCGCGCGAGTTCGACGTAGGCCGCCTCGCGCTCGATGCCGATGTAGCGGCGGCCCAGGCGCTTGGCGACGGCGCCGGTGGTGCCGGTGCCGAAGAAGGGGTCGAGGACCACGTCGCCTTTCTCGGTCGCCGCCAGGAGGACGCGATGCAGCAGCGCCTCGGGCTTCTGCGTCGAGTGCGCCTTCTGGCCGTTGACCTTCAAACGCTCGGCGCCCGAGCAGATCGGCAGGTGCCAGTCACTGCGCATCTGCACATCGTCATTTAGCGCCTTCATGGCGTCGTAGTTGAAGGTGTAGCCCTTCCGCTTCTCGCCCTTGGCGCACCAGATCAGCGTCTCGTGCGCGTTGGTGAAGCGGCGGCCGCGGAAGTTGGGCATCGGGTTCGACTTCCGCCAGACGACATCGTTCAGGATCCAGAAGCCGAGGTCCTGCAGCAGGGCGCCGATGCGGTAGATGTTGTGGTAGCTGCCGATCACCCAAAGGGTGCCGTCGTCCTTCAAGAGCCGCGTCGCCGCCTCGAGCCAGGCCCTTGTGAAGGCGTCGTAGCTCTCGAAGCTGTCGAAGCGGTCCCAGTCGTCCTCGACCGCGTCGACCCGGCTGTCGTTGGGGCGGCGCAGCTCGCCGCTGAGCTGCAGGTTGTAGGGCGGGTCGGCGAAGACCATGTCCGCGCACGCCGCCGGCAGGCCCCGCATCACCTCGATGCAGTCGCCCGGGAAAACCCGGTCGAGATATTTCTTGTTTCCTCCCATAACGGCCGGCAGCATGAGTCAAGCGACTCGACGGGTCAATAAGTTTTTTGAGTCAGGGGCTTAAGTCGAAATCCAGAAGTCGCCTGACAGGCGCGAAGGAGCGCCGGTGGTGAACCGTCACCCCGAGGCAAGCCAGCGCCGCGCGATGCTCACGGGTGCCGTAGCCGGCATTCCGCTCCCAGCCGTAGCCGGGATGGCGCGCCGCCAGCCGGGCCATGATGGCATCGCGCCGCACCTTGGCCACGATCGAGGCGGCGGCGATGGAGAGCGAGCGGGCATCGCCCTTGACGACCGTCTCGACGGGGCAGGGCAGCATCGGCGCCCGGTTGCCGTCGACCAGGACCGCGTCGGGTGCCCGGGGCAAGGCCAGCACGGCGGCCCGCATCGCCGCCATGGTGGCGCCCAGGATGTTGAGACGCTCGATCTCCTCGACGCTGGCCTCGCCGACGCCGACCATGGCGGTATCGAGTATCGCCGCCGACAAGGCTTCGCGCCGGCGCCGGCCCAGGGTCTTGGAATCGGCGAGGCCCGGCGGTACCCGCACAGGGTCCAGGATCACCGCCGCCGCCACCACCGGTCCCGCCCAGGGCCCGCGCCCGGCCTCGTCGACCCCGGCGACGCGGCCGCCCGCCGCCCGCTCCAACGCGTCGTCAGGCATCCGGCGCAATCCTTTTCGGCGCCTCCTCGGCGGGCTCGGCCGTCGTCGGTCCCGCCCCATCGTCGTCGAAGGCGGCATCGCCCGACGTGTCCTCCGGCTCGGCCGGTTGGCCGCCGCCCCGGCCGCGCAGACGGTGGTAGAGGTCCTTGCCGTCCTCGCCCAGCTTCAAGGAATGCCGCGCCACATCGCCGGCACCGGTGGCGACGTAGCGCGAGACGACGACGATGGCGCGGGTCTCCTTGCGGTAGAGCTGGGCCAGGACCTGGCGGAAGCCGCTGATGCCACCGGCGGCGAGGCGCTGCAGGCGGCGCTCGGTCAAGAGCCAGAGCGGGCTCGACATCAGGCTGAGGGCGATCAACGAGGTGATCAGCTTCTCGTGCTCGGCCGCCAACAGGCCGACCGCGGTGCCGGCGGCGAGCAGCAGGAAGGAGAACTCGCCGAGCTGCCCCAGCACCATGCCGGCGAGCCAAGCCCGGGACCAGGGCTCGCCGACGATCCGCAGAATGGCGATGTTGGCGGCCGACTTGAAGACCGTCACCACGATCAGCAGGACCAACACCGGCGTCAGGTTTGCCCAGATGTAGCCGGCGTCGAGCAGCATCCCGATGGAGAGGAAGAAGACCATCAACAGGACGCTCTGGATCGGCAAGGCGGCGGCCAATACCGGCGCTCGGCCGTGGCTGTTGCCGATCCAAAGTCCGGCCAGGAAGGCGCCGTAAGCCGGCGACAGGCCGACCAGCGCCGAGATCAGGGCGCCGCCGAAGCAGTAGGCCAGTGCGACGATGGCGGTCAGCTCGACGTTGTCGCCGATCGCGGCCATGAAGGGCAGGCCGACGCGCTCGCGCCGGCTGAGATAGGCGATCATGATCGCCAAGAGGGCGACCGCGACCAGGACCTTGAGTGCCGCCTGCCAACCCAGGCCCTCGCCGCCGGCCATGCCGTCGACCACCAGCAGCATCGGCACCACGGCCAGGTCCTGGGCGATCAGCACGCCGACGGCGGTGCGGCCGATCTCGCTGCGCAATTCGCCGATGTCCTCCAACAGCTTGAAGGCGACCGCGGTGCTGGACAACGCCCCGACGAAGCCCAGCAGGACGGCGAGCGGCGTCGGCCAGCCGAAGACCTTGGACAGCAACAGCATGACGAAGATCGCCAACCCGATCTGCAGGCCGCAACCCAGCAACGCGATCCGATAGACCCGGCGAAAGCCGCGAAGCGACAGCTCCATACCGATGGTAAAGAGCAACAGCAGGACGCCGAGCTCGGCCAGGACGCCGACCGTCTCGCGATCGGCGATCAGCTCCAGGCCTGACGGCCCCAGCACCGCGCCGGCCAGGATGTAACCGACGATCGCCGGCTGCCTGAGCCGCTGCAACAAGAGCCCGGCGAGCAAGGCCGCAGTGACCACGAGGGCGATGTCGAGAAGTGCGCTGGCGTGCATGGCAGCGCCAGTCTATAGCCCCGTCGGCGCGCCCGCGTCCAGCCGGCGCCTTATCGCATGGTGAGGACGGCGGCGCCCGTCAGCGCGCCGCGTCTCAGTCGCGCCAGTGCCTCGTTGGCCGCGGTCAGGGGGAAGCTCTCGATCTCGGTCCTGACCGGCACTTGCGGCGCCAGGCTCAGGAACTCCTCGCCGTCGCGGCGGGTCAGGTTGGCGACCGAGCGCAAGCTCCGCTCGCGCCACAACAGCTCGTAGGGGAAGGCCGGGATCTCGCTCATGTGAATGCCACCGCAGACCACGGTGCCGCCCGGCCGGACCGCGGCCAGCGCCGCCGGCACCAGGGCGCCGACGGGTGCGAAGATGATCGCCGCGTCCATCGGCACGGGCAGCACCTCGTCGGCGCCGCCGGCCCAGACCGCGCCCAGATCGCGGGCAAAGCGCTGAGCAGCGTCGTCGCCCGGCCGGGTGACGGCGTAGACCTCGCGGCCCTCGTGCCGGCAGACCTGGGCGACGATATGGGCCGCGGCGCCAAAGCCGTAGATCGCGAGGCGGGCCGGGTCGCCCGCCATCCGGAGCGAGCGATAGCCGATCAAGCCGGCACAGAGCAGCGGCGTCGCCTCGCCGTCGCCGTAGTC
>JASLMY010000076.1 GCA_030746295.1 Alphaproteobacteria bacterium | reverse complement strand
GCCGTCTCCTTGACGATCCGGGCCGAATCCGCGTCCTTGGTGAGATCGGCGACGAGGGGCAGGGCGCGGCCGCCCGCCGCCTCGATTTCCGCTACCACGGCTGCGACGCCGTCGGCATCGACGTCGACGACGCCGACCGCCGCTCCCTCGGCCGCGAAGCGCACCGCACCGGCCCGGCCCATGCCCGAGGCCGCGGCGGTGACGATTCCGATCTTGCCGTCCAATCGCATCTCATTTCCTCCTCTATTTTACTTGGCGGTTATCCGGTCGATCTCGGCGACCTCGTCCGGGCTCAACTTCCAGCCGACGGCGGCGACGTTGGCCTCGATCTGCTCGGGCCGCGTGGCGCCGGCGATGACGCTGGCGGTCTGTGCTCTCGCCGCCAGCCAGCAGAAGGCGAGCTCCAAGAGGCTGTGTCCGCGCTCGGCCGCGAAGGCTTCCAGGTTCTCGACGATGGTCCAGTTCTCTTCGGTGACGTACTCCCGGTTGCCGAAGGTCGGGTTCTGGGTCAGCCGCGCCCCTTCGGGCATATCGTCGCGCTTGTACTTGCCGGTGAGTAGGCCATTGGCGAGCGGGAAGAAGGGCAAGAGGCCGAGGCCGTATTGCGCCATCACGGGGAAGAGGTCGGCCTCAATGGCGCGGTTCACCAGGTTGTACTCGTCCTGGCAGGAGACGAAGCGGCCGATGCGGTCCATCTCCGCCGTCCAATGCGCCTCAACCACCTGCCAGGCGGCGAGGTTGGAGCAACCGATGTAGCGGACCTTGCCTTGGGCCACCAGGTCTTCGAGCGCCCTCAGCGTCTCCTCGATCGGGGTCAGGGGATCGGGGGTGTGGATCTGGTAGAGGTCTATCCAGTCCGTCTGCAGGCGGCGCAAGCTGTCCTCGGCGGCGGTCATGATGTAGCGCCGGGAGCCGCCCTTCTTCACGCCCTCGTCGTCCATCGCCATGCCGAACTTGGTCGCCAGCACGATCTCCTTGCGGCGCGCACCCAGGACCTGGCCCAACTGCTCTTCCGAGGGGCCGCGGCCGCCGTAGATGTCGGCGGTGTCGTAGAGCGTGATGCCGGCATCGAGGGCGGCGTGGACGACGGCGCGGGTGGCTTCGAGGTCTAGCCGGCCGCCGAAATTGTTGCAGCCGAGGCCGACCAGCGAGACCCGAAGGCCCGAGGGTCCGAGATTGCGATGCTCCATACCAGCGTATCCCCGTTCGTTGTCGTTCATCCGAGCCCTCATGCTACGCCGAGACGCCGACGATTTGCAGGCCTCGCCGAGCGGATTATGGTGTGTCCATAATTCGAGCGCTTGCCCGACAGCAGAAGAGGAAACGTGAGAGCCATGCACTGGACCGACCGCCGCCGCCGTTTTCGAAGCGTTCTTACGGGCGAGCGCTGCCTCTATCCGGGTTCCGTCTTCGATCCCCTGTCGGCCCGCATTGCCGAGGACCTGGGCTTCGAGGTCGGCATGTTCGCGGGCTCGGTCGCCTCGATGACGGTGCTGGGGGTGCCCGACCTGATCGTACTGACCCTGTCGGAGTTCGCCGGCCAAGCCTACCGCATCAACCGGGCCGGCAACTTGCCGCTGCTGGTCGACGCCGACCACGGCTATGGCAACGCCCTCAACGTCAAGCGCACGGTCGAGGAGCTGGAGACGGCGGGCGTCGCGGCCCTGACGATCGAGGACACGGTGCTGCCGAAGCCCTTCGGGGAATTGGAGACGACGCGCCTGATCTCGATTGCGGAAGGCGTCGGCAAGATGCGGGCAGCACTGGCGGGCCGCCAGGACCCGGAGCTGGTGGTGGTCGGTCGCACGAGCGCGCCGGCCGTCACAGACATCGAGGATACGGTTGCCCGGGTCCGGGCCTACGAGGCGGCCGGCGTCGACGCCATCTTCCTGGTCGGTGTCAAGACAAAGGCTCAGCTCGAGGCCGTGGCCGAGGCGGTGTCGGTGCCGATCCTGCTCGGCGGCGTCGGGCCGGAGCTGGCCGACCGCGACTATCTCGGTGCCCAGGGGGTGCGGATCTGCCTGCAGGGCCACCAGCCCTTCATGGCCGCCGTCGAGGCCGTCTACCGGACCCTGAAGGCGCTCCGCGACGGTACCCCACCCACCGAGCTGGACGGCGTCGCCTCGGCCGAGCGGATGCAGCAGGTCACCCGCGAGAGCGACTTTCAAGGCTGGATGGCGGCGTTTCTTTCCGGCGGATAAGCGGCGGCGCTATTCCGCCAGCGCCGATTCCAGAACCCGGGCGACGTGCAGCGCGTTGCGGGCGGTCCCGTCCGCGATCTGGTGCCGGCAGCTGGTGCCCGACGCGACGACGATGTCTTCGGGTGCTGCGGCGCGGACGGCAGGCAGCAGGCCGAGCTCGGCCATCGCCATCGAGACCTCGTAGTGCTCGGCCTCGTAGCCGAAGGCGCCGGCCATGCCACAACAGCTCGACTCGACCGTCTCCACCGTCAGCTCCGGGATCAGGCGCAACGCGCCTTCCACGGCACTCATGGCGCCGAATGCTTTCTGGTGGCAGTGGCCGTGCAACAGTGCCCGATTCCCCGCCAGCGGCCGCAGCGGGAGGCTGTCTTTCGGCAGGTCGAGGGCGACGAACTCCTCGAAAAGGCGAGCCCGCTCGGCGAGGCGTCGGCTTTCCTCGCCCGGCAGCAGGACGGTGAGTTCGTCGCGCAGCGTCAAGAGGCAGGAGGGCTCCAGACCGACCACGGGGAGGCCCCGTTCGACGTAAGCGCCGAGGGCATCCAGCATGCGCCGGGCCTCGGCGCGCGCTTCCTCGACCATGCCGGCAGCGAGATAGGTGCGCCCGCAACAGAGCGGCCGACCGCCGTCAGACGGGCGGGCGACGGCAACATTCAGGCCCGCCGCCGCCATCACCTTCAGCGCCGCCACAGCGTTCTCGGGCTCGAAATAGCGGTTGAAGGTATCGACCAGCAAGACCGCGTCGGCCGTTTCCGGCGCTACCGGCGGGACGTCGCGGAAGCGGTCGCGGCGCCAGCGCGGCAGGCGGCGCCGAGCCGAAATGCCGAGGAGCCGTTCGCTCAGGCCCGCCAGCCCCGGCACTTGGTCGCGTAGGTCGAGGAGGGGCGCAAAGCGCGCTGCGGTCGGGGCGTAGCGCGGCAGATGGGCGACCAGACGGTCGCGGGCAGTGAGCCCGTGGCGCTGGCGGTGCTGGCGAAGGAACTCGATCTTCATCCGCGCCATGTCGACGCCCGTGGGGCATTCGCGCTTGCAGCCCTTGCAGCCGACGCAGAGCGCCATGGTCGCCTTCATCTCGTCCGAGGTCAGGGCTTGCGCGCCGAGCTGGCCGGAGAGCGCCAGACGCAGCGTGTTGGCGCGACCGCGGGTCAGGTCGCGCTCGTCGCCGGTAACGCGGAACGAGGGGCACATGACGCCGACGTCTGCCTTGCGGCAAGCGCCGTTGTTGTTGCACATCTCCACCGCGCCGGCGAAGCCGCCCCATTCCGACCAGTCCAGCGCGGTGTCGATCGGCGCCGTCCGATAGCCGGGCTTGAAGCGCAAGAGGCTGCGGTCGTCCATCTTCGGCGGCCGGACGACACGCCCCGGGTTGAAGCGATCCTCGGGGTCGAAGCGGTCCTTGACCGCCTCGAAGGCGCGCGTGATCGACGGTCCGAACATGGCCTCGTGGAATTCGGAGCGGACGATGCCGTCGCCGTGCTCGCCCGAATGCGAGCCCTTGTACTCGCGCACCATGGCGAAGGCTTCCTCGGCCACTGCCCGCATCTTGGTGACGTCTTCCGGGTCCTTCAGGTTGAGGACCGGGCGGACGTGCAGGCAGCCGACCGAGGCGTGCGCGTACCAGGTGCCCTTGGTGCCGTGCTTCTCGAAGACCCGGGTCAGGCGGTCGGTGTATTCGGCGAGGTCGTCGAGCGCTACGGCGCAATCCTCGATGAAGGAGACTGGTTTGCCGTCTCCCTTCATCGACATCATGATGTTGAGGCCGGACTTGCGGACCTCCCAGATCTCGGACTGGAAGCGGGCGTCGCGGACGCCGAGGACGTGATCGGGAAAGCCGAGATCGCCCATCAGCGCCTTCAAGTCGTCGAGGGCGCGGAGCTGCTTGGCACCGTCCTCGCCGGCGAACTCGACCAGCAGCAGGGCTTCCGGCTCGCCGACGACGAAACGGTCGATGGTGCCGCGGAAGGCCGGGATATCGCGGGCCAGGTCGATCATCGTCCGGTCCACCAGCTCGACCGCGGCCGGGCCCAGCTCGACGATGTGCCGTGTGGCGTCCATCGCCTGGTAGAAGGTCGGGAAGTGACAGACGCCCAGGGTCTTGTGCGGCGGGATCGGTTGCAGCGCCAGCTCGATGGCAGTGGAGAAGGCGAGCGTGCCCTCCGAGCCGACCAGGATATGCGCCATGTTGTGCGGCCCCGGCCCCAGCATATCGAGGTTATAGCCGCCGACCCGGCGCAGGAGCTTGGGCCAGCGGGCCGCCATCTCGTTCGCTTCGCCGGCGGCGATGCCCCTCAGGTCGCCGACCAGGCCCCGGTAATCGGGCCGGTTGTCGAGGGCCGCCAGGTCGTCGGCGACGGGTGCGAAGTGCCAGTGCTCGCCCGAGGCCAGGACGGCGTCGATGGCGGCGACGTTGTGTACCATGTTGCCGTAGCGGATCGAGCGGGCGCCGCAGGAGTTGTTGCCGGTCATGCCGCCGATGGTGGCCCGGCTGGAGGTCGAGACGTCGACCGGGAAGAAGAGGCCGTGCGGCTTCAGATAGGCGTTCAACTGGTCGAGGACGATGCCGGGCTCGACGCGGACGGTTCGGGCCTCCTCGTCCAGGCTCAGCACCCGGTTCAGGTGCTTCGAAGTATCGACGACCAGGGCCTCGTTGACGGTTTGGCCGCACTGTGAGGTGCCACCGCCGCGTGGCAGCACGGCCACGCCCTCCTCGCCGGCGATCTCGATCGCCCGGACGATGTCCTGCGCGCTTTTGGGCACCACCACGCCGATCGGTTCGACCTGGTAGATCGAGGCATCGGTGCTGTAGCGGCCGCGCGAATAGGCGTCGAACAGGACCTCGCCCTCGAGCTCTGTGGCCAAGCGCTCGGCGAGGCGGCTGTCGCCGATCCTGGAATTTGGCTCTTCCGCGACCATGCTCCCCCGGGCGGCGGCAACCCGTCCCACGGGCTGGCCTGGATAGGTTGTTCCGATCCAGGTCTTTATGGCACAACTCAGGCCGCTTCGACAGCCAGGGGAAGGGACGGGCATGGCCCAGCCGAGCGGACGACATTTCCTGCAGATCCCGGGGCCGACCAACGTGCCGGACCGAATTCTGCGGGCGATCGACAATCCCACCATCGACCACCGCGGCCCCGGCTTTCAGGCCATGACGGCCGAGATCCTGGAGGGCCTGAAGGCGATCTTCCAGACCTCGGGCCCGGTCGTCGTCTTTCCGGCCTCGGGCACCGGCGCCTGGGAAGCGGCGCTCGTCAACACGCTCAGCCCCGGCGATGCCGTGCTGATGGCCGAGACGGGTCATTTCGCCACGCTCTGGCAGGGGTTGGCGAAACGGCTTGGCCTCCAGCCGGAATTCCTCGACGGCGACTGGCGCTCCGGCGTCGACCCGACCCGGATCGAGGCGCGCCTCGCCGAGGACAAGCGCGGCGAGATCAAGGCCGTCTGCATCGTTCAGAACGAGACCTCGACCGGGGTGACGAGCGGCGTCGCGGAGGTCCGCCAAGCGATCGATCGGGCTGGCCATCCGGCCCTCTTCATGGTCGACACCATCTCGTCTCTCGCCTCGATCGATTATCGCCATGAGGAGTGGGGCGTCGACGTGACGGTGGCCGGCTCGCAGAAGGGCTTGATGCTGCCGCCGGGGCTCAGCTTCAACGCCGTCAGCGAGAAGGCGCTCGGTGCCGCCAAGTCGGCCGGCCTGGCGCGGGCCTATTGGGATTGGGAAGCAATGCTGGGTGCCAACGCCCAGAATCTATTTCCCTACACGCCGGCGACCAATCTCCTCTATGGCCTAAAAGAGGCGATTTCGATGCTGCTGGAGGAAGGGTTGGAAGAGGTCTTTCGCCGCCACGACCACCTGGCGGCGGCGACCCGGGCGGCGGTGCAGGCCTGGGGCTTGGAGGTGCTGTGCCGCGATCCGGCGGAATACTCCAGTTCGCTGACCGCGGTGCTGATGCCCGACGGCCACGACGCCGATGCCTTCCGGGCGGCGGTGCTGGAGAACTTCGACATGTCGCTCGGCAACGGCCTCGGCAAGCTCGCCGGCCGGGTCTTCCGCATCGGCCACTTGGGCGACTTCAACGATCTGATGCTGGCCGGCACGCTGTCTGGCGTCGAGATGGGCTTGGCGCTCGCCGAGGTGCCGCACCAGTCGGGCGGTGTCGCCGTCGCCCTCAAGAAGCTCGTCGAGGACCGAGCCTGATCGGCCTCAGCGCGAACGCAGCCTCGGGTCGAGGACGTCGCGCAGGGCGTCGCCGAAGAGGTTGAAGGCGAAGACGGCGAGGGTGATCGCCAGGCCCGGGAAGATCGCCGCCCAGGGCGCGCTCTCGGCGTATTCCTCGGCCCCGCCCTGCAGCATCAAGCCCCAGGCCGGGGTCGGCTCCTGCACGCCGAGGCCGAGGTAGGAAAGCGAGGCCTCGGCCAGGATCGCCTGGCCGACGAAGCTAGTGAACATGATGAGATAGGGTGCCATCACGTTCGGCGCCATGTGACGCATGATGATACGGGCATTGGAAAAGCCACAGGCCCGGGCCGCGTCGACGTAAGGGATCTCGCGGATCGAGAGGGCGCTGGAGCGCACGACGCGAGCGCATTGCGGGATCATCGGCAACATGATGGCGATGATTACGTTCTGGATTCCGGTGCCGAGGACGGAGACCACGGCCAGGGCCATGATGATCGAGGGGAAGGCCAGAAAGACGTCCATCACGCGCTGGAAGAAGAGGTCGATGCGGCCGCCGAAATAGGCGCTGGCCACACCCAGCACCAAGCCGATGGCGGAGCCGATGAAGGCGGCGACGAAGCCGACGATCAGCGCCGTCCGGGCGCCGAACATGATCCGGCTCCAGATGTCGCGGCCGAACTGATCGGTGCCCAGGAAGAAGTCCAGGCTCGGCGGCACCAGCATGAACTCGAAGCTGTTGGCTTCCGGATCATAGGGCGCGATGAGGTCGGCGAAGAGCGCCAGGAAGAGCATGATCAGGACGATCAGCAATCCCGCAGCACCAAGCGGTTGGCGGCGGATCAGGCCGAGGGCCGTCTTGACGAGCGGTGCCCGCTCGGGCAGCGCCTCGACGCCCGCGACATCACCCGTTTGAACGCTCATCGACTAGGTCTCCTAGGCATATCGAATCCGGGGGTCCAGCCAAGCATACAAGAGATCGACGAAGAAGTTGGCGAGGACGAAGATCAAGGCCACCAACATCACCAGCTGCTGGGTCAGGTTGAAGTCGATGTTCAACACCGAATCGACGAACAGCTTGCCGAGGCCATTCAGGTTGAAGACCTGCTCGGTGACGACGAGGCCGCCCATGAAGAAGGCGAACTCGATGCCGACGATGGTCACGACGGGCAACAGCGCGTTCTTGAGCGCATGCCGGTTGATGATGACCTTCTCCAACAGCCCCTTGGCCCGGGCGGTGCGCACATAGTCCTCGCGCAGCACTTCCAAGAGCGAGGATCGCGTCATCCGCGTGACCACGGCCGAGTAACGGTAGCCGGTCGCCAAGGCCGGCCAGATCAGCTGCGAGAGGTTGGTCAAGGGGTCCTCAAACGGCGAGACGTAGTCGATCGGCGGCATCCAAGCGGTGCCGAACACTTTTTGCGTCACGATCAGCAGCCCGAGGATGATCAGGATGCCGAGCCAGAAGGACGGCATGGCGATGCCGGCGATCGAGAAGCCGCGCACCGCATAGTCGATCCATGTGTCCTGCTTGACCGCCGAAATGGTGCCGAGCGGTATCGCGATCAAGACCGACAGTAGCGTCGCCAAGATGGCGATCTCCAACGAGAGCTTGAAGCGCAGGCCGATCTCGTCGACGACGTCGCGGCCGGTCCACATCGAGACGCCGAGATCGAAGGTGAAGTAGCCGGCGATGAACTGGCCGAACTGCACGATCTTGGGCTGATCGAGGCCGAGGTTCTTCTGGCAGATCTCGATCGCTTCGGGATCGGCGTAGAGGCCGGTGCCGGCGAAGCGGATCTCGCAGACGTCGCCCGGCACCAGGCGCAGGACGAGAAAGACCAGCACCGCCGCCCCCATGAGCGTCGGGATCATCAGCAACAAGCGGTTGATGATGTACTTGTACACGGCTTCTCCACTGCGTCGGCTCGACCGCCGCCCGCCGCCGATAGTGGCGGCGGGCGGCGGTCGGTCGTCTTACGCCTAGCCCCTCACTTGTCCAGCCAGACGGTGTCCAGCTGCTGGTTGAGGTAGTGGCTGGGCGCGATCTTCCACCCCTTCACGTAGGAACGGTGCGGGTTGATCTTGTACCACCAGAGCGTGATGCCCATGTGGGCGTCTTCCGAGACCGCCTTCTTCTCGAACATGCGCATGATCTCGCGCTGCTTGTCCGGGCTCGCCTCGCGGTTCATCTGGTCGAACCACTTGTCGAGCTGCGGGCTCGCGTACTGGGCGTAGTTGTTGGCCGAGCTGCCCATCCATTTGGCGACGTCGACCAACGGGTTCACCACCGACTGGCAGTTCGCATCCATGGCCACGCCATAGTCCTTCTTCTTGCGCAAGTGGTCGTACCACTGCCCGGTCGGGACCGCATTCTGGGTGACCTTGAGGCCGATCTGCTTCCACTGGTCGATGAGCCAGGTGCCCAGGATCTTGTAGGGCTGGTCGACGGCGCGGTTGATCAGCACGAACTCGAGGTTCTCTTGGCCCGCCGCCTTCAAGAGCTCGCGCGCCTTGGCCCGCGACTTCTTGATGTCCGGCCAATAACCCTCGAGCTGCTGCAGCTCTTCCTTGTTCGCGGCCAGCGGATGGCCCGGGAAGACGATGCCGCCGACCGTCTTCACGATCGCGATCCGCGACAGGTACTTGGAGCCGCCCCAGCGGTCGACCGCGAGGTTGAGGGCGCGGCGCACGCGGGCGTCGTCGAACGGCTTCATCTTGTGGTTCATGGTGAAGAAGAGGCCGCAGTTCCAGTCGCCCTCCTGCACCGTGATTTTGTCGCCCAAGGCCTTGACCAGGTCGTCACGTGCCTTCGGCGGAAAGCCGCGGAACTCGATCCCGGCGCGGTCGCCGCGGATCGCCTGCATGCGAATGGCCATCTTCGGGGCCGCGATCGCCTTGAAACCGCCGAGATAGGGCTGGCCCTTGTGATGGTAGCCGTCGTAGCGCTTGCCTTCGACGAAGGCGCCCGGCTGGTGCTGCACAAACATGAACGGGCCGGTGCCGTTGACGTTCTTCTTGTGCCAGTCGTAGCCGTGCGTATCCAGGTCCTTCTTCGAGTAGACGAAGTTGAACGGCGTCGCCAGCGCCGGAATGAAGGCACCCGAGGGGTACTTCAGCTTGAAGACCACGGTGGTGGCGTCGGGCGCCGTCACCGAATCGACCATGCTGAAGAAGGCCTTGCGCGAGCTCGGCACGCCTTTCGGCGGGTTGATGATCTTATCGTAAGTCGCCTTGACGTCGGCCGAGGTAAGAGGCGTGCCGTCGTGGAACTTGACGCCGGTGCGAATCTTGAAGGTATAGGTCTTGTCGCCGTCCGTCGGCGTCGGCACCTTGCCCTCGCAGATGTCGCAGACGAAGTCCGTCGGCGAGGAGGGGTTCTCCGGGTTGATCCGGATCAGCAGGCTGTAGAACGGCGCGATCGGGTGGACCATGCCGAAGGTGGTCTCCTGATGGCCGTCGTAAGAGGGGATCTTACTGCCGACCACGTAGTTCAATATCCCGCCCTTCTTGGGCGTCTGGGCCACGGCGCCGACGGCGATGCCGGCACCGAGCGCGACGCCCAGGCCGAGCGTCATCACTCTTCCAAAGCTAGGTTTCATCACGAAGTCTCCTTCTCCCTGCATCGGGAACCTTTGCGTTCCCATCTCCTTCCAAACACTACCGCCGGGCCACGGGCCATGGCGGCTCTCAAACCTCAGAGCAGGCCACCCAGTGGCCCGGTCTCAATTCCCGGATCTCCGGCGCCTGGGCGTTGCACGTCGGGGCCGCCAGCGGGCAGCGGGGATGAAAGACGCAACCCGGCGGCGGATTGATCGGGCTCGGCACCTCGCCCTTGACCACCTGGTGCTCGCGCGCCGCCTCGACTTCCGGGTCGGGCACCGGGATCGCGGCCAGCAGCGCCTGCGTATAGGGATGGAGCGGGTTGTCGAAGAGCTCGTCCGATTCCGCCAGCTCGACGATCTTGCCCAGATACATCACCGCCACGCGATGACAGAGGTGGCGGACGACGCTCAAGTCGTGGGCGATGAAGAGGTAGGTCAGGTTGAACTGCTCGCGCAGGTCCTCCAGCAGGTTGATGACCTGGGCCTGGATCGAGACGTCGAGGGCTGAGACCGCCTCGTCGCAGATGATGAACTCGGGCCGCATCGACAAGGCGCGGGCGATGCCGACGCGCTGGCGTTGGCCGCCGCTCATCTCGTGCGGATAACGGTCCGCCATCATCGGGTTGAGGCCGCAGACGTGCAACAGCTCGGCGACACGGTCGCGCCGTTTCCTCTTGTCGGGCTCGATCGCGTGCACGAACATCGGCTCGCCGATGATGTCGCCGACCTTCATCCTGGGGTTGAGCGAGGAATAGGGATCCTGGAAGATCACCTGGATGCGCTCGCGCAAGCGGTTGAGCTCGGCCACGTCCAGCTGCGTCAGGTCGACGCCGTCGTAGATGATCTCGCCCGCCGTCGGCCGGTCGAGCTGCAGGATGCAGCGCCCCGTGGTCGACTTGCCGCAGCCGGATTCGCCGACCAATCCCAAGGTCTCGCCGCGGTTGACGTGAAAGCTGATGCCGTCGACCGCCTTCACCTGGGCCACCGCGCGCTTGATCATGATGCCCTCGGTGACGGGAAAATACTTGACCAGGCCGTTGACGCGGAGCAGCACCTCCGCCTCTTCCGTGCCGGTCACCGGTTCCGTCGTGGCCGAGTGCAGGCTCATGACGCCCGCTTCATCGCTTGCCGCACGTTCGCCGCCTCCCAGCAGGCGGCAAGATGGCCGGGGCCGACCGCCTCCAAAGGCGGGATCGCTTCGGCACAGGCCTCGACCGCATAGGTGCAACGGGGGCGGAAGGCGCAGCCTTGGTCGAGCTTGGTCAGGTCCGGCGGTTGCCCCTCGATCGGCACAAGGCGCTCGCCCCGCGGCTGATCCAGCCGCGGCACCGAGCGCAGCAGCCCCAGCGTGTAGGGGTGATGGGGGGTATGGTAGATCTCCATCGCCTCGCCGCGCTCGATGATCTTGCCGGCATACATGACGTTGACCCGGTTGGCGTAGCGGGCGACGACGCCCAGATTGTGAGTGATGACGATGAGGGCGACGCCGAGACGGTGCGTCAGGTCCTTCATCAACTCCAGAATCTGGGCCTGGATGGTGACGTCGAGCGCGGTCGTCGGCTCGTCGGCGATGATCAGCTTCGGCTCGCACGCCAGCGCCATCGCGATCATCACCCGCTGGCGCATGCCGCCCGAAAGGTGGTGGGGATACTGGGCGAGACGGCGGTCGGCGTCGGCGATGCCGACCAGGCCCAGAAGCTCCCGCGCCCGGGCCGTCGCCGCCTCGCGCGAGGTGTCGAGATGGTGTTCGACGGTCTCGGTCAATTGCCGGCCGATCGTCAGCACCGGGTTGAGCGAGGTCATCGGCTCCTGGAAGACCATGCCGATGTCGCGGCCCCTGACATGGCGAATTTCCGCATCGCTCATGGCCAACAGGTCCTTGCCCATGAAGCGGATGCTGCCGCCGACGATGCGCCCCGGCGGGTCCGGAATGAGGCGCAGGATCGAGAGCGCGCTGACCGACTTGCCACAGCCCGATTCGCCGACGATGGCGACAGTCTCGCCCTCGTCGACGTTGTACGAGATCCCGTCGACCGCCTGCACGACACCAGCGGCGGTGAAGAACTGCGTGCGCAGATCTTCGATTTCCAATAGATGGGCCACCGACGCTCCCTGCCTGTCCCCGTCCGAGGCCGGTATTCTCCCGGCCCCTTGTTCTTGTTGGCATGACCGTAGAGTCAGGTCCGGGGGATGTCAATTGGGCAGGAAGGCACCTTTGCGGGCAATTCGAAGGGCGATTGCGGCCGTGCTGGGCGTCGGCTCGAGGGCACCCGGTCCGACCATTTGGGCACCACCGATCTCGCGCACCAGCTTGCGCAGAATAGCCTGGGCGAAGTCGCTGAAGTCGTCCGCAGTTTGGACGAAGGCCAAGTCGCCACCGATGACGTTGCTCTGGTAGTAGGCGTCGAGCGTCGGCTGCTCGTTCAGAATCGCGAGAGCGTTGATCGTGATGCCGCTGGCCAGGCTGGCATCACGGGCGGCAACGGCGTCGAGGCCTTGGTTGGCACGGCCGTCGCCCGAGACGTCGATGACCCGCCCTGCCCCGTCGTAGCCATTGGCGTCGAAGAGGCGGCCGGCGGCGACGATCGCGTCCCCGATCGCGGTTCCGCCTCGGGCCCGGAGGCGGAGCGCGGCGTCGATCCGGGCGGCCATCGCTTCGCCTTGGGCGGTGTCGCGAACCAGTTGCCAGTCCACGGCCAAGCGCTGCTCGCCCCGGCCGGCCCATTGCAGCAGGCAGACGGCGATGCCGTCGGGCGCGGCGCCGGCGATCGCGTCGATCAAGGCCGGGCTGCGGAAGGCCTGGGCCAAACCCTGCATCTGCAACCCGTATTCGCGCCGGTCGATGCTGGTCGAGACGTCGACCGCCAGCACCAGCTCGAGCGCGACCGCCTGCGCGGCGGCGGCGGGGGTCGTGCCGAGGCCGAGCACCAGCACGAGCGCGAGCCCCGAGCGGCGGAGCACCCGTCGGGCGGCGCTTGAGATCTTGCCGAAAATCTCGGCTGAGGGCATGCGGGGCCTCGTCGTGAGCGCGGAAACCGTCTAAATCATGACCGGTCTCGTGGGTCAAACGGCAAGGGCGGACATAAAGCATGAACAACGCGGAACTGATCGTGGCGACCTTGAAGCGGGCCGGCATCGCCCAAGGCTTCGGCATTCCGAGCGGCAACGTCCTGCCGCTGATCGAGGCGATGCGCCGGAACGACCTCGGCTACGTGCTGACCGCGCATGAGGGCTCCGCCGCCTTCGCCGCTGACGTCATGGGCCGGATGACCGGCCGGCCGGGCCTGTGTCTGGCGACGCTCGGCCCTGGGGCCACCAATCTGGCGACCGGCGTCGGCAACGCCTATCTCGACCGCTCGCCGTTGATCGCCATCACCTGCAACCTCGATACCGACCAGCTCGGCCGGCGGCGGCAGATGCTGATCGATCACCACCAGCTCTTCCGGCCGATCACCAAGGCGAGCCTGCCCTTGCGGGAAGGTGCGGTTGCCGGGCCGCTGGCGGAGGCGCTCAGCCTCGCCCTGTCGGAGCCGCAGGGCCCGGTCCACTTGGACCTGCCCGAGGACGTGTCCCTGGCGCCGGCGACGGAGGCGGTGCCCGTCTTGGCACCACCGACCCGCCCGGCGCCGCCGCCGGCGCACGAGATCGAGGCCGCGACGGCGTTGCTCGCCACCGCCCGGCGCCCGGTGGCGGTGCTCGGTGCCTCGGCGATGCGGCTTGCCGACCCCGGCCTCTTGCGCGCCTTCGTCGAGCGTCACCGCATGCCCTTCGCCAGCACGACCATGGCGAAGGGCTTGATCGACGAGGCGCATCCGCTCTCGATCGGCTGCATCGAGCGTGGCTGTCGGCAGATACAGCGCCGGTTCCTGCAAAGCGCCGATCTGGTCGTCGGTCTCGGCTACGACACCGTCGAGGTCGAGTACGAGGCCTGGATCGGCCAGGCGCCGCTGTTGCAACTCGACATCGAGCCGGTCGACATCGACCCCTCGGTCGATCTCAAGGGCGAGGTCACCGGCGATCTCGACGCGGCGCTCGCGGCCCTGAACGCTCTTCCGCCGCCGGCGAACGATTGGACCGACGAGGCCGTCGCCCAGCACCGGACCGCGTTCCAGGCCGCGCTCCGGCCCGAGGTGGCGGGCCTCGCGCCGCACCAGGCGATCGACGCGGTGCGGCGCGTGCTGCCGGCGGACGGCATCCTCGCCTTCGACGTCGGCGCCCACACCCATCAGATCGCCAGCCAATGGCCGGCGCCGGCACCGGGACACTTCCTCATCACCAACGGTTGGTCGTCGATGGGCTTCGGCCTGCCGGCGGCGATCGCGGCCAAGCTGGCGGCGCCCGAGCGGCCGGTGGTCTGCCTCTTGGGCGACGGCTGCTTCCAGATGACCGCGGGCGAACTCGCCACCGCCAAGCGCCTGGGCCTGACGCTGCCGGTGGTGGTGCTGGACGACCGCTGGCTCAGCCTCATCCAGATCAAGCAGGAACGCCGCCAGTACGGTCTCTACGGCTCGGAGCTGCAAGCCGAGGCCTATGCCGAGCCGCCGGCGCACTATTTCGGCGTGCCGGCGACCGGGGTTCGGGACGCGGCGGCGCTGGCGGCGGCGCTGGAGCGCGCGCTCGCCGCCGACGGCCCCAGTGTCATCGAGGCGGTCGTCGATCCGAGCCATTACATGGAAACCGTCTTCGACTGAGGGAGTGATCTCGATGCGACTAGAGAACAAGGTGGCGATCGTCACCGGCGCGGCTTCCGGCATTGGCCGGGCGATCGCGCGCCATTTCGCCGCCGAGGGCGCCACCGTCGCCCTGGCCGACGTTCGCGAAGACCCCCGCGAGGACGGCGAGACCACCCTCGCGCTCATAGAAGCGGCCGGCGGCGAGGCCTGGTTCCAGAGCACCGACGTCTCGGACCGCGCCGCCGTCGACGCATTGGTCGAGGCGACGGTGGCGCGCCACGGGCGGCTCGACGTCATGGTCAACAACGCTGCCGTCTTCCTCGGCAAGCCGCTCTTGGAAACCTCGGAGGACGAATGGGACCGGGTGCTCGCCGTCAACCTCAAGGGGGTCTTCCTCGGTTGCAAGGCCGCCGTCCGTCAGATGATCGGGCAGGAGCCGAGGGCCGAGGCCCGCGGCCGGATCGTCAACATCTCCTCCCAGCATGGCATGATCTCCGCACCCGAGGACGTCGCCTACGGCACCTCCAAGGCGGGCGTCGTCTACATCACCCGGCAGATCGCCGCCGACTATGCCGAGGCCGGTATCGTCTGCAACGCCGTGGCGCCCGGCAAGATTCTGAGCGGCCGGGGCGGGCGCTCGGTCGAGCCCCGCTGGATCGCTTATTCCGAGGCAAGGACGCCGATGCCCCGGCTCGGCCACCCCGACGACGTCGCCCGCGCCGCCGTCTTCCTGGCCAGCGACGAGGCCACCTACATCACCGGCGTCAACCTGATGGTCGACGGCGGCTGGATGGCGGCCTGAGCGGCAGGCACGGGGTCCGGAGGGGATGCGCTTCGAGCGGGTTCTGGTCACCGGCGGCTCGGGCCGGCTCGGCCGCTTCGTCGTCGACGAGCTGGCCGGCCATTGTGCCGTCTCGGTCCTCGACTTGAAGCCGCCGACCCAGGACGTGCCCTACCACGAGGCCGACATCCGGGACCCGGCGGCCGTCAATCGGGCCGTGGCCGGTCATGACGCGATCGTCCACCTGGCCGGCTACGACGACGGCGACGCGCCGGACGAGGCCGCCTACATCGGGACCAACGTGGACGGCGCCTGGCATATCTTCGAGGCGGCGGAGGCGGCGGGTGTGCGGCAGATCGTCACTGCTTCCTCGACGGCGGCGCTCGGCATCGGCCGGCAGCATCCGCCCGACTACCTGCCGGTGGACGAGGCGCACCCGCTTCGGCCCCGCGACGCCTACGGCCTCGGCAAGCAGATGATCGAGACTATGGCGCGGTATTTCGCCTCCCGGGGCCGGCTTCGCATGATCTGTCTCAGACCGACCCTGATCGTCCGGCCGGAGCGCGAGGCCGCAATCCTGGCCCAGTTGGCGCTGCCGGAACCGGACGCCGAGCCGTCGGAAGAGGTCATCGGCGTCCGCCCCTATGGCGCCCTTTCGGCGACCCGGACCTATGTCCGCTCGGCCGATGCAGCCCGAGCCTTTCGCCTCGCCCTCGACTACGAGGGAACCGCTTTCGACGTCTTCAACGTCGCCGCCGGCGACGGCATCGGCCGGGAAGAGACGCTGGCGCGTCTTGGGCGCATCTGGGGCCAAATGCCCGAGGTTCGCGGGCCGGAGCGCTGGGCCAACGACCCTTGTGCCAGCACCCTCGATGCCAGCCGCGCGCGGGAGCTGCTCGGCTGGGAGGCGATGGGCGATTGGCGTGCCGTCGCCGAGAACTGACGACTCAATCGGGCTGCAGCATCACCTTGATCTGCTCGCCGGGTGTCTTCAGGGCCTCGAAGGCGGTGGGGAAGGCGTCGAAGCCGACGCAGTCGGTGACCAGGGCCTTGGCCGGCAGCCGCTCCTGCCCCAGCATCTCGACGACCATCTGGAAATCGGCCAGGGAATAGACGAAGCAGAAGGTGAGGTCGAGCTCCTTGACGATCGCCTTGGCCGGGAAGAACGAGTCCTGGGCCATGCAGAGGCCGACCACCATGACGTGAGCGTTGTTCGGCGCGTAGTCGATGCTGAGCTGCAGGCTGCCCGGCACGCCGACGCAGTCGAAGATCACCCGGGGGCTGCCGCCGGCGATCTGCTCGAAACGGCCGATGACCTCTTCACGTGAGGCGTCGATCGCCGCCGTGGCGCCGAACTCGGCGGCGCGCTCCGCCCGGGCCGAGACCAGGTCGCTGACGACGATGTGGCGGGCACCGAAGAACCGGCACCATAGCGCCACCGACAGCCCGACCGGCCCGGCGCCGACGATCAGCACCGCGTCGCCTGCCTCGAGCCGGGCCCGCTTGACGGCGTTGAGGCCGACCGCGAGCGGCTCCACCAAGGCACCTTCCTGGAAGCTCACCGCCTCGGGCAGGGCCAAGGTCTCGTGCACGCCGATGCGGGTGAATTCGGCATAGGCGCCGGTGACGGCGGGCCCGGCCCGGTTCTTGACCTCGGGGCAGCGGTAGGCGCGGCCGGCGAGGCAGGCGGGACAATGGCCGCAGGCGATGAAGGGCTGGGCGACGACGCGCTGGCCGACCTTGTAGCGGTCGCCTATGTCGCGGCCGATCTCGACCACCTCGCCCGAGAACTCGTGCCCCATGACGGCGCCGGGATCGAGCCGCCGCCAGCCGGCCGCCGGGTCCGTGCCCTCGGACCAGTGCAGGTCGGTGCCGCAGATGCCGCAGGCCTTGACCTTCAAAATCAGCTCTGCTGGGCCTGGTTCGGGCTCGGCCACGTCCTCGACGACGAGGGGTTGACCAGCTTGCTTGAAGACCGCGGCTTTCATGGGCCCGCTCCTGTTCCGTGATGCCTCGCCGGTCATCCTGCCGAAACCCCGGCAGGCTGGCAATGATCCGCTGCGGCGGTGCTAGGATGGAGGCGGAGAACGGGTGGATGAAGATAACGCTTCTTGGCACCGGCACGCCGGTGCCGTCGAGCCGGCGGATGAGCGCCGGCTACATGGTCGAGGTCGATGGCGACCTGATCCTGTTCGACCACGGGCCTGGTTGCTTCCAGCGTCTCTTGGAGGCGGGCAAGTGGCCGACCGAGGTCAGCCACCTCTTCCTGACCCATCTCCACTACGACCACTGTCTCGACTATGTCCGCCTGTTGCTCACCCGCTGGGACCAGTCGGACGGCAGCGTGCCGGAGCTACGCGTCGTCGGTCCCGCCGGTACCGCCGTCATGACCGAGCGATTGATCGGCCCCGAGGGCGCCTTCGCCGGTGATCTCGAAGCCCGCACGGGGCACGAGCTGAGCCTGCAGACCTACGAGCTGCGCGGCGGGGTCCTGCCGCGCAGGCGGCCGGCGCCGGAGGTCGCGGAGCTGGCCTCGGGCGGGACATACGAGGGTGCGGGTTGGCGGGTCCGGGCGGTCGGCGTGCCGCACGTCCAGCCCTATCTCGAATGCCTCGGCTACCGTCTCGACGCCGCCTGCGGTAGCTTCGCTTTCTCGGGCGACTGCGGTCCCTCCAACGCCTTCGCGCGCCTGGCCGAGGGCGTCGACGTCATGGTTCACATGTGCCATTACGTCTCCGGAACGGTTCAGGGTGCGGCCTGGGAGCGGACGGTCGCCGGCCATCTGGAGGTGGCACGGGTGGCCGCCGAGGCGGGCGCCAAGACCCTGGTGGCGAGCCACATCGCCTCGCAGATGGACGCTGCCGGCATGAAGGAGCGGTTGACGGCAGAGATGGCGTCAATCTACGACGGCAGCATTATCTGGGGCGAGGATTTGATGACGGTTCCGGCCGTCGGCGTCGCCCCCGCCGACCACGTCGGCTGAGAGGGCGAGGGGGGATGAGCGAATACCTGACCAAAGGCCGCTTTTCAGTACCGGTCGACAAGGCCGAAGTCGCCGCCGACTGGCGGGGCCGCGGCTATTCCTGCCACGATTTCCACGATCCGCCGGGGCAGGAATGGCGCGACTTCGTCCACGCATGCCAAGAGCTCGTCACCGTCGTCGCGGGCCGCCTCGAGCTCGAGGTCGCGGGCGATACGGTTCTGGCCGAGCCGGGCGACGAGGTCTTCATCCCGAGGCGCGCGGTGCACACCGTGCGCAACGTCCACGACGGCGACAGCCATTGGCTCTTCGGCTACGACTGACGGCGGTGCCGCGACTCAGGAGGCCGGCTGGTCGGTGATCTCACGAACCAGTTTGGCGCGGATGGCGCGCGCGAAGTCGTCGTAGTCGTCGGCGACCTCGACGAACGCATGGGCGCCGCCGATCACCCGGCGGTGGAAATAGTCGTCGAGGAACGGGACGTCGTTCAGGATCGCCAGGCCGTTGATCGTGATGCCGCGGGCGACGGCGCGGTCGCGCACCGCCTCGGGCGAGACGCCGCGGTTGTTGCGGCCATCGGCGGAGAGGTCGAGGACCCGGCGCCGGCCCTCGAAGCGGTTCTCGTCGAAGCGCGGCACGGCGAAGTCGAGGGCGCTGTGGATCGCGGTGGCGCCGCCGACGAAGGCACGCGGCGCGGCCGCGATCCGCGCCGCCAGCGCTCGGGCGCTGGCGTCGTCGTCGACCCGCATCCAGTCGACCGCCAGGCGCTGCTGGCGGACATTGCCCCAGTGATAGACGGCGACGGCGATGCCGT
>JASLMY010000075.1 GCA_030746295.1 Alphaproteobacteria bacterium | reverse complement strand
CGCCGCCACCTCCGCCTCGGCCATGCCGAGCAGGCGGCCCAGGACCTCGCCGTTGTGCTCGCCGAGATAGGGTGCGCGGCCCGTGTCCTCGGTGGCGAAGTCCGAGAAGCGAAGCGGCATGCCCGGGATCTGAAAGCGGCCGACCGTCGGATCCTCGACCCAGCGCACGGTGCCGCGCTCCAGGAGGTGCGGCTCGCGGATCGCCTCGGCGACGGAGAGCACCGGCGCTGCCGGCACCCGCGCCTCCTGAATGATGCGCAGGGCCTCGGCGTCGCTCGCCTGCGCTTGCAGCCAGGCCTCGATGATCGCCACCAGCGCCTCCCGGTTCTCGATCCGCTCCTTGGAAGTCAGGAAGCGCGGGTCCTGGGCCAGCTCCGGCTGCCCCATCGCCTCGACCAGACGCAGCCACATGTCCTGGCTGACGCCCAGGATGACGATGAACTGCTCCGCCGCCCGGAAGATCCCGACCGGTGCGACGACGCCGTGATGGCTGCCGGCGCGGGTCGGCTGAATGGCGCCGTCGCTGGCGCTCGCCAGCTCGACGTTGAGGCTATGGCCGAGCATGTAGAAGTCGATCAGGGCCATGTCCAGATACTGGCCTGGGCCGCCCGTCCGCTGGCGGTGGAAGAGGGCGCCGTTGATGGCCGCGACCGCGGTCATCGAGGTGCCGACGTCGCCGATTGCCACCCCCATCAACGGCGGCGCCTCGCCGGGCTCGCCGACCATGCTGGTGATGCCGGTATAGGCTTGGGCGGTGAAGTCGAAGCCCGGCATGTCGGCCAGCGGCCCCGTCTGCCCAAAGGCCGAGATCGAGCACATGATGAGCTCGGGGTTGATCTCGTGCACGGTCTCCCAGTCGAGGCCGAGCCGGCCGACGACGCCGGGCGCGAAGTTCTCGATCAGGACATCGGCGTGCGGCACCAGGCGCTTGACGAGGTCGCGGCCCCGGGCGTCGCGGAGGTCGAGACAAAGCCCCTTCTTGCCCTGGTTCTGCTGGGCGTAATAGGCGCTGCGGCCGTTCTTGATCAGCGGCAGGGCGCGGGCCTGGTCGCCGGCGGGCGCCAGCTCGACCTTGATCACCTCGGCCCCCATCGCCGCCAACTGCCGCGTCGCCACGGGGCCGGCGATGAATTGGGTCAGGTCGAGGACGGTGACGCCGTCCAGGATGTGCGTGAAGGCCATGTTCCGGTTCGATCAGGCTCGCCGATTGGGTCGCGCCCGAGTCAAGCCGATCGGCAACCGCCTGGCAACACCCCTGCCCGCTTCAGGGCGCCGACCAGGCCGGCATCGGATAGATCACCGGCCGAGCGGCGAAGCGGAAGGGGTAGACGGTGTAGAAGCGGCCGTCCTGGTATTGCGCCAGGATCGCGGCGACGCCGGTGTTCTGGCCGTCGGGGCCGAACTCGATGTCGAACCAGGGCATTGGGATCTGGCTCGCCGGGATGTAGGTCTCGCGCAAGGCTTGGCGGATCGCCTCCGGGTCGGTGGCGCCGGCGCGGTCGATCGCCTCCATCAGCACCAGCGCGCCGACGAAGCTGCGGGCCGGCGGATCGAAGATCTCCTTGCCGCCGGAATGCTTCTTGTAGATCTCGTTCATGTCCCGGATCAGCGGGATCCGGTCGACCATGTCCAAGGCGAAGGGCGCCCGCGAGATGATGCCCTCGGCGGCCGGTCCCACCGCCTTCAGGAAAGTCGGGTCCGTGTAGCCGGCGTTCTGGGCGATGACGATCTTGGGGTTGTAGCCGAGATGCTTGGCGTCCTCGACGAAGAGGATCGCATCCTTGGCGTAGGAGGTCGGCAACAGCACGTCCGGCAGGGTCGCCTTCAGGTCCTCGACCTCGGCCACCAGCGAGTCGGCGTTGGCCCGATAGGCGGTCTTGGTGACCACGACGAGGCCCTGGGCGGCGGCGAGGTCGTCCTGCACGGCAGCGCTGTCGACGCCGAAGGCGGTGTCCTCGTGCAAGATGGCAACGGTGGCGAAGCTGATCCCCCGCTTGGCCTGAAAATCCTTCAGGAAATCGAACATCACCTTGGTGTAGTGGCCGTCGTGCGGACCGGTGCGGAAGAACCACTTGAAGCCGCGCCGGTGCAGCCTCGGGGACGAGCTCTCGCCGGTGACGAAGGGGATGCCGTGACGCTCGGCGACGGCGCTGGCGGCCTCGGTGACGCTGGAATGGTAGGCACCGTAGAGGGCTGCCACCTTTTCCTCGACGATCAGGCGCTCGGCCTCGGCACTGCCGCGCTTCGGGTCGCCGCCGTGATCGGCGACGACGAGGCGGACCTTGGCCCCGTCCAGCTTTTGGAGGCCGGCGCCCGGCGCCAGCGGCAGGGCCGTGTCGTGGCGGTTGTTGGCGATGTCCTGGGCGGCCCGGACGGCGGCCAGCACCGCCTCGCCGCCGGCCGCACTGGCCCCGCTCAAGGGATAGAGGACGCCGATCCGGACCTCCGTCTCGGCCGCCCGGAGCGGGAGAACTTGCAACGCCACGGCCGCGATCGCGCCCCATATCGACAAGCGCGCCGCAACTCTTGTTCTTTTCAGTTTGACCGACACATCCGTGCCCTTGCACCCACGCCGTCTTGGTACGACGAAAAGGCCGGAAATGCACGCTTTTTTTGACCCTTTTGGATGCAAGGGGTGCGAATAATCGCCGCACCCCGATAGTGTGGGGTGCCGGGCCTCGCCTATGATCCCGACTGGTTGCCAGCGGGACCGGCAACCTGATGAGCGGAGCAAGCCATGGACGCAACCAACCTACGCCTGACCAGCCTCGCGCACGGCGGCGGCTGCGGCTGCAAGATCGCGCCGGCAGTGCTCAGCCAGATGCTGGAGAAGCTGCCGCTGGCCAGCCCCGACCCGGCACTGCTCGTCGGCGCCGAGACCAGCGACGACGCCGCCGTCTACCAGATCAACGAGACCCAGGCGGTCATCGCCACCACGGATTTTTTCATGCCGATCGTCGACGACCCCTTCGACTTCGGCCGCATCGCCGCCGCCAACGCGCTTTCCGACATCTACGCCATCGGCGGTCGGCCGCTGATGGCGCTCGCCGTCGTCGGCATGCCGATCGACAAGCTGCCGGTGGCGACGATCCAGGACATTCTGGCCGGCGGCGCCGCGGCCTGCGAGGCGGCGGGGATCACGGTCGCCGGCGGCCACTCGATCGACGCGCCCGAGCCGATCTATGGCCTGGTCGCGATCGGCCTCGCCGACGTCGCCACCATCAAGCGTAACAGCGCCGCCGAGGCGGGCGACGTCCTGATCCTGGGCAAGCCGCTCGGCATCGGCATCCTGAGCGCGGCCTTGAAGCAGGACGGCCTGGACGCGGCCGGCTACGGCGAGATGATCGAGATCACCACCAAGCTGAACGCGGTCGGTGCCGACCTCGCCACCCTGCCCGGTGTCCACGCCATGACCGACGTCACCGGCTTCGGCCTGCTGGGCCACACGGTGGAGCTCTGCCGCGGCGCCGGGCTCGCCGCGGAGGTCGCCTACGCCGACCTGCCGATCTTGTCGCGCGCGCGGGCGTTGGCCGAGCGGGGTCTGAAAACCGGCGCCTCGGGGCGCAATTGGGCGAGCTACGGCCACGAGGTCCGCCTTGGCGATCGCATCGAGGACTGGCAGCGTGACCTCCTGACCGACCCGCAGACCAACGGCGGCCTGCTGGTCGCTGCCGCGGCCGGCACGGTGGACCAGGTGCTCGGCCTCTTCCATGATCAGGGCTACGGGCAGGCCAAGGTGATCGGCCGTATGGCGAGGGGCGCGGCCGAGGTCCGCGTCAACTGACGCCAGGGCCGATGACGGGGACAGGGAAACCAGGATGATCGACTTTTCGATTTCGGCCGAGCACGAGGAACTGCGCCAGCGCACCGCCAGCTTCATCGCCGACGAGGTGATGCCGATGGAGGGCGATGCGCGCCAGGACGCCGAGGGGCCGAGCGACGCGCTTCGCGCCGACCTCATGGCCAAGGCCAGGACGGCCGGCCTGTTGGCGCCGCATGTCGGCGAAGCCTATGGCGGCCTCGGCCTCGACCACGTCGGCAAGGCCATCGTCTTCGAGGAGGCGGGTTACTCGACGTTGGGGGCGCATGCCCTCAACATCTCCGCCCCCGACGAGGGCAACATGCACATGCTGGAGGTCGTGGCCTCGGACGAGCAGAAAGAGAAGTACCTGCGGCCCCTGGCGGCGGGCGAGGTGCGCTCGGCCTTCTCGATGACCGAGCCCGACGGCGGCGCCGGCTCCGACCCGACGATGCTGAAGACGACGGCGCGGGAAGACGGCGACGGCTACGTGATCAACGGGCGCAAGTGGCTCGTCACCGGCGTCGACGGTGCCGCCTACCACATCATCATGGCCCGCACCTTCGACGCCCGGGGCGAGGATGTCGGCGCCACCATGTTCCTGGCCGACGCCGACCTGCCGGGGATCGAGAACGTGCGCGTGCTGGAGACCATGGACAGCAACCTGACCGGCGGTCACTCGGTGGTCGACTACCACGACCTCCGGCTCGCACGCGCCGACGTCCTGGGCGAGGTCGGCAAGGGCTTCCGCTATGCCCAGGTGCGCCTGGCACCGGCGCGCCTCACCCACTGCATGCGCTGGCTGGGGGCGGCCCGGCGGGCGCACGACATCGCCGTCGCCTACGCCCGCGGCCGGCACGCCTTCGGCAAGCCGATCGGCGAGCACGAGGGCATCGGCTTTCAGCTCGCCGACAACGAGATGGAGATGCACCTCTCGCGCCTCGCCATCTGGCACGCCGCCTGGGTCCTGGACCAGGGCGAGCGCGGCGGCCGCGAGAGCAGCATGGCCAAGGTGGTCTGCTCCGAGGCACTCGGCCGGGTCGTCGACCGCTCGGTGCAGACGCTCGGCGGCTTAGGGATCACCGGCGATACCGTGGTGCAGAAGATCTACAAAGACATCCGCGCCTTCCGCATCTACGACGGTCCCTCGGAGGTGCATCGCTGGGCGCTGGCCAGGCGGATCATGCGGGCGAACTGAGCGCGCGAGCGCCGGCCCGTGAAGATCGCCGACCTCGATACCTGGGTGGTGGGAAACCCGCCGCCCGGCAACGGTGGGCGCTATTGGGTCTTCCTGAAGCTGACGACCGATAGCGGCATCGAGGGCGTCGGCGAGGTCTATGGCGTGCCGTTCCACCCCAACGTGGTCGTCGGCATGATCGAGGACGTCTGCCAGCGCCATGTCATTGGCGCCGACCCGTTCGCAATCGAGCGGCTTTGGCGAACGGTCTATTCGAGCGGCTACAGCCAGCGCCCCGATCTCTCGGCTATGGGGGTCTTGAGCGGCATCGAGATGGCCTGCTGGGACATCGTCGGCAAGGCGCTCGACCGGCCGGTCTACGACCTGCTGGGCGGAAAGGTGCACGACCGGCTCCGGTCCTACACCTATGTCTACCCCGACCCGCCCGAGGACTTGCGGGCCTACACCGAGCCGGCGATCGCGGCCGAGCGGGCCGCCGTCTACGCCGACCAGGGCTTCACCGCCCTCAAGTTCGACCCCGTCGGCCCCTACTCCGCTTTCGATCCGCGGCAACTGTCGCTGGACGCCTTGGAGAACGCAGAGGCGATCGCGGTGGCGGTGCGCGAGGCGGTCGGCGGCCGCTGCGACCTCCTGATCGGCACGCACGGCCAGATGACCGCGGCCGGCGCCATCCGCCTCGCCAAGCGGCTCGAGAAGGTGGACCCGCTCTGGTTCGAGGAGCCGGTGCCGCCCGAGAACGCCGTCGAGATGGCCCGCGTCGCGGCTGCCACCCCGATCCCCGTCGCCACCGGCGAGCGGCTCGCCACCAAGCACGAGTTCGCCGCCCTGCTGCGCCATCAGGCGGCCAGTATCCTGCAGCCGGCGCTGGGCCGGGTCGGCGGCATCCTGGAAGCGAAGAAGATCGCCGGCATGGCCGAAGCGCACTACGCCCAGATTGCCCCGCATCTCTATTGCGGGCCGATCGAAGGTGCGGCCAACGTCCAGCTCGCGACCTGCAGCCCCAACTTCCTGATCCAAGAGAGCATCGAGACCTGGGGCGGCTTCCACGCCGAGATCCTGAAGGTGCCGATACGCTGGGAGGATGGCTACATCATCCCGCCCACCGCCCCCGGCCTCGGCGTCGAGCTGGACGAGGCGGTCGCGGCCGCGCATCCCTATGAGGACAATCTGCTGCACCTTGAAATGATGCCGGAACCGCTCTGACGCAGCCCTACATCAGGGCGCGGCGGATCATGTTCAAGCCCATCAGCACCAGGACCACGAAGAGCGCCCGGCGGAAGGCCTCTTGAGGGACGCGCTGGCGCAGCCACCGGCCGAGCGCCATGGCGGCGAGGATGACCACCGTGCCGGCGAGCGAGGTTACGAGCTCGGACGGCCCGAGCACGCCCTTCCAGGCCAACACCGTGAACAGCGGCACGGTGCCGACCAGATAGAGCAGCGCGATGCTGGCGACGAAGGCGTCCTTGGTGAGCCTCAGCGCCACCAGATAGAGGATCAGCGGCGGCCCGAAGAAGGTGGTGATGCCGCCCAGCAAGCCCGAAGCGAAGCCGACGCAGGGGGTCAGCCAGACCTCCCGGTCGCCCGGATGGGGCACGACGAAGCTCTTGAACTGGCTCGCCGCGAACAGCGCCAGGACGGCGCCGATCAGAAGCTGTATCGAGGCGGGGTCGACCTCGGTCAGGAACTGCGCCCCGATCACCGCACCGACCAGGCTCGCCGGTGCCGCCGGCCAGAAGCGACGCACGACCTCGCCGGCGCCGCCGCCCTCGACGCTCTGCCAGATGTTGGCCAGCACCATCGGTACCGCCAGCACCGATATCGTCGTCGCCGGGTGCATGACGCCGGTCAGGATCGGCACCGCCACCAACGGCGTGCCGACGCCGAGCACCCCCTTGCAGAGCCCGGCGGCAAAGAACGCCACCGCGACCAGCAAGAAGCTCGCGAAAGTCGGCTCGAAGGGCAGCATCGTCGGACCTCGGGATCGGGAAGGTGACCTTCAGATCTCTGAATAGCCGATGCCGTCAAATCGTGTCACCCGCGGTGAGACGGATTGGATAGCATTGGCGGGTGTCCTATTGTTCAGGCGACGGCGTCGCCAAAGGCAAGGGAGGAGGCCATGCAACTCAACCGCTTCACCATCGGGCCCGCGATCCGTCGCGCGCTGGAGGAAGAGCTCTATCCCGGCGACACCACGGGCGGCTTTCTGGTCGACGATGCGCAGCCGGGCGAGGCCCAGATATACGTCAAGGAGGCCGGCATCGCCTGCGGCCTGCTGCTGGCCGACGAGACCGTGAAGACGCTGGACCGCGAGGCCGAGGTCACTTGGATGGTCGAGGACGGCACGGAAGTGGCACCCGGCGACGTCTTGCTCAAGATCCGGACCAAGGCCTGGGTCCTGTTCGCCTGCGAGCGCGTAGCGCTGGACTGGATCCAGTACATGTCGGGCATCGCCACCAAGACGCGGCGCTATGTCGAGCTGGTGAAACCCTACGGCACCCGGGTCACCGACACCCGCAAGGGCGTGCCCGGGGTGCGGCTCTTGCAGAAATACGCAGTCCGGGTCGGCGGTGCCCACAACCACATCTTCGGCCTGCACAACGCGATCCTGGTCAAGGACAACCACATCAAGGCGGCGGGCGGCATCCGGCCGGCCGTCGAGACTCTGCGCCATCACGCCCAGCACACGTTCAAAATCGAGCTCGAATGCGAGTCCCTCGAGCAGGTGCAGGAAGCGTTGGACGTCGGCGTCGACGTCATCATGTTCGACAACATGACGCTCGGCGAGATGACGGAGGCGCTGAAGCTGGTCGACGGCCGGGTGCTGACCGAGGCCTCGGGCGGCATCAACGAAGAGACCATCGTGCCGATTGCCGCCACCGGCGTCGATATCATCTCGGTGGGCGCGCTCACCCACAGTGTCACCGCCATCGACGCCAGCATGGACATGGGCGAGATCAAGCCCAGCGCCCGGCGCATCATCGCCGAGCGCCAGTCGGCCGCCGGGTAGGCGTCGCGCATGCCGAGGCGCAGCCCCCTGATCACCGCCGAGGCCGGCATCATCCCGGCGCTGGACGTCGATGACGCCGAGCGGCTGAAGCGCATCGTCGCGGCGACCTGCGAGGTGGACGGCGTGGTCGGCTACAAGCTCGGCGCCGTGATCGCGCTCCGTCTCGGCCTCGGCCCGGCGATCGACGCGGTGCGTGGGCTCACCGACCTGCCGGTGCTTTACGACCACCAGAAGGCCGGAACCGACATCCCCTCGATGTCGGACGGCTTCACCAAGGCCTGCCGCGATGCCGGGGCCGACGGCCTGGTTCTGTTCCCGCTGGCCGGCCGCGAGGCGGTGCGCCAGTTCGCCGAGCGGACGCGCCAGCGCGGCATGACGCCGCTCGTCGGCGGTGAGCTGCCCTACCCCGAATACCGCGCCCGCCATGGCGGCTTCGTCCACGACGGCGCGCTGGGGCGCATCCTGGACGAGGCGACGGCGGCCGGCGTCGACCATGTCATCATCCCCGCCAACGAGCCGCGAAAAGTGCGTCGCCATGTCGGCAAGGTGCGAAAGCGCTTCGAGCGACCCTCGGTCTTCCTGCCGGGGATCGGCACGCTCGGCGGCAGCATCGACGACGCCTTCGGGGCCGCCGACGGCTGCCGGCGCTACGCCATCATCGGCCGCTCGATCATCGGCGCCCGACGGCCGGCGACGATGGCACGCCGCTTCGCCGAGGAGGCGTTGAAATACGCGTGATGTGCGGACGAGAGGAGCCCGAGGAATGAGCCTGGCAATCGTCGGCGGCAGGCTGATCGACGGCACCGGCCGCGACCCGGTCGAGGACGGCGTCGTCGTCATCGTCGAGGGCCGAATCGCCGCCGCCGGGGCGGCGAGCGCGGTGGCGTTGCCGACTGACGCAACACGGATCGACGCCGGCGGCGGCACCATCCTGCCCGGTTTCGTCGACTGCCACCTACATTGCAGCTACAGGGCGCGCGACTATGGCCAGCACCTGAAGAACCCGGCCACCTACAACGTCTTCCGCTCGGCCGAGATCCTGCGCCGGACGCTTCACTGCGGCATCACCACGGCGCGCGACACCGGCGGCGCCGATGCCGGCTTTCGCCAAGCGGTGGCGGAAGACATCGTCGCCGGGCCGCGCCTCCAGGTCGCGATCGCCATGATCAGTCAGTCGGGCGGCCACGGCGACTGCTTCGTGCCGGCGGGCTTTCACGTGCCCAAGCGCGGCTGGCTGCCGAACAACATCGCCGACGGCGTCGACGGCATGCGCCGGGTCTGCCGCGAGTTCCTGATGCGCGGCGCCGACTTCCTCAAGATCTGCACCACCGGCGGTGTCACCTCGGTGACCGACGACTACGACGAGACCCAGTTCAGCCTGGACGAGATCCGGGTCGCGGTGGCCGAGGCCGCCGCCAAGGGCACCTATGTCGCGGTCCACGCCGAGGGCCGGCAAGGCGTCAAGAACGCGCTCGCGGGCGGCATCCGCTCGCTCGAGCACGGCTGGTTCCTCGACGAGGAATGCGTCGATCAAATGCTGTCGCAAGGCACCTGGTGGGTGCCGACGCTGGCCCTGGTGCCCGAGGGTGCCAAGCATCGCCGTCAGGACCGGGCCTGGGCGGCACAACAGCTCGCCGACGAGGACAGTAAGGAGGCCCGCATCATGGCCGGCCTCGAGCGGCAGATCCCGCTCTTCAAGGAGGCCGTTCGCCGCGGCGTCAAGGTGGCGATGGGCACCGACCAATCGCACCGCCTGCTGACCGGCCGCAACCTGATCGAGCTCGCCTACATGGTCGACTACCTCGGCATGACGGCGATGGAGGCGATCGTCGCGGGAACGGCAACGGCGGCACGGTTCCTCGGCTATCCCGACCTCGGCACCTTGGAGGCGGGCAAGATCGCCGACGTCGTCGTCTACGACGGCGACCCCCTCGACGACATCCGCGGCCTGGCGGAGGCGAGACGCGTGCGCCTGGTGATGAAGGACGGCCGGGTCTACAAGGACACGCTTCAGGACACCTAGGCTGGGATGAGGAGAAGACGATGCAAGCGAGCGATAGTCCTGTCTTCGAACCGGTGACGCTGGACTTCGACAAGATGGGCGGCCTGGTGCCCTGCGTGTTGCAACACGCCTACACGCGCGAAGTGCTGATGGTCGGCTTCATGAACGAGAAGGCCTGGCGCCTCTCCTGCGAGACCGGGCTGTTGACGCTCTATCGCCGCACCCTCGGCCGGGTCTGGCGGATGGGCGAGGACGACGGCCACGAGGTTCGGATCGGCCGCGTCCTGGTCGACTGCGACGACGACACCGTCGTCTTCGAGACCGTGCCCGAGCACCCGGTCTGCGGCCACGGCTACTTGAGCTGCTTCTATAAGGAGGTGCCGGCCAAGGTGGCGGGCGCCGAGCACTGAGGCACCGGCGGCCTACGATGGCGAAATGGCTCGTCGCCCTGCTCGTCGCCGTCGTCATCGCCGGGCTGGTTGGCCTGGGCGTCGTCTATCGGGTGCGCTACGACCGGCTGGAAGGCTTCTACGCCCCGATCTACGCCCAGGACGGTAGCGGCATCTACTTCGTGCACCGCGAGACGGAAGGCATCAGCTGGGGCCTCGGCTACGAGCACTTCACGCCGCCGGCACACGCCTACGTGCTCGGCGATCGCTTCTCCTTGAACCGCCTGGACCTTGAAAGCAGCAGCATCGAAGCGCTGAAGCGTTGGCCCGCCTCGCCCCTCGAAGGCCGGCACCTGAGGCACTACCGCGGCCGCCTTTACGCCATCCCGCGGGTCCGCCTCCGCTGGGCCGAGAATGGCGGCCTCGAATACACCGTCGCCGTCAGCCTGCCCAAGGTCCCCCGCTCCGAGAGTTTCGGCCTCCGCCGTCGCTGGAACAACCTCACCGACAGCTTCGAGGAGACCGATTCATGGCAAAACGGCCATTTCACCACCACGGGCTACAACGAGGACGCTGTCCGGGACGGGAAAGAGCTGATGACGCCGCGTGGCCCCCAATATTACCCGCTCGCCATCCTGGCCGTGGATCACGGCAGTGGCGGCCTGGACATCCAGCTCGAAAGCGCGCGCTACCGCAAATTGTTTCCCAACGGCATGCCCGAGCCGCGTTGGCTCGAGGAGCGCTCGATCTTCGCCGAGGTCGAGCGCCTCAGAGCGATGCGCTCCGCCCATGCCGAGGCGCTGCGGAGATTCAAGAGCCAAGGGCTGCCGGAAGGCGAGGCCCGGCTGCGGACGGGTAAGGAAATGCAGCGCCTCGGCTACTATCGGAAGTCCGATACGATCACGGCGCGACGCCTCTCGGGCAGCGAGGCCGAAGCCGCGCGCAGCGCGGGCGCGATCGTCATACCCGACGGCGAGATGCAGAGCGGCGTCTTTCCCGACATCGAAAAGGCGGTCGCCGCACCGGGCCAGGCAATCGACAAGAGCATGGGCAAATACGTGACGCACCACGACTACGTGAACAGCGCCAAGCTGAACGCGCGCATCGCCGCCGGCGACACCAAGATCCTGATCGTCTATCGCGGCGCCGTCTTCGAGCTGACGATCGAGCGGCACTGACTTCCCCGCCACCGCCGAAACCATCCTCGTTGGACAAGCTCGGCCCGCCGATGATAGTAATTTTCCAGATGATTCGCCTTCGGGGTCGAGGGCTACCGACCGTAGCCGTTGCGATCGGGTTCGATGGATCCGGTCTTTTGGGACGAGGCCAGGGCCGCGGACCTCGTCACATTGAGCCGTCGGTCGCGACTGAGGTGGACGTGGCACTGGGCGACCGGGCATGACCTTCGGCATCGCGAAGCGGGTAGCGCTGGCATTCGGCGTCCTCCTATTTCTCTTCTTCATCACCAGCGCCGTCGCCTCCTTGCTGAGCACGCGGACAGAGGCGGACTTCGACCGTGTTTCCGCGTTCGAAGGCCGGCAAGCAGACGCCGTCAGAGGCCTCGGTCGGGCCCTGCGGGCCAGTGTCCCGAGCCTGCGCGATGGCGGCGATGCATGGCTCGACGCCCTGGACGAAGCCCAGGCCCGGAACGCCGAGTTGGGCACAATCGGTGCCGCGGCCGGTGACGCGATCGCGAAACGACTGGACGAGTTGCGCCGACTGGGCACAGGGGCCAAGGACGAGGGCGAGAAGAGAGAGGCCGCATTGCGGCTGTTCCAGTCCTCGGGCCGGAAGGCCTCCGAGCGAATCGATCGCTATATCGAGAGCGGCGGCCCCGCCGGCGAAGTGTGGTCGCTACAGCGCCGCAACCGTGCCCGCGAGGTCCAGACCCGGCTGCACCAACTGGAAAACACGATCAACGCTTACGCGGGCGCGCCGGGCCTCTCCTACCAGCCGGTGCTGAAGCAGGCCGAGACGAGTTTCGAGACGCTGGGCTCGCTTTATTCGGCCGGCGGCACCAGCGACGCCGGCCAGCGGTGGTTCCGCGACCTGGCGGCCGACTTCGCCGAGGTTCGCCGGCAGGCCGCGCTCGTGGTCGGGGCCGCGGACGCGGCGGCTCGCCGCCGTCGGCGACTTCGAGAAGGCGATAGCGGCGCTCGCCGACGATGTCGAGACGATCACCTTGCCACGGCTGGAGGAACTGCGACGCACCACCTGGAAAGACGTGGCCGATGGCATCGACCGGGTCATCATCTACCTCAGCGTCATGACAGCGTTCGGCGGCTTGATGGGCGCCAGTACGGCCCTGGTTCTGATTCGCGGCATTGTCAGGCCGATCGTGGCCCTGACCGAGGGCGCCCGGTCCATGGGCAGCGGCGACCTCGGCTATCGCATCTCCATGGAGCGAGACGACGAGTTCGGAAAGCTGGCCGAGACCATCAATCGCATCGCCGAGCGGCGACAGCGCTCGGAGGAAGCCTTGCGCCGAATCGCCAATCTGGATTCGCTGACCAGTCTGCCGAACCGCGTCGTCTTTCAGGAACGCCTGGCCGAGGCGCTGAGCAGCGCCGGCCGCATCGAGCGGATGGTGGCGGTGCTGCTCTTGGACCTCGACCATTTCAAAGACGTCAACGATACACTCGGCCACCCCGCCGGAGACGCGCTCTTGAAGCAGGTCGCGGAACGGCTGTTGGAATGCGCCCGAAGGTCGGACACCGTCTGCCGCCTCGGCGGCGACGAGTTCGGCATCATCCAGACCAACCTCAACAGCGAAATCGGCGTCGAGGTGCTGGCCCGACGGATCATCAACAGCCTCGCGCAGCCTTTCGATCTCGGCGACGAGCGCGTTTTCACCGGCACCAGCATCGGCGTCACGGTGTTCCCGCACGACGACGTGGAGCCCGACAAGCTGATCAAGAACGCCGACCTCGCGCTCTATCGCGCCAAGCAGGAAGGGCGGAACAAGTATCGGCTCTACGACTCGGACATGAACGCCGATGTGCAGGAGCGCAAAGCCCTCGAGCAAGACCTTCGCAAGGCGCTCGAGGCCGAGGACCTGTTCCTCAACTTCCAGCCCAAGGTCGACCTCGCCAGCGGGCGCGTCGTCGGCGCCGAGGCCCTGGTTCGCTGGTACCACGAGGAACGCGGCATGGTCTCGCCCGGGCTTTTCATTCCGGTCGCCGAGAACACCGGCCTGATCCCCAAGGTCACCGACACCGTGCTGCGCAAGCTCTGTCAGCAGATCAGGGAATGGAGCGATGCCGGGCTGCCGAGCCTGAAGATCTCCTTCAACCTGTCGCCGGCCGACTTCAAGCGCGAAAACCTGATCGACGTCATCAAGAATGCCATGGAGAACTCCCGGATCGACCCCCGCAGCCTGGAGCTCGAGATCACCGAAGGCATGGCGATGGCGACGGGCGCGTCGGCCAACAGCATCCTGTCAGAGCTGCGCGAGCTCGGCCTCAGCCTGGCGATCGACGACTTCGGCACCGGCTATTCCTCGATGGCCTATCTGTCACGCTTCCCGATCGACAGCCTGAAGATCGACCAGACCTTCGTCCGGGACGTGATCACCGACGGCGACAGCGCCAATATAACTACGGCGATCATCAATCTGGCGCACAGCTTGCGCCTCGCCGTCGTCGCCGAGGGAGTCGAGGACGAGTCCCAGTTCGAGTTTCTGCGCGCCAAGGGCTGCGACGAGGCCCAGGGCTATTGGATCAGCAAGCCGTTGCACGCCGCCGCCTTCATCGAGTTCGTCATCGCCCACAACGGCCAGGCGAGCGCCGCCAGCGCTTGAGACGGCCGGCCTAAAGCCGTACTTCGAACAGCAGATAATCGTCGCCAAGCGTGCCGGGCAGCGGCATCGGGGCCAGCCAGGGCGGCGGCGCGCCGGCGATCAGGCGCGCGAGCAGGCTGGCCTCTCCCTCCCTCAGATACTGTCGGCTCTCGCGCTCGGCCGGGCAGAGCAGCAACAGCTCGATGCCGCGTTTGGCGGCAACCGTTCGTGCCGCCTCCGGGTCGGCGGCGGCGAAGAACGCGAGCGTATCGGCAATGCCCTCGGCGTTGGCGTGGTCCGGCGTGGCGACGACGCTGTGGTGCGTGCGGTAGAGCAACTCGGGGCCGTCGAAGATGTAGGTGAGAAGGCGCCGCGGCCGATCGCCATAGGTGTCGGGACGCATCAGGTAGGCCGAGACCGCGCGAATGTCGCAGAACTGGACGCTCGCCCCCGCCACGTCCGGGGCCGGTGCCGGCCGGGCCAGCCATCCGAGCGAGACCGGTCCGAGGGCGAAGAGCAGCACCAGTGCGGCCTTGGACAGGCCACGCACCGGAGCGGCGATGGCGGGGCGCAGCAAGACGGCCGCCAGATCCTGCAGGATCCGGGCATAGATCGGCAGGCTCAACAATTCGGCATAGATCCCCCACCGGAGCTGATAGAGCGAGAGCGGCAGATAAACTGCCTGGGCCAGGCCAAGCAAGAGCCAGCCGCGCCGCGCCGACGGCTCGGCGCGGCGGACGAGAAACGGCAGATAGAGCAGTGCCGGCAGCGCCGGGCCGAGGAAGACCAGGATCAGATGTAGGCTGTTCGCCAGGCTCGCCCGATCGAGCGCCGGCCGGAACTCCGAGATGTGCTGCTGCCAAAGCGCCAGAACCTCCGGCGGCACGGCCACCATCGGCCCGCCGAAAAAGGCGGGAAAGACGAGCCACATCGCCGCCGCCACGGCGCCGATGAGCGCCACGGCCAGGACCACCCGCCAACCAGGGGGTATCACGATCCGGGCCCAGGCTTCGCCCGCGAGCGCTACCAGCCAAGCCCCGGCGACGAGGACCACCAGCCAGAGGTGCACGGCCGAGAGGCGGTCGTAGTCCGCGGCCGGCCAGCGTGCGGGCGGACGCTCGATCGCCAGGACCACGATCAAAGCGGCAGCCAGCAGCGCGGCGAAGCCGAGGCCCCGGCGCGCCACCGCCAGGCCGCGCCCGGTCCACGCCAGACCCAGTGCGGCGAAGACGAGCCCGACCACGAGCAGGCCCTCGACGCTGACCCAGAGCGCCGCCGCCGCCGCCAGTGCCGCCAGCGCCACCACCGATCGCCGCGCCACGTCGGCCAGGAGACGAATGCCGAGGCCCACCAGGACGACGAAGAGAAGCGCCTGCAAGGCATGGTGATCGGGGCGCCCGCTCATGAACTGGGCCGTGACCGAGACCTGGAACGGGAACAGGACGGCGAGATAGACCAGCGCCTCGACACCCAACAACGGCGCCACCGCCCAAAGCAGCGCCGCCAGTGCCGCCAGATGCAGCAATGGCCCGACCAGTAGGGCCCAGAGATGTAGTGCGGTGTCAAAGCCGACCGCCGGCGTCATGACCAAGGCGCCCGCCAGCAGCACGATATCGAAGGCGCGGGTCCAGACCCGAGGCTCGCCGAAGGGCGTGTTGCTGCGCGGCAGGGTCGCTTGGTGCCATTCGCCGCTCCGCCAGAGCTCACCCACCTGCACCATGCGGGTGTAGGAATCGGGGCCGCTCAGCCCGCGCTCGGCGAGCGGCTGGCGGCCGACGGCGAGGATCGCGACATGGATCAGGACCAGGAGGGCGAGCCCACCCGCGATCGCGCCCCTGATCGTCATCGGAGCCGGACCTCGAAGAGGCGGTATTGGCTGGCAAGCGCCGGTGGCAGCGGCAACGGCTTCAGCCAGGCCGGTGCCGCGTCCCGGGCCAGTCGGTCGAGCAGGATCTCCGCCTCGCCACCGGTGTAGAAGAGCCGCTCGCTGCCGCTCGGGCAGAGCAGCACGAGCTCGATGCCGCGCTTCGCCGCGATCCGGCGCGCGGTCGCGTCCTCGGCCGCGCTGAAGAAGGCATAGGTGTCCAGCATGCCGGCGTCGTTTCGATGATAGGGTGTCCCGACCACCTGATGCCGGGTCCGATAGAGGATCTCCGGGCCGTCGAAGATATAGGTGAGGATCCGTCGCGAGCGGTTGCCATGGATGGATGAATCATCGAGATGGCGGCTGATGGATCTGAGATCGCAGGCCCGCACTATCTGTGCCGCGGTCTCCGTCGCCGCGGCCTCTCCGCCAGGCTTGAAAAGCCAGCCGAAGGCGATGAAGCCGAAGCCGAAGGCCAGCAGCACGATCACGCGGCCGAAGGCCGGTGCCAACAGGCGGGCTATCGATCGCGGCACCACGGTATCTCCGGTCAGCGAGAGGCCCAGCAACGCCAAGGTGCGGCTCAACAGCACCGCATAGGCCGGCATCGCGGCCAGTTGCGCATAGGTGCTCCACCTGAGTTGGTAGAGCCCCAGCGCCGTCGCCGCGACGAGCGTCAGCGCCAGCAGCAACCAGCATCGTCGCCGAACACCTTCGATGTGCCGGATCAAGGCCGGCAGATAGAGCAGGGCCGGCAGAACCGCCCCCAGATAAAGACAGAGAAGATGGATCGTGTGGCCAAGGCCTGGTTGGGCGACCGGCGACATGACCTCGGTAACACGCTGGAACCAGAGCGCCTTGATCGCGGGTGCCACTTCGGCCATCGGTCCGGCGAAGAACTTCGGATAGCCCGCCCACATGGCGGCGCCCCCGACAACAACGCCGAGGCCCAGCAGCGACAGCCGTGCCGTCAGCGGCGGCTCGCGGCCATGTCGGAACCAGAGATGGAGGCAGAGCCAGAAGAGGGCGCTCGAGACGAAGGCCCAGAGATGCACGATCGATATGCGGTCGTACTCGTCGGCGAGCCACTCCGCCGGCGGCCGCTCGATGGCGATCGCCAGGGCGAGGCCGAGCGCTGCCGAGGCCGAGAACCGAAGGCCGGCGACGGCGCCCTCGGCAGGACGGGTGAGCCAGACGATGACGATGGCCGCCAGAGCGACGGCAATGGCGAGCCCGCCTTCAACGCTCAACCAGACGGCCAGGGCCGCCAATGCGCCGGCCACGATGGCCGGGCGTCGCGCCTCCGGCGCACCGATGATCCGAATGCCGAGCCCCGTCAAGACGACGAAGAGAAACGCCAGCAAGCCATGGTGGTCGACCCGTCCGGGGAGGAACTGGTAAAAGACGCTGGCCTGAAAGAGCGCCATCAAGGCCATCAGGAACTGTGTCTGACGGTCGAGCAGCGGCCGTACCGACCAGATCAGAGCCAGCACCGTGGCGAGATGCAGGAGCGGACCAAAGAGTAGGCTCCAGAGGCGCAGGCCGAAATCGAGGCCACCACCGAGGCCAAAGGCGGAACCACCAGCGAGGAGCAGAACGTCAAAAGGGCGCGTCCAATGCAGCTCTTCGCCGTAGGGCGTGTTGCTACGTGGCATGCGCGAGCTGTACCAGGCACCGCTCTCGGCCAACTCCGCCACCCGGACCAATCGCATGTATGAATCGGGCCCGTCCAGTACCCCGCCGAGGACGGCGCCGCCGTCGCGCGCGAGACTACCCAGATGCAGGACGACGAGAAGGACGAGCGGCAACCAGAGAATGCCGAGCCGCCGAGGCTCGCCGCCACCGGCGCCGCTCTCCGTGTCAGCCGGCGACGCCCTGTTCATGTCTCCGATCCGATCGACGCCGATATGCCCTGCCGATCGCCGCCCGGAGTCTCAGCCGAGAAACTCGAGCACGGCTTCGGCGACCTGATCGGGCGCGTCGATCTCGGCCAGATGCCCCGCGCCCGGGATCGTCGCCAGCGTCGTCGGCCCCAAGATTTCGTTCGCAAATCGCTTGGCATAGCTCGCCGGGATCACGGCATCGTCCTCGCCCCAGAGGATCAGCGTGTCCTGACCGATGCGGCCGAGCCGCTTGGCGATCCGGGTATCGCTCAACGGCCAGAGGATGCGCGCCGCCGCCTCGTTGGCGCGAATGCCCAGGATCTGCCATTCCGCCAGGTCCTCGCCGTCGGGCACCGCCGTCGCCGCCTCGTAGGCTTGCGCGTCGCGCGCCAGCACGACGCCCTGCTCGCCCGGCGGCTGGGCCCAGACGTCCGCCACCGGTTCGGCCTCGTCGAAGATGCCGAGCGGTGCTACCAGCACCAGGCGGCGGACCATCTCCGGCCAGATGCCCGCAACCTCGGCGGCGAGCGAGGCGCCGATCGAGACGCCGACGAGGTCGGCGCCCTTCAGCTCCGCCGCGGCCAAGAGGTCGTGCGTTGCCAGGATCCAGTCGAGCTGGCTGTCGAGAGCGTCGTGGCCCCGGCCCGAGCCCGGAAATCCCGGCAGTGAAGGGGCGATGACGCGCCGGTGCTCGGCCAGGCGGTCGAGGAAAGGCGTCCAGCGCATGAGCCCGCCGAGCCCGGACAGGAAGCCGAGCGGCGCGCCGGTGCCTTTTTCCCAGACCCGGCAAGCCTGGCCGCCGACCTCGACGGTACGCTCCGACACACCGTTCATGACGCCGCCGCCAACGGCGCGGCCGGCTGCTTGCGGGCCATCGGGCGGGGCCACCAGTGATCCTCCCACTCGTCGTCAAAGAGGCCTTCGATCTGCGGCTTGACCTCTTCGGCGAAGAGCTTGGTGTTGTACTTGGCGAGATCGGCGCCCATGTTGCCGAACTGCAAGAGCAGCATCAGATGGCCGATGTTGAGGTCGGTCACCACCTCGCGCAGCCGCTCGGCGACCTCGTCGGGGGTGCCGACGATGACGTAGCCTTCGTCGAGAATGTCCTGGAACTCGCGCGCCGTTGGCCGCCGGGCCAGCGCCTGGTCGGCAGCCCGGCTGATCATGGACTCGACACGGGCGCGCACGGTCGCTTCGGTCGTGTAGCCGGGCGGCTGGGCGAAGCGGGGGTCGAGGCGCAGGCAGCGGTCGTAGAAGTATTCCGCCGGTTCCTTATAGAGCCGCAACGCCTCCTCGTGCGTCTCGGCGACGCCGACGAACTGCAGGAATCCGGCCCGGTAGGGGTTCCGGTCCTTGCCCAGCCGGTCCATCTCGTCCCAGAAGCCCTTCACCGTCGACTGCCCGGCCTTGTAGCCGAAATAGGAGAGGTAGGAGTAGACGTAGTCCATCTCGGCGCACCACTGCCAGGTCTCGACCGAGCCGCCGCCCGGGATCCAGATCGGCGGGTGCGGCTTCTGCACCGGCCGGGGCCAGATGTTGACGTAGCGCTGCTGGTTGTGGCGGCCGTTGAAGGCGAAGGTCTCGGGCGTCTGCCAGGCCTTCATGATCAGGTCGTGCGCCTCGTAGTAGCGCTCGCG